>CAVRRT010000169.1:0-22578 GCA_963723305.1 uncultured Pseudomonadota bacterium
GCGCTCTCCTGGCGGAACATCCGTCGGCGCCAGATTCTGGAAACCTCCCCTTGATATTTGCCCGAACGTGGACAAGGCATGCGCAGTTGCCGCCGCAGGCGCTGACAGATAGTGTAAGTCGCGCATGCGCGCCCTCGTCGTCACTTCGAATCCCGCCACCGCCGCGTCGGAGGCGGATTCTCCGGCCGCCGCCCTCACCGATCTCGGCTGCGAGGTGGTTGCGGTCGGCTACGACGTCGACCAGCTTCCGGAGGACATCGAGCTGCAGCGCCCCTCAGTGGTGGTGGTCGACGCCGGGGCGCACCTCGAGGTCGGGCCGCGCCGCCATCCGCCGCGTGCGTGAGGTCGGGTCTCTCGCCGACGTGCCGGTCTTGCTCTGCGTCGAGGTCTCCCGCCTGGCCGGGCTCGATCCCGAGGCGGGCGCCGACGACTTCGTGCTGGCGCCCGTGGTGGGGCCCGAGCTCTACGCCCGGATCCGCCAGCTCGACTGGAGAATGTCGTCCTTCCGCGCGGCCGGCCGGATCAAGATCGGCGACCTCATCATCGACGCCGTGGCGGTCGAGGCGGCTTACCGTGGACGAGCGCTCAAGCTGCCGCGCCAGGAGTTCCAGCTGCTCAAGTTCCTGGCCGAGCGCCCGGGGCGCGTCTTCTCGCGCGAGCAGCTCCTCTCGCGCGTCTGGGGCTACCGCTATGCGGGCGGCACCCGCACGGTCGACATCCACGTCCGGCGCCTGCGGGCCAAGCTCGGCCCGGGCAGCGCATGATCGAGACCGTGCGGCACGTCGGGTACAAGCTCCGGCCGCCGCAGGCTTAGCTATGGGCGGCCCGCCCCGCCCATCTCGACTTGCCAGGGACCGCGGATTACGGTAGGTGGCCAGGCGTCATGGCGGACATGAACCTGCTCCAGGCGGTGAACGACGCGCTGCGCGTCGAGATGCGCCGCGATCCGCGGGTGGTCGTGCTGGGCGAGGACGTGGGGCGTTTCGGCGGCGTTTTTCGGGCCACCGTCGGGCTGCAGGAAGAGTTCGGCCCCGAGCGCTGCATCGACACGCCGCTGGCCGAGTCGGGGATCGTGGGGACGGCGATCGGGATGGCGCTCTACGGGCTGCGCCCGGTCCCCGAGATTCAGTTCGGCGACTACATCTACCCGGCCTTCGATCAGATCGTGAACGAGCTGGCCAAGCTGCGCTACCGCTCGGGCGGCGAGTACTCGGCGCCGGTGGTGATCCGGACGCCGATCGGCGGCGGCATCAAAGGCGGCCACTACCATTCGCAGTCGCCCGAGGCGCTCTTCACGCACATCCCCGGGATCAAGGTGGTCTGTCCCTCGAACCCCTACGACGCCAAGGGCCTCTTGGCCAGCGCGATCCGCGGCGATGATCCGGTCATCTTCATGGAGCCGAAGAAGTACTACCGCGAGGCGCGCGGCGAGGTTCCCGAGGGCGAGTACACGGTGCCGCTCGGCGAGGCCAAGGTCGGCGCGCCAGGGGAAGCAGGTCACCGTGATCGCCTGGTCGGCGATGGTGCACACCGCGCTCGAGGCGGCGGCCAAAGGGGCCAAGCAGGGCTACGATCTGGAGGTGATCGACCTCCGCACGCTGGTGCCGTTCGACGAGGCGGCCATCCTGGCGTCGGTCAAGAAGACCGGCCGGGTGGTGATCGTCCACGAGGCGCCGCGCACCTCGGGCTTCGGCGCCGAGATCGCGGCGACCATCGCGGAGAAGGCGATCCTCAGCCTGGAAGCGCCGATCATTCGGGTGACGGGACTCGACACCCCGTTCCCCTACACGCTGGAGCAAGAGTACCTGCCGGACGCCGATCGGATCCTCGACGCGGTCGAGCGGGTGGTGAATTTCTGATGGCCTACGAGTTCCGTCTCCCCGACATCGGTGAGGGGGTGGTCGAGGGCGAGGTCGTCCGCTGGCTGGTCAAGGAGGGGGACCCCCTCACCGAGGACCAGCCGATGGTCGAGATCATGACCGACAAGGCGACGGTCGAGATCGGTTCGCCGCGCGTCGGCCGCGTCGCCAAGCGGATGTTCGCCGAGGGGGAGCGCTGCCCCGTCGGCAAGGTCCTCATAACGATAGACGTCGAAGGGGAAGCGAGCGAAGCGCCGTCGGCCAAGCCGGGCGCGCCGGCAGCGGCGGTCGCGGAAGCGCAGCGGGCGAGCGCTCCGGCGGCGGCAGCAGGTGGAAACGGCGGCGGCGGCGGAGAGGTGGTTCTGGCGACGCCCGCGACGCGCAAGCTGGCGCGCGACATCGGCGTCGACATCCGCACAGGTCGCGGGCTCGGGCCGCGCCGGCCGCATCACCTCCGATGACGTCAAGGCGCATGGCGAAGGCGGTCCCGCGCCCGTGGCCGCAGCGCCCAGGGCGGCCTCTCACACCGACGGGGTGCGGATTCCCTTTCGCGGGCTGCGCAAGAAGATCGCCGAGACGCTGGTGCGGTCGAAGCAGACGGCGCCGCACGTCACCTACGTCGAGGAGATCGACTGCACGGAGCTGGTCGCGCTGCGGGCCAAGCTGAACGCGCGGGGCGGGGGAGTCGAGAAGCTGTCCTTTCTCCCCTTCATCATCAAGGCGACGATCGCGGCGTTGAAGAAGTACCCGCAGATGAACGCCATGCTGGACGCCGCCGCCGGCGAGATCATTCAGTGGAGCAACTTCCACATCGGCCTGGCCACGGCGACGGAGAACGGGCTCATCGTGCCGGTGATTCGCGACGCCGATCGCAAGTCGCTGGCCGAGCTGGGGCGCGACATCGAGCGGCTGGCCGACGCCACGCGGACCGGCAAGGCGTCGCGTGAAGAGCTGATGGGTTCCACCTTCACCATCACCAGCCTGGGGGCGCTGGGAGGCGTGATGGCGACCGCCATCATCAACCCGCCCGAGGTCGCCATCCTGGGCGTGCACCGGATCGCGCGCCGGCCCGCGGTGGTCGGTGACCAGATCGTGATCCGCGACCTCATGAACCTCTCGCTGTCGTTCGACCACCGGGTGATCGACGGCTTCGACGCCGCGCAGTTCGTGGCCGAGATCAAGCGGACGCTGGAGGCGCCGGCGCCTCTGGGGGCCGAAGCGGTCTGATCATGGCGGCGCCGAAGTCCATCCCGCCCACGCGGCCGGCGGGTCTCTCCGGCGGGAAGTCGTCGCTGCCGCTCATCCGGGCCGGCATGGGCGCCCCCGAGCTCGGGGAGATTGAAGCCTGGACCGACGAGGAGTACCAGCGCGCGACCGGGCTGGTGACGGTGCTGGCGGCCGACGGGCGCGCGGCGGGCAGCGGGCGGCCGCGCTGGCCTTCGAACCGGCGGTGCTGCGCGAGGCCTTCGGCGCCATGCTGCGCGCGCGGGCGCTCGACGCGGCGGCCGCGGAGCTTCAGCGCGCGGAGCGAATCGGTTCCTACGCGGAGACGCGCGGCACCGAGGCGGCGGTCGTCGGCGCGGTGGCCGCGCTGTCATCGGAAGACGTGGTGGCGCCCGGGCGACGCGACACCGGTGCGGCGCTGTTTCGCGGCTATCCCGCGGCGGCGCTGGTGGCGCAGCTCTTCGGCAACGCCCACGATCTGGCGCGCGGGCGGCAGATCCCCGGCTGCCCGGCGCTGCCGCGCGCGCTCAACATCTTGCCGGCGTCGTCGCACGCCGCCACCCAGCTGCCGCACGCGGCGGGGGTCGCCTGGGCGGCCAAGATGCAGAAGAAACCGATCGTGGCGCTCGCTTTGATGGAGGCCATCGAGGTCGACGCCGAGGACTTCCACACCGGGGTCAACTTCGCGGCCGTCTTTCGCCTGCCGGTCATCTTCGTCTGCATCAACGACGGAAAGTCGGCGGCGCGCGTGACGTCGGAGACGATCGCCGTCCGCGCGCTCGCCTACGGCATCGCCGGCGTGCGGGTCGACGGCGGCGATTTCCTGGCGGTGGCTGCGACCGTGCGGGAAGCCGCCACGCGCGCGCGGCGCGGCGAAGGGGCGACGCTGATTGAAGCGGTGCTGGGGGAGGGGGATGGGATCGGCCGTCTGGCCGCCTGGCTGGCGTCCGAGAAGGCCCTCGACGCCTCGGCCCAGGCATCGATGCGCAAGGAGGTCGACGCCGAAATCCGTGCGGCGGTTGCGGCAGAGGAGCCGGTCGGCCCACCGCCGGTGCGTGCGATGATCGAGAACGTGTTGGCCCGGCCGCCGTCAGCGCTCGAGCAGCAGCTCGAGGAGCTGGCGCACGTCCGTAAGCGATAGAAGCGGTCGCGACCTCCGCCAGGCCGTAGGTCGAAGCCGCGCTACTTGATCGCGGGCGGCAGGTCGAGGGCGTCCATCAACCTGCCTACTCCCTCGGCGAGCTGGGGCGTCTCGACGTCGTCGACCTCGGTAGCCCGGAACCGAACGATCCGCCCCGAATTCAACTCGACGACGATCAGCCCTGCCCGTTGAAGGGGTGACAGGAAGTCGCCCCTGCAGCCGGATCGATCCAATCCCCAGATAGAGCCTTTGATGACGACGAAGACGAGGTAGTCGGCCTTGAGCGGTGTCGCCCAGCCAGCCAGTCGTGGACCCAAGCTCCAGGCACTCAGCGGTCGACTGCCCCGGTCTGCGAACATCGCCTGCCAGAGGCCATTCATCATTTCGTAGAAGTGGTCCGCGCTCACGTCTGTCCCGGCGATTTCTCGCACGTCGGCAACACGCGCGTGTGCTGTCGACGCGTAGTAGCGCAGCCAACCGTCGACCTTCGCCCGGCTGGCGCGCGAGCGCCAGTCGTCGAAGGGGAGATCGCAGCCCTCGATGCGGTGGAGCGCCACCATCGAAGGCATGAATACCAGCCGCGTCGTGCGGAGATCGACGTCGGGGGCGCGCAACGACACCTCGGCACATCCGAGGGAAAGGAGCGCAGCAAGGGCCGCCGACACCGCTCTCCGCACTGCGCCGGTTCGCGATCCCACTGTTCGGCAGTCTCATCTGTCCGCCCAACGGGTCAACGTAACGCCCGTTCGTCGAAGCCGCGGTTGCCGGCGGCGTGCGTTCGGGTATAAGCGTGCCGCTATGGCCGACGAGACGATTCGTGTCGAAGCGCTGGTGATCGGAGCCGGCCCGGGCGGCTACGTCGCGGGGATCCGGCTCGGGCAGCTCAAGAAGAAGGCGCTGGTCGTGGAGCGCGACAAGCCGGGCGGCATCTGCCTCAACGTCGGCTGCATCCCCTCGAAGGCGCTCATCAACGCCGTCGAAGATCTTCGACAAGATTCGCCACGGCGCCGACATCGGGATCCTGGCCGACAACCCGCGCGTCGACATGGCCAAGATGCAGGCCTGGAAATGCGAGGTGGTCTCCAAGCTGACCGGCGGCGTGAGGACCTTGCTCAAGGCCAACGGCTGCGACTACCGCACCGGAACCGCCCGCCTCACCGCGCGCAACAGCGTCGAGGTGATGGCGCCAGACGGCGCCAAGACCACCATCACCGCCGACCACATCGTGGTCGCCACCGGTTCGCGTCCCATCGAGATTCCGGGGTTCAAGTTCGACGGCAGCCGGATCGTCGACTCGACCGGCGCGCTCGATTTTGCGGCGGTGCCGGAGCGGTTCATCGTCATCGGCGGCGGCTACATCGGGATCGAGATCGGCACGCTCTACGCCAAGCTGGGGTCGAAGGTGACGGTCGTCGAGGCGCTCCCCAACATCCTGACCGGCAACGATCCGGAGATCGTCCAGTTGGTGGCGCGCAAGCTCAAGAAGCTGGGCGTCGAGGTGCTGACCGGCGCCAAGGCCAAGTCGTGGGCGGAGAAGAGCGGGCGCGCGGCGGTGACCGTCGAGATCGACGGCAAGGAGTCGGTCTTGGAGGCCGACAAGGTTCTGGTCGCCGTCGGCCGCAAGCCCAACTCCGAAGGGTTGGGGCTGGAGGAGGTCGGCGTGAAAATCGAACGCGGCGGCTTCGTGACCGTCGATCGCCAGCTGCGCACCAACGTCCCCGGTATCTACGCCATCGGCGACGTGGCCGGCCAGCCGATGCTGGCCCACAAGGCCTCGCACGAGGCCGAGGTGGTCGCCGAGGTGATCGCCGGCCACAAGGCCGAGATGGACGTTCGCTGCATCCCCGCCGTCATCTTCAGCGATCCCGAGGTGGCGACGGCCGGCATCTCCGCCGAGGAGGCCGGCAAGCGCGGGCGTCCGGTGAAGATCGGCAAGTTCCCCTTCGCCGCGCTGGGGCGGGCCATCGCCAACGCCGACACCGAGGGCTTCGTCAAGGTCATCATCGACGCCGAGACGAAAGAGGTGCTCGGCATCCACGTCGTCGGCAACGGCGCCTCCGACATCATCGCCGAGGCGGCGCTGGCGATCGAGATGGGCGCTCTGGCCGACGACATCAGCCTGACCATCCACGCCCACCCGACGCTGCCGGAGGCGATCATGGAGGCGGCCAAGGCGAGCCTGGGCGAAGCGATCCATATTGTTAACCGGTGAGCCAAGAAGAGACAGCGACAGCGACAGCGAGCAAGCCGGCGCGCCTTCTCGATCTCGGGCGGCGTGAATTCGGGGAGGTGTGGGCTCTCCAGCGCGAGCTGCTGGTGGCCCGCCAGCAGGGCGAGATCTCCGACACGCTGATCCTCGTCGAGCACCCGCACGTCATCACCGCCGGGCGGAGCGCGCACAAGGAGAACCTGCTCGGCGCCGTGTGGACGGAGCCGGGCTCCGCCCGGCAGAGTCCGTCGCGGGAAGGGGCGGGAACCCTCCCAGGGTCCTCGCAGACGGTCGACGGCATTCCGTTCTTCGAGATCGAGCGCGGCGGTGACGTGACCTATCACGGCCCCGGTCAGCTGGTCGGCTATCCGATCTTTCTCCTCGCCGACGAGGAGCGCGATCTGCATGTCTATCTCCGCAACCTCGAGGAGGCGATCATCCGCGCCTGCGCCCGCTTCGACCTGCCGGGCGAGCGCAAGAGCGGCTGGACCGGCGTCTGGACGACGGGCGGGGCGCGCAAGCTGGCCTCGATCGGCGTGGCGGTCAAACGCTGGGTGACCATGCACGGCTTTGCCCTCAACGTGTCGACCGACCTCGGGCGCTTCGCCGCCATCAACCCCTGCGGCCTCGACGCCGCGGTGATGGGATCGATGTCCGGCGAGCTGGGCCGTCCGATCGCGCTCGAGGCGGTCAAGGACGCCGTCCGCGACGCCTTCGGCGAGGTGTTCGGGCGAACGTTCGAACCGGTCGCGCCCGCCGACGCGCGCTAATCGCTCGCGGCGTCGCCCGGGGAGGCGCAGCCGCCGTCGGGGGCGCCGGCCGAGGCGCCGGCGGCCATGAAGGTGGCGTGGGCGTCGGACCCCAGCGTGCGGCCGAATGCGTCGGCCGCGCCGGCCGCGACCGTCACCTCGAGGGAGACGCCGACCGGCCAGCCGCCCAGGCAGCCGGCGGGCGAGACGTAGACCTCGGTCAGGTCGCTGGCATCCGCCGTCAGCACCACCGGCAGCGGGAGGCCGCTCGCCTCGACCGTCACGAACGATTCGAGAGCCGCAGCCCCCGCCACCCGGTTGGAGAAGACCACCGGCACCTTGTCGTTCGTGGCCACGGTCGCCAATCCGTCGCTGACCGACGGGAGACGGAACGAGGCTGAGAGCGGCGCGGTCGCCACCGAGATCTGCGCAGGGCCGATCATCTGGTCGCCGTAGGCGCTGGTGAGGCCGGTCTTGTCGAGCGAGAAGATGATCGTGTCCGACGAGGGGAATCCGACCTCGGCCGGCTGCAGGAAGACGTAGGCGGTGGTGCCGCCATAGAACGGCTCGCTGTTGTAGGACACCTGGTCGGAGAAGGGGGGCGTGCTCATTGCGGTCGCGGCGTCGGCCCAGCTCACGGTGATGGGTGGCATCGCCTTGGGGACGGGCGTGCCGTTTGGGGTGACCGTGTCCTCGACCCGGCTGCCGTCGAGCAGCCGGTCGAACACGAAGTCGACCTCCTGTCCCGCCGCCGGTACCGGCGCGGCCTGCGTCGCGGCGTCGGATCCGGTGTTGGTCCAGACCGGCGTCCGCCCGCCACCCGAGCGCCAGTAGACGTAGAGCAGCACCGGCGAGCCGTGCGGGTCCGAGCTGCTCGAGCAGCTCGCGATGGCCAGCGCGGCGGCCAGCAGCAACAGGGGCCGAGAGCGCATACGCTCGTTTTATCACGCGGCCGCGCAGCCGCCCCGTGATCCACTATCCTGGCGCGCGTGGCGCTGCCTCCGATCGACATTTTGGACGCCGACGATCCGCGCGTCGCCGACTACCGGTTGCTCAAGGAGCGCCGGCTCAACGACGAGGGGCGCTTCGTCGCCGAGAGCGAGCGGGTGGTGCGGCGGCTGGTGGCGAGCGGCCTCCTGATCCAGTCGGTGCTGCTCACCGCGCCGCGGCTGGCGACGTTGGCCGACGCGCTCGGCGGCGACTTCCCCGTCTATCTCGCCACCCAGAGCGTGCTCGATCGCGTCGCCGGCTTCAACGTGCACCGGGGCTGCCTGGCCGTGGGGGTGAAGCCGGCGGCGCCGGAGATCCCGCCCGAGGCCCGCACGCTGATCGTGCTCGAGGATCTGACCGACACCGACAACCTGGGGGCCATCGCCCGTCACGCCGCGGCCTTCGGCGCCGGCGCCATCCTGCTCAGCCCGCGCGCGGCCGATCCCTTCTACCGCAAGGCGATCCGCGTCTCGCTGGGATCGGTGTTCACGCTGCCGATCGTCCGGCTCGGCCGCTGGCCCCACGATCTGCAGGCGTTGCGCGCCGACGGCGTCGCCATCATCGGCGCCGTTCTCGACGCCGACGCCAGGCCGCTCGGCAGCTTCACCCGCCCGGCGCGCGTGGCGTTGCTGTTCGGCGCCGAGGGGCCCGGGCTGTCGGCGGCGGCGCGCGCGGCCTGCGACCAGCTGGTGACGATCCCGATGTCGCCCGGCGCCGACTCGCTCAACGTCGCCACCGCCGCCGCCCTATTCCTTTACGCCCTTCGGTAGATCGCGTGAGGGCGAGCGAGCTTTGCTCGATCGACCTCCTGGCGGGGGGCCCGGGACCCTCTCAGGGTCCCGAGGTAGAAGCTTGGTCCAGTTGACGAACAGCTTGCGCGTTTCGGGCTGGCACTGCGGGCAGAAGCAGGCGTCGCCGTCGCCGACCCGCACCGCGCGGATGGTCGTTCCGCAGACGAGACAGGGCTTGCCGTCCCGGCCGCGAACCTTGAGAAAGTCGCGCACCTTGATCTCGGGCGGCTCGTTCCGCCGGCGGATCTCGGCGATTGCCTCCTCGAGCACGCGGCCGATCGCTCGATAGAGCGCGTCGACGGCGGGTGGATCGAGCTTGCGACAGAACGTCTTGGGGTGAATGCCGGCGGCGAACAGGATCTCGTCGGCGTAGGCGTTGCCGATGGAGGCGAGGGCGCTCTTGTCCATCAGGAACGCGCGCACCTGATCGCGCCGGCCGGCGATCGCCGCGGTAAACGCCGCGCCTGTAAACGCCGGCGAGGTGAGGTCGAGCCCCAGCCGGCCGTAGACGGGGATCTGGTTCTCGTCCTCCACGCGCGCGACGTAGACCTTCCCCATCCGCTTGTCGTCGACGTACTGCAGCTCGGGCGCGTCGGCGAAGGTCAGCGCCAGCCCGAGCGACAGCGGATCCTTCTTCTTCGCGGCGGCGGGTCCCGCGGGGATCAGCTTGTACCGCCCGACCAGCATCGCGTTCACCACGATGCAGAGGCCCCCCTCGAGGCCGAAGCGCATGAAGTGCCCGCGCCGCGCGATCGTCTCCAGACGCCGCCCGGCCAGCAGCGCGGGGAAGGGCTCCCGCACCATGATGCGCAGGACGGTGGGATCTCCGGTGCGCGCGGATGAGATGGTCTTGCCGGCCAGCGCTTCGCGCAGCAGATCCTCGACGTGGACCAGATCGGGCAGCTCGGGCATGGGACGCTCTCCCCCAGTCTGGCATTCGAGACGGCGCCGGTACAAACTCCGCACATGCCGCTCTGGGCGCTGATCGCCGTCGTGATCGCGTCGATCTGCTGTTCAGCGTTCGTGGCCTCCCAGGTCCGCACGCTGCGCCGCCGGAAGCGCAACCTCATCCACTGGGAAAAGGACGAGCCGCTCGAAGGCGTCGGCGACTGGGACTGAAGCGTCAGATCTTGTCGCGCAGGAACTCGATGTAGTAGGCGGCGTCGCGGCGCTCTTCCAGCTCGCCCCGCTCGACGGCCTCCTCGCACAGCTTGCGCAGGTCGCCGATCCGCTTCGACGGCGGCAGGCCGAAGATCTGCATGATGGCGTTGCCCAGGCCCGGCGGCAGCGGCGGCACGCGCGCGTCGAGCTCGCGGATGGCCAGGATCCGCTCCTTGAGGGCGTGGATGTTGCGGACCGCCTCCTGACGCCGCCCCGGGCGCCGCGAGGTGACGTCGGCGCGCGACAGGTCGAGCAGATCGTCGAGGTGCTCCCCCATCTCGTGGTCGAAGCGGCGCACGGCGGCGTCGGTCCAGGCCGGCTCGTAGGCGTTGGCGCGCAGGTGGTGCAGCACCAGGAACCGGATCTTGTGCCGCTCCGTCTTGTCGAACCCCAGGCGTCGGGCGATCGGATCCCACATCCGCGCGCCCACCTCGGCGTGGCGGTGGAAGGTGACCTTTCCGTCGGGGAGCATCTCCCGCGTCGGCACCTTGCCCACGTCGTGCAGCAGCGCCGCCCAGCGGATGAGCGGGCTCGGGACCGACTGCACCACCACCTGCTTGGTGTGCTCCCAGACGTCCTTGTGCCGCCGGCCGGCCTCCTGCGAGAAGTCGACCGTCGCCTCCAGCTCGGGCAGCAGCGCCGCCAGCACGCCGGCGTCGTGCATCCACTGCAGGCCGACGTCGAGCGAGCGCGACATGATGACCGCCTCGATCGCGGCGCGCAGCTGGAGCGCCGGCAGCTTCGTCAGCAGCGCGGCCGCCGGGCGCGCCGCCACGGTGATCTCAGGCGGCGGCGGCTGGGCGCCGCGGGCCACGTCGACCGCCACGTTGAGCAGGGCTACTGGAGAATCCAATCACCTGCTCCAGCGAGCAACGGCACGCGCGACACGACAGAACTTCCTTGGCCCAAAACTCACGTCCTGCTTAGGACGTGATCTTCCGCTTGTCTTGATCGCGCTTGCGCGCCAGATGATCGACGAACGGCTGAGCCTGTTTGACCCGACCGGCGAGCGATTTCTCCGTGATCGGGTAGAGCGTCGCGAACTTCAGCCCCTCGTCGTAAAGGAACGTCCCGACCTCTTCGTCGTCGACGAACATGGCGATCTTTTTCTTGGCGTAGACACCCTTGAGGATGGCGCTCCACCGGCTGTCGAGCCAGTCGACGATGTCGCCGCCCAGCGTCTGGCGGAAGAGTCCCAGCTCCTCGTCGAACCGCGCGTAGTCCTCGGCGAAGCGCGCGCGGAACGCCGGCGCGCCCTCGCCCCCTTCGGCGGCAATCTTGGCCAGCGCCAGGCGAAGCAGGACCACGTCCTCGCTGAACCGGAGCGGAGCCTCGACGTTGCCGTCCTTCGGCGTGATCACGTGCACCACCGTTCCGGCCGCCAGCTCGCGGACGCCCCGCTCGAGGTCGGAATCGGCGACCGCCTCCAGAAGGATCTTCAGATCGAAAGGGAGAGAGACGAGCGCCCTCGACATCGTCTCCAGAAACATACGCTCCGTGTTGTCCATTGCGAGAAGGGTCAGGGAAGTACGACCCCCACCCAACTGTCAAGCAGTATACCTCGATACCGTCGGTCGCTGGGAAGGTCTGCGGGGCGTTCAGGGGGTTCGAAAGTGGGCCAGGGCGGCCTCCAGCGCGGCCGCCGCTTGGGCTCGAAATGAGGCCAGAGGGCCCGGCGGGAGCTCGAGCGTCAGGACCGGCAGGGCGCGATCGAGGCCCAGCCACGACCCGAAAGACCCGGGGGTAGGGTAACCGATGTCGCCGCGCGCCGGCCAGCCGCAGGCGGCCGCGACCGCCTCGGCCCAGGCGGCCGCCGGTCCGTCGTAGTTCACGCAGGCGAATGGCGCGTGCACGGCCACCGCGCCACGGATTGGCTCGCCGGCGACGAGGGCGGCGATCGCCCGGGTCTCGGGCTCGGAGAGCGGTGCTGGTCCCGGAAAGTAGCCGGGCGCGTGGGCGGTGGCGAACGAACGGGCCGGGAAGTTCCGGTTCAGATCGACGTCCCGCGCGGAGTTCTTGCGCCCCTCGGCGAGGCCGTCGGGGTTGGCCCCCGGCAGCAACCAGAACGGCGGCAGCGGCGGCAGGCCGGCCCCCTCGAGCCGCGCGGCGAGCTCGAGCAGCGCATCGACGCTGGCCGGTTCGTCGCCGTGAATCCCCCCCATGACCAGCAGCGGCGCCCCGGCGCCGCCGTAGCGACGGGCGAAGATCGGTCGTCCCAGGGTCGAGCGGCCGATCTCGGGGAAGCCGAGCGCCTCGATCGCGGACAGCCGGGACAGCGGGTCTCGGTCAGCCATGTTGGTTTTGGTCAGCCATCTTCGTTTTGGTCAGCCACTTCGGTCAGCCACTCGGTCAGCGACTTTGACCCCATTTCACGCTCCGGATAACGTCTGCGCAATGGCGCTCCCGCTTCGCGATCTCAAAACCGAGGCACGCAACCTGGCGCGGGCGGGGCAGTTCGCCCCCGCGCTCGCCGCGTACGATCAGATGCTGGCGGCCAATCCGCTCGACGGCGACAGCCGCCGGAAGATCGGCGACCTCCTGTTTCAGCTCGGCGACCAGGCGGGCGCGGTGGAGGTCTTCCGCACCGTCGCCATGCATGACATCCGCTCGGGACATCTCTTGCCGGCGCTGGTCGGGGCCAAGGTGCTCGAGTCTCTGGGCCAGAATATCGTGGAGCTGGTATCGGCGATGGCGCGCAGCTTCGCCCACGGCGCGCCGACGCTGGCGAAGTTCGCCGCCCGCCAGGCCCCCGTCGATCTCGACGCGCCGATCGAGCCGCCCCCGCCGGCGGCGTCCGCCGATCTGGCGAAGCTCGTCCCCCGGGCCCGGGCCCGGGCGCTCGATCTCTCGGTCTTCGTCCAGTACCCCGAGCAGTTCCTGCCGGTCGCCTTCTTCTCCGAGCTGCCGCCCGAGCTCTTTCCCGCCGCCGTGCGGATGGTGCGCCTCCTCCGCGCCGGCGACGGCGAGGTGGTGTTCCGGGAGGGCGATCCGGGCTCCGGCTTCTACTTCGTGGCCTCGGGCGAGGTTCGCGTGGTGGCCGGGTGGCAGCCGGTGGTGGGCCGACCGTCCCGCGCGGTCGAGCTGACCCGCCTGCTCGAGGGGGCGCTGTTCGGGGAGATGGCGCTCGTGACCGAGCAGGCGCGCACCGCCTCGATCCAGGTGGTCGGCGAGGCCGATCTGCTGGAGGTCAGCCGGGCGGCGGTGGCGGAGCTGACCGCCGTCGTCCCCGTGCTGGCCGAGCGGCTCGATCGCTTCGCGCGCGAGCGGCTGCTGAAGAATCTGCTGGCGACGTCGCCGCTGTTCAAGCCGTTCGACAACCAACAGCAGATGGAGCTCGTCCGCCGGTTCGAAGGGATCGACATGGCGGCCGGAACGACGATCATCAACGAGAACGAGGTCGGGCAGGGGCTCTACGTCATTCTGTTGGGCGAGGTCGAGGTTCTGCGCCAGGGAGCGCCGGTCGCCCGGCTGCGGGCCGGCGAGCTGTTCGGCGAGATGTCGCTGCTCGGCGACAGCCCGACCGCCGCCGCCGTGCGCACCGTCGCCCCGACCAGCATCCTGTTCTTGGGACGCGACTATTTTCGCCGGCTGGTCTCGGCTCTGCCGGCGCTGCGCAAGTACTTCGAAGACCTCTCCCGCAGCAGGCGGAACGCCAAGGTCTAGTTGCGCCCGGCCGGGTCGTTTGCGGCGTGGGGATCGGCGGCATAGACTCCGATCAGTGAAGATCCTCATGCGCCGCGCCCCCCGCTGGCTGGCCGTGCTGCTGGTCGCGCTCTCGACGTTCTTCGCGGCCGCCGCGTTCGCCGGTCCCCGGTCGGGCGGCAGCTTCAGCGGACGGCAGGGCTTCCGCTCGGGTGGCGGGTACAGCATGCCGTCCTCTCCCGGATACTCGGGCGGCGGCTACGGCAGCCCGTATTCGGGCGGCTACGGGTACGGCGGCGGTTCGCATTTCTTCTTCCTCCCCGGCTTCGGCGGATACGGCTACGGCGGAGGCTTTGGCCTCTTCGGCTCGCTGGCCGCGATGCTGGTGGTGGGGCTGGTGGTCGCGTCGGTGGCGCGCGCGGTCCGCGCCAGCCGAGGGGCGCGATCGAGCCAGGAGACTTACCAAGACGCCTACTACGGCGGCGGCTACGGTGACGGCGGGGTGGTGGCAATGCCGGGGCGCGCCTACCTCTATCGGCTCCAGCTCGCGCTCGGCCGCTCGGCGCGCGGGATCCAGGAGCGACTGGCCGAGTTCGCCGCCCAGCGGCGACACCGAGAGCGAGGCCGGGCTGGCGGCGCTGCTGCAGCAGACGGCGCTCGAGCTTCTGCGCGAAAAGGACGCGGTCCGCTACGTCGGCGCCGACGCGCGCGGCCCGCTGAGCTTCACCAACGCCGAGACGACGATGAACGGGCTCGCGCTGGCCGAGCGCGGCCGCTTCCAGGTCGAACGGGTGCGCGCCGCGGACGGGCACGTCGCCCGGTCGGAGCGTGGCGGCCGAAGAGGGCAAGGAGGCGCTCGAGCTGGTGGTCGTCACGCTGCTGGTCGCGACCCGCACCCCGCTCCGAGCTTCGGCAAGGCCGGTTCGCCCGGCTCGCCCGAGGATCTGCGGCCGCTGCTCTCCGAGCTGGGCGGCGTCTCGCCCGACGGCATCCTGGGCCTGGAGGTGATCTGGACGCCGGCCGATCCCAATGACTCGATGACCGAGACCGACGTCATGACCACCTACCCCGACCTGCGGAGCCTCTAGCGAATGCCGCCCGCGCCTCGCGCCTCTCGGACGCCTGCTGCTCGACGTGGCGCTGTTCGGCCTGTCGGGAATCGTGCTGCTGATCATCGGCTACTACCTGTGGGAGATGATCACGCCGTACAACCTGCGGCGCGAAATCCACGAGAACAAGAACCTGGCGGTCGCCATCGTGGCCGGTGCCTTCGTCATCGGGATGGCGCATCGTCATCGCCGCCGCGATCGTCGCTGTCCGCTAGACCGCCCCCGTGGCGGGTCGCGGGTCGCTGTCGCTGGTCCGATGACCCCGCGAGGGCATTGACTCTGCCCGAGCACGACGGATACAGTCAAAAGGCCCGGTGATTCGAGGGCCTTGCCGTGTTCAAGCTGACCATCGAAGACGACGAGGGTAAGACCACGGTCGTTCCGCTCGCGCGGGACGAGATGACGATCGGTCGCCTGGAGGGGAACACCATCCGGCTGACCGAGCGCAACGTCTCGCGCCGGCACGCCCGACTCTCGCGACAGAACGGCGCGCTCTTCATCGAGGATCTCACCAGCTTCACCGGCGTGCGGGTCAACGGGACGCAGATCGCCTCGCCGACGCCGCTGCGCGAAGGGGACGAGGTCCAGATCGGCGACTACAAGCTCGTCCTGCGCGGCGATCGTCCCCCGGCCACCGATCGGGCGACGACACCCAACGTCCCGGCAGTCGTCACGGCGCCGCTGGCGACGCTGGGCGGAGCGGTGGCGATCCCCACCCGGGCCTCGGTCGCCGCGATGGCCGCCCAGCCCGCGACCCAGGCCGTTGCCTCCGCCGCTGCGGCTGCCGCGCCGGCGCGCCCGCGCACGAAGACGTCGCCCCCCAAGCCGATGACCGCCATTCCCGAGAGCAACGGGGCGGTCGCCCAGCCGGTCGAGGGGCAACCGACCATCCCGCTGCGCGCGCTGGCGGAGAGTCCGGCCACCCATCAGGTGGTGGGTCCGTCGGCGCGGCTGGTGGTGGTCACCACCGATCTGGCCGGGTTGGAGATCCCCCTCGACAAGGCGTCGCTGGTGATCGGGCGGACCGAAGAGAACGACGTCCTGCTCAACCACCGGTCGATCTCGCGCCACCACGCCAAGATCGTCCGCGACGGCGACCACTACACGATCGTCGATCTGCAGAGCGCCAACGGCATCCGGGTGAACGGCGAGGACTACGAGCGGATCGAGCTGAACGCGGGCGACGTCGTCGAGCTGGGCCACGTGAAGATCCGGTTCGTCGGGCCCCTCGAGGACTTCACGTTCGATCCCCACGCCCCGCAACCCCGGCGGCTGCCCGGGAAGGCGATCGCCATCGGGGGGAGCGCGCTCGCCGTCCTCGGACTGGCGGCGCTCTTCTTTCAGCACCGCGGCTCGCACGAAGGCGCGCCCGCGGGCGGCGAGGTGGCGCCGGCGCCGACCGCGCCGATCGTGCCACCTCCGGCCGAGCCCGCCGCGGCTGCGGCGCCGGCGGCCGCTCCCGCGCCGTCTCCCCCGCCCCCGCCGGAGACGCCAGCTTCGATCCTGGCCGCGGCGAAGCAGGCGGCGGTCGCCGAGGACTGGGAGGCCGCGCGGGCGGATCTCGGCCGTATCGCCGGCGTCGAGGATCCGGGGATCCGGCGCGAGGCCACGGCGCTCGGGCGCCGGGTGGAGAACGAGCGCCAGTCGGCCTCGATGTTCGCCAAGTTCGACGAGGCGGCGAACGCCAAGAACTACGCGGCGGCGTTGAGCGGCTACGCGCAGATCCCCTCTGACAGCGTCTACAAGCGCCGCGCGCAGCCGCGCTACGAGGAGGCGCGCACGCTGCTCGTCGCCCAGCACATGACGGCCGCCGAGAAGGATCGGGCGGAGGGGCGCTGCGCCGAGGTTCGCGTGGAGGCGGCCGACGTGATTCGCCTCGATCCGCACAACATGCTCATTCGCGACCTGTCGCGCCTCTGCCGCGCGCGTCCGGAGCCGGCGGCCTCGCGGCCCCCGCGGACGCGGCAGGTCGCCGCCGCGGCGTCCGTCGAGCGCGCCGAGCCGGCGCGGCACAGCGAGTCGGCCCGGACCGAGCCCTCGCACGTCGAGGCGGTGGCCGCGGCCGAGCCGGAGGACGCCGAGGCGCTCATGAAGCAGGCGCGCGAGGCCTGGCTGCGCCAGCAGTGCGGCGCGGCGATGGACCTGTCGCGCCGCGCGCTGCGGGCCAAGCCCGGCTGGACCGACGCCTATCAGATCCTCGCCGTCTGCTCCTGTTCGCTCAAGGACGCCGAGGCGGCCGAGCGGGCCTACGCGCGGCTCGACGACAAGAACCGGACCTGGTCCACGCCGTCTGCCAGAAAAACGGCATCGCCGTCGGCGAGTGAGGCCCGCGCGCGGGCGGCGGCTTTTCTTTCCGGCCTCTGGTCAGGCCGCCGGCTGGGAGGCTCGGCGCTCAGGCTTTCTGCGGACAGCGTCGCGTAGGTCTTGTCGGCGGGCGCCGTGGTTTCGACCGGCAGCTTCGACTCGAGCCAGCCGGCGCAGGTGACCCGTCCCAAGCCGTCGTGCTCGCCGTGGAATCCGCCGCGCATGTCGACCACGCTGGTGTAGCCGGCCGCCTCCAGCAGCGCCGCGGCCTGCAGCGAGCGCCCTCCCGCCTTGCAGCCGACGACGATCTTCGCGTCGCGCGGAAAATTGGCGGCCACGACCTTCTCGAAATCGGCGTTCGGGCTCATCCGGCCGTTGGTGTGGTGCAGCAGCGGCACGTTGGCCGCGCCCGCCGGGTGCCCGCCCTCGAACTCGGGGATCGAGCGGACATCGAGGTAGCTCCAACCCTCGGTGATGCAGCGCGGCAGCCTCGGGCGGCGTGACACGTTTGACCATGGAGCGGGTGTTACCACAATATGGAGGTTCGTCCATGCGCGAAAGTCCCCCACCTGCGGGTCGTCGCGGCCGTCATCGCGCGGAACGAGCGCTACCTCATCACCCAACGCCGGCCCACGGCCGTGCTGGCGGGGCTGTGGGAGTTTCCCGGCGGCCGCGTGGAGGAGGGAGAGACCGACGCCCAGGCGCTCAACCGCGAGGTGCGCGAGCGGGTCGGCGTCGAGGTGACGGTCGGCGCCAACATCGGCCGCCGCACGCACGACTACGACGGCTACTCGGTCGACCTGGCGCTCTACCAGGCGGAGATCGTCGGCGCGGCCGAGCCGACCGCGGTGCGGGTCGCCGACTGCCGCTGGGTCGCGTCGAGCGAGTTCGAGAACTATCGCTTCCCTGCGGCCGACCAGGCCACCATGGATCTGCTGCTCGGGATCAAGCGGGCCTGAGCGCGCCGGACCGGTCGCGGATTTCAACGCCGCGCGGGGCGGACCGCCGCCGCGCCCTTCCCAGGCCCGCCGCTAAGATGGTAGTTGTGCGGGGCGCGCCATGGCCATCGTCCCGTTCAAGCGCGTGCTCTGCGCGAACCGCGGCGAGATCGCGATCCGCGTCTTTCGGGCCTGCACCGAGCTGGGCTTCCGGACGATCGCGATCTTCTCCGAAGAGGATCGGGTCCACCTGCACCGCTACAAGGCCGACGAGGCGTACCTGGTCGGCAAGGGGCTCGAGCCGGTGGCGGCCTATCTGGCCGAGGACGAGATCGTCGAGCTGGCCAAGCGGCACGACGGTCGACGCCATCCACCCCGGCTACGGCCTGCTGTCGGAGCGGGCCTCGTTCGCGCGCAAGTGCCGCGCAGGCGGGGATCGTCTTCATCGGGCCGACGCCCGAGGCGATCGAGGCGCTCGGCGACAAGGTGGCGGCCCGCAAGATCGCGGCGGCGGCCGGCGTGCCGGTGGTGCCGGGCACGCCCGAAGCGATCACAGACGCTCGAAGCGGCGCGCGCCTTCGCCGCGGAGGTCGGCTACCCGGTGATGATCAAGGCCTCGGCCGGCGGCGGTGGGCGAGGCATGCGCGTCGTGCGCAGCGCGGCCGAGCTGCCGGAGTTGCTCGAGCGCGCCCGCTCCGAGGCCAGGAAGGCCTTCGGCGACGATTCGCCGTCTTTCTCGAGAAGCTGGTGGCGCGCCCCAAGCACATCGAGGTGCAGATCCTCGGCGACAACCACGGCAACCTGGTGCACCTCTACGAGCGCGACTGCTCGGTGCAGCGGCGCCACCAGAAGGTGGTCGAGTACGCGCCGGCCTGGTCGCTGCCCGAGGCGCTGCGCGCGCGGCTGGCCGACGACGCGCTCAAGGTCGCGCGCCAGGTCGACTACTCCAACGCCGGCACCGTCGAGTTTCTGGTCGCCGAGGACGGCAAGCACTACTTCATCGAGGTCAACCCGCGCATCCAGGTCGAGCACACCGTGACCGAGGCGATCACCGGGCGCGATCTGGTGCAGGCTCAGCTGCGGATCGCCGAGGGGTACCGCCTCGGCGATCCGGAGATCGGCATCGGCAGCCAGGCGGAGATCGTCCAGCGCGGCGTCGCCATCCAGGTGCGCGTCACCGCCGAGGATCCCAAGAACGACTTTCTCCCCGACACCGGCAAGATCCAGGTCTACCGGCCGGCCGCCGGGCTCGGCATCCGGCTCGACGACGGCTCGGGCTACGTGGGCGCGCGCGTCTCGCCTTACTACGACTCGCTGCTGGCCAAGATCACCGCCAGCGGCCTCGAGTGGGACTACGCCCGCCGCAAGGTGGTCCGCGCCCTGCGCGAGTTCCGCATTCGGGGCGTGAAGACGAACCTCGCCTTTCTGGAGAACGTCCTCTTGCACCCGACGTTCGCCGCCGGCAAGGCGCACACGACCTTCATCGACGAGACGCCCGAGCTGGTGCAGTACGCGCCCCGCCGCGATCGCGCCACCCGGATCTTGCGCTACGTCGGCTCGACCATCGTCAACGGTCACCCCACGGTGCGCGGCAAGCCGAAGCCGCCGCTCTCGGTGCTGTCGCTGGAGTCGCCCACGCTGCCCGTGCCCAAGACGGCGCCTCCATCCGGGACCAAGCAGATCCTCGATCGCGAGGGGCCGGGTGGGATCGTCAAGATGCTGCGTGCCGATCCACGCGTGCGGCTGACCGACACCACCTGGCGCGACGCCCACCAGTCGCTGCTGGCGACCCGGGTGCGGACCTACGATCTCGCGCGCATCGCGCCGGCGACCGCGCATCTGGCGCACGATCTCTTCTCGCTGGAGATGTGGGGGGGGGCGACCTTCGACGTCGCCTACCGCTTTCTTTCGGAGGATCCCTGGCTGCGGCTCGACGAGCTCCGCCGGCAGGTTCCCAACGTGATGTTCCAGATGTTGGTCCGCGGCGCCAATGCCGTCGGCTACACCAACTACTCCGACGACGTGGTGGTGGCCTTCATCGAGGAGGCGGCCACCGCCGGGATCGACGTCTTTCGCATCTTCGACGCGCTCAACGACGTCGACAACATGCAGGTGGCGATCGAGGCCGCGCAGAAGACCGGCCGCATCGTAGAGACGGCCATCTGCTACACGGGCGACGTCTCCGATCCGACGCGCACCAAGTACGACCTCAAGTACTTCGTCGACCTGGCCCAGGAGGTCGTCAAGCGCGGGACGCACCTCATCTGCATCAAGGACATGGCGGGGCTGCTGCGGCCGCGCGCCGCGACCATGCTGGTCAAGGCGCTGCGCGACGCGGTCGACGTGCCGATCCACCTGCACATGCACGACACCTCCGGCAACAGCGTCGCCTCCAACCTGGCGGCCATCGAGGCCGGGGCGGCGGTCGTCGACGGCGCCGTCAGCAGCATGGCCGGGATGACCTCGCAGCCGTCGCTGTCGTCGCTGGCGTTTGCGCTGCAAGGGGCGCCGCGCGACCCGCGGATGGCGCCCGAGGTCTTCGAGCAGCTGGCGGCCTACTGGGAGCCGGTGCGGGCCTACTACGCCCCGTTCGAGTCGGGCCTCAAGGCGCCGGCGGCCGACGTTTACCAACATGAGATTCCTGGGGGGCAGTACTCGAACCTGCGCGCGCAGGCCGAGGGGCTGGGCGTCGGCGACCACGGGTGGGAGACCGTCAAGCACGCCTACGCCGACGTCAACCGCCTGTTCGGCGACATCCCCAAGGTGACGCCGTCGTCCAAGGTCGTGGGCGACATGGCGATCTGGATGGTCAAGCAGGGGCTCGACGCGCGCGGCCGTCTCGGCGAGGGCGAAGGAGCTGACCTTCCCCGAGTCGGTCATCGACTTCATGCGCGGCTCGCTGGGCAAGCCGCCGGGCGGGTTCCCCGAGCCGCTGCGCAGCGATATCCTCAAGGGTGCCGCCGTCGTCGACGGCCGCCCCGGCGCCAGCCTGCCGCCTTACGACTGGGCCGGCGCCAAGCGCGAGGTCGAGGCGCTGGCCGGCGTCGACGTCGCCCGCCGCGACATCGTGTCCTACGCCCTCTACCCCAAGGTCATGCGCGGCTACATGGAGCACCGGGCGCTGCACGGCGACACCTCGGTGCTGCCCACGCCGACCTTCTTCTACGGCCTGCGCGTCGGCGAGGAGGCCTGGATCGACATCGAGCCGGGCAAGACGCTGATCATCAAACTGCTGTCGATCGGCGACATCGAGCCGGACGGCGCGCGGGTGCTGACCTTCGAGATCAACGGCCAGTCACGCCAGATGCGCGTCGCCGACGACGCCGCCAAGGTGACCGGCCCGAAGCGTCGGCGCGCCACCGACAAGCCGGGCGAGGTCGGCGCGCCCATGCCCGGCCGGGTGATCGATCTCGTCACCAAGGTCGGCGAGCAGGTGAAGGCGGGCCAGAAGCTGCTGGTCACCGAGGCGATGAAGCTGGAGACGGTCATCAAGGCGCCCATCACCGGCGACGGTGCGGGAGATCGTGGCCGGCGCCGGCGAGAGCGTGGAGGCGGGCGATCTGCTGGTCGTGATCGAAGAGGCGGCCGCCGCGTCGTGAGACGGCCCCGCTTCGGCTCCAGTTTCGACGCGGTGAACGGGGCGAACGGGGCGCGCAAGGAGCACAAGGGTTCGAGGCCCGAAACAATTCGGGAAATCCAGGGACCCCGGGTACAATGCCGCGCGCAATGATCGTCCTGCGCCGCCTGCTGCGCTCGCAGCAGGCCGGTCTCCTCGTCATCATCGCAGTGCTGATGACCGCGCTCGCCATCGCGGCGGGATCGCACGTCGACGAAGCGACCGGGGCGACCGTCAACAACTTCCTCAACTCGTACACGCTGATCCAGACGGCGACCGACGCCAGCTTCATCGCCATCATGGCGGTCGGGGCCACGGTGGTGATCATCTCGGGGGGATCAATCTCTCGGTGGGCTCGGTCTATGCGCTGGCCGGTGTGGTCATGGGCCTCGCGCTGCGCAACGGCGCGGGCGGCGCCGGGGCGGTCTGGCTGGGCCTCTTCATCTGCGTGGCCATCGGCGTCGTCGCCGGGGCCGTCAACGGCGCGATGGTCGTCGGCCTGCGGGTCCACCCGTTCATCATCACGCTCGGCAGCATGTGGATCTTGCGCGGCATCGCCTTCGTCTCCAGCAAGGCCGAGAGCATCATCCTGCCCGAGTCGTTGACCCACTTCGCCAAGTCGCCGCTCGGTCTGGGGGCGGCGCTCTACCCGGTGCCGATGCTGGGGATGCTGGCGGTGGCGGCGCTCGGCGCGCTCTACCTCGGGCGGACGGTGATGGGACGCCATGTCTTCGCCGTCGGCGGGAACCCCGAGGCCAGCCGCTACTCGGGGCTGCGCCTGGGACGCATTCAGATCGGCGTGTTCGTGCTGGCCGGGGCGACCGCCGGCCTGGCTGCCTTCCTGG
>CAVRRT010000170.1:0-31997 GCA_963723305.1 uncultured Pseudomonadota bacterium
GGCGAGCGCGCTTTTTCTCGCCCGCGGGCGTACGGTCGGCTGGATCCGCTGGAGCATCTACGCGGTGATCGTCGTCTGCGGCGCGGCGCGCAGCTTCCTCTTGCCGGCGCGCAACGCGCTGGGCGCCGATCTGGTGCCGCGTCCGCTCTTCCCCAGCGCCGTCGCCTGGCGGACCGGCATCTGGCAGGTCGCGGCGGTCACCGGCCCGGCGGTGGGGGGACTCCTCTACGCCTGGATCGGCGCCACCTCGTCCTACGCGGTCGCCGCCGTGCTGATGGCCGTCGCGCTCTTCACCGTCGCCCGCATCCGGGTGGCCGCGCGCCCGCCGGTCGCGCGGGCCGAGTCGCTCGGGGCGAGCGTCCGGGCCGGGCTGGCATTTCTGTTCACCCGCCCGATCTTCCTGGGGGCCATGACGCTCGATCTGCTGGCGGTGCTGTTCGGCGGCGCGGTCGCCATCCTGCCGATCTTCGCCGAGGAGATCCTGCACGTCGGACCGCAGGGCCTCGGCGCGCTGCGCGCGGCGCCGGCCGTGGGGGCGGTGCTGATGTCGAGCCTGCTCGCGCTCCGCCCGCCGCCGGGGCGGGTGGGGCGGCTGTTTCTCTCGGCGGTGGCGCTGTTCGGCGTCTTCATGATCGCCTTCGCGCTGTCGCGATCGTTCTGGCTGTCGCTCGTGTTGCTCGCGGCCAGCGGCGCCGCCGACATGCTGAGCGTCTACTTCCGCAGCACGCTGGTCCAGGTGCTGGTCCCGTCGGGGATGCTGGGGCGGGTCTCGGCGGTCAACCAGATCTTCGTGGGCTCGTCGAACGAGATCGGCGCCTTCGAGTCGGGCGTGGCGGCCAAGCTCCTCGGCACCGTCTCCTCGGTGGTTGTCGGCGGCGTCGTCACCGTGGTCGTCACGCTGGCCACCGCCTGGCGGGTGCCGGCGCTGGCCCGGCTCGATTGGCTCGAAGAGCAGCAGCCGGGCTGATTGCGCGGCCCTGGCGCGGGAAATTCAGCGGCGAAATCCGCGGGTGCGAACGTCAGTCGCCAAGGCCGGTCGTCCGGACCGTGCCGAGCCCGGTCATGCGGACCGTGCCAGCCCGGTCATGCGGACCGTCTTGACGTTGACGAACTCGCGCAGCCCGTAGCGTCCCAGCTCGCGGCCGTGGCCGGAGCGCTTGACGCCGCCGAAAGGGAAGCGGGCGTCGGAGGCCACCATGCCGTTGATGAAGACGCTGCCCGCCTCGAGCTCGCGCGCCAGCCGCTCCGCCTCGGCGCGATCGCGCGTGAAGGCCGCGGCGCCCAGGCCGAACGGCGTGGCGTTGGCCAGGGCGATCGCCTCGTCGATGCCGGCGACGCGAAAGAGCGCCGCGACCGGGCCGAAGATCTCGTCGTCGGCCGCCGGCGCGGTCGGCGGCACGTCGGCCAGCACCGTCGGGGCGTAGAAGTTGCCCGGGCCGTCGATGCTGCTGGCCGCCGCAGAGGACGCGCGCGCCGACCGCCACCGAGCGCGCCACCTGCGCCGCCACGCCGTCGCGGATGGCGGCGGTGGCCAGCGGGCCGACCTCGGTCCTGGGATCGCGCGGATCGCCCACCACCAGCGCGCTCATGGCGGCCGTGAACGCTGCGGCGAAGCGGTCGTAGACGGCGTCGGCGACGATGAAGCGCTTGGCGGCGATGCACGACTGGCCGGCGTTGACGATGCGCGCCTTGACGGCGGTGGCGACGGCGCGGTCGAGATCGGCGCTCGGCCAGCACCAAGAAGGGATCGCTGCCGCCCAGCTCGAGGACGCACCTTCTTCAGGTGCGCGCCCGCCGCCGCCGCCGATGGCCGCGCCCGGCCGCCTCGCTGCCGGTGACGGTCACCGCGGCCACGCGATCGTCGGCGATCAGCTGCCGCCACCCGCTCGGACCCGATCAGCAGCGTCTGGAACACACCCGTCGGGCGCGCCCGCGCGGCGGAACAGATCCTCCAGCGCCAGCGCGCACTGCGGGACGTTGGAGGCGTGCTTGAGCAGACCGACGTTGCCGGCCACCAGCGCCGGCGCGGCGAAGCGGATCACCTGCCAGAAGGGGAAATTCCAGGGCATGACCGCCAGCACCGCGCCGAGCGGCTGGAAGCAGATCGCGTCGCGCGCGCCGGCCGATGCGGCCGCGTCGGCCGATCTTGCGACCATCTCCGGGCGCATGAACTCTTCGCCGTGCGCGGCGTAATACCGGCAGGCGGTCGCGCACTTGTCTGCCTCGTCCGCGGCGGCACCGACGAGCTTGCCCATCTCCAGCGTCATCAGCCGCCCCAGGCTCTCCCGCTCCCCCTCGAGGATCTCGGCCGCGCGGGCCACGATCGCCGCGCGCTCGACGAGGGGGCGCCGGCTCCAGGCCGCAAACGCCGCCGCCGCCCGGGCGAGCTTCGCCTCGACGGCCCTGTCGCTCTCCGGCTCGAACACTCTCAGCCGCTCGCCGGTGGCGGGGTTGACGCTCTCGATGATCGGCATTTCTTCCTGCAGTGTAATACGCGCCCACGTTGCTGTGTCGCGGCGACGGCGGAGGTCAGCCGCCCGTGATCAGCACGACGGCGAACGCGGCCGCGGTGAGCGCGAACGAGAGCGCGAGCGCCGTGACGTCCAGCCAGCGCGGCGTGGGGCGCCGCACCGCCGCGCGCACGAGCCCAATCGCCGCCCCGGCGCAGAGGCCGCCGATGTGCGCCGCGTTGTCGACCAGGCTCACCCCCCGCGCCGACAGCGAAAGCCCGACTCCCAAAACGAAGAGGATGTTGAAAGCCAGCGCCTTGGCGGCGCCCCGCTGACCGGTCCGCCAGGCGAACACCGCCGCCATCCCGATGAGTCCCATGATGGCGCCCGATGCGCCGACCGAGACGGTGCCCTGGTCGTGCCCGGCCGCGAGCGCGGTCGAGAGCACGTTGCCGACGACGCCGGTGAAGACGTAGGTGGCGGCATAGAGGCCACGGCCGAGCGCCCGCTCCGAGAGCACGCCGATCTGGCCGAGAACCCAGAGGTTCATCCCGATGTGCAAGAGGTTGGCGTGGATGAACGCGGCGGTGAGCCAGCGCCAGTGCGAAGCCACCGCGCCCCCTCCCGACACCGACGCGCCCGCCTCGATCAGCGTCCGGCCGTCGAATGAGACCTCCCGCGACGCGACGGCCATGATCGCGTAGACGAGCAGATTGGCGGCGATGAGAACGCAGGTGACCGGCGCTTCGCGCAGGCGACGGAACCAGTTCATCGAGGGCTGCTCATGGAGAAAAGCTGATGGAAGGCTGACAGACGGACCGACCGAAAGCGTCCGGGACAGGAATTTTTCACTGTGTCCGTCTGGTTATCCAGCCTGTTGCGGCAATTCGCAAAAATGGCCCTCCCCTGGGCATCCCGCGCGGCTTGACAGCTCATCCAACTCGATACAAAGGAACGCTATGACCCGGACACGTCTGCGCCTCGTCTTCTGCCTGGCCGTCTTCGGCGCCGCGGTTGGCCTCGGTGCCCGCACGCCGACGTCGGTCTTCGCCCCGGCCACGGCTCAAGCGGCCGGGCCAGCGGTGACGCCGAAGACCGAGGCGCCCAACGAGGCGCGCGCTCTCTCCCGCGCCTTCTCCAACGTGGCGAAGGCGCTCGGCCCGTCGGTGGTGCGCATCGAGGTCGAGATCGGTGCCGGGCGCGGCATGGGGCAGCAGCCGCACGGCCGCGGGCCGCAGATGCCCAACGACGACGGTGACGACGACGGTGGCGGCGGAGACAACGAGGTCCCGCCGTTCTTCCGCCACTTCTTCCAGTTCGGCCCCGGCGGCGGCGGTGGCATGCCGGCGCCCGGGCCGGCGCATGGCGTGGGCTCGGGGTTCATCATCGACACGAGCGGCGACGTGGTGACCAACCGGCACGTCGTGCAGGGCGCGACCAAGGTGACCGTGACGATGAACGACGACAAGGAGTACAGCGCGCACGTCGTCGGCAAGGATGCCCAGACCGACGTGGCGGTGGTGCGGCTCGACCACCCGCCGTCGAATCTGGTGGTGGCGCGCCTGGGCGACTCCGACAAGCTGGAGGTGGGTGAATGGGTCGTCGCCGTCGGCAGCCCGCTCGGGCTCGAGCAGACGGTGACCGCCGGGATCGTGAGCGGCAAGGGACGGCCGGGACGGCACGTCCAGATGTCGGGACGCCGCGTGCGCGGCTACATTCAGACCGACGCCAAGATCAATCCCGGCAACTCGGGCGGGCCGCTGGTGAACCTCGAGGGGGAGGTGGTCGGCGTCAACACGCTCATTCAGGTCGGCGCGGGCGGCGCCTACGGGTTCGCGATTCCGGTCAACGAGGTGCGGCGCGTGGCGGAGGCGCTGGTCAAGGACGGGCGCGTCCGCTACGCCTACCTCGGGCTCATGCTCACCGACGTCAAGGATCTCGACGACGCGCAGAAGGCGAAGCTCGGCAAGGCGGCGCCGCCCTCGGGCGCCTTCGTCGCCGAGACGACGCCCGGCGGTCCCGCCGGCAAGGCGGGGATGCGTCCCGGCGACGTCATCACCGAGGTGAACGGACAGAGGATCGTTGGCGCTGGCGACGTGGTCGACTACGTGTCGAACCAGACGATCGGCGCCCGGGTCCTGCTGCACTACGTGCGCGACGGCCGCCCGTCGCAGACCCAGGTCGCGCTCGGCGAGCTCCCCGACGAAGACCAGCGGCAGAACCCCGACGTTCAGGGGCAGGGAAAGCTCGGCCTCGCGCTGCAGACACTGACGCCCGACGTGGCGGCCTCCCTCGGGATCGACCGGGGCACCAAGGGGGCGGTGATCACCGACGTCGTCTCGGGGAGCCCGGCCGAGCAGGCGGGGCTGCGGCCGGGCGACGTGATCGTGGAGGTCGATCGGCGGCCGGTCGGATCGGCCGACGAGACCGTGGGCGCGCTTCATGGAGCGCCAAAGGCCGGCGGAGGACATCTCCTGCGCGTGCGCGGCTCGAACGGTACGCGGTTCGTCACCGTCAAGTGACGGCTCTCGCCCGGTGCGGCGGCGGTCGGTAACCTGGGGCGCCGCGCCCGGCCGGTTGGCGCGGCGATTCACGTTCGAAGTCGGGGCACGGCCGATGCTTTCCCTAACGGCGGGGGATTGCCGTGCAAGCATCGAGGTTGTTCGCGATCGGTGTCGTGCTCGCCTCGACCCTGGCTGCGACCCCCTCCCGCGGTCGGGTGAACCCCAAGACCCCGGAGCCGGCCCCCGGGCCCACGCTGTCGCGCGCCTTCGCCGCGGTCGCGCAGGCCATCGGCCCGTCGGTGGTTCGTCTGGAGGTCAGCGGGACAAAAGAAGACGCGACCGGCTCGGGGATCATCATCGACACGCGCGGTGACGTCGTCACCAGCGGCCACCTCTTCGATGGCCGGGCGCCGGCCGACGGCGGCGAAGCGGAGGCGGTGGCGGTCGTTCTGCTCGACGGACGCAAGATGGCCGCCGAGCTGGTGGGCCTCGACGCGGGGAGCGACGTGGCGGTCGTCCGGATGCGCCAGGCCCCGAGCGACCTCTCCGCGGCGCGCTTCGGAGATTCGGACGGTGCCTCGGTGGGGGAGTGGGTGCTGGCCGTTGGCAGCCCGCTCGGGCTCGACCAGACGATCACGGCCGGGATCATCAGCGGCCAGCCCGAGGTCGATGAAGCAGATGGGGCGGGGAGCCCCTCCCGACGCTCCTATCTGCTCACCGACGCCAACATCAACCCCGGCGATTCAGGCGGTCCGCTGGTCGATCTCGACGGAGAGGTGGTTGGGCTGACCACGGCGATAAGCTCCGGTCCGGGGGGCAGTTACGGATACGCCGTCCCCATCAACCGCGTTCGGCGGTTGGCCGTCACCCTCATCAAGGAGGGGCACGCGCTCCATCCTTACATCGGCGTCGGCCTGCGCGATCTGCGCGACCTCGACGCCGGCGAGCGGCGGAGGTGGGGAGCGAGCCCGGTGCGGGGCGCCCTCGTCAGCCGCGTCTGGCGGGGGGCGCCGGCCGCCCGAGCCGGTCTGCGCGCGGGCGACGTGATCACCTCGATCAACAACCGGGAGGTCCCGACGCCGGCCGATCTGGTCGAGCTCATCTCCCAACAGGAGGTGGGAGCGCACATCGTCATCGGGTTCGTGCGCAATGGAAACGACCGCGTCGTCCCCCTCTCGGTCGCCGATTTGCCGGTGGGTGGAAGATCGGTCGGAAGATCGGTCGGAAGGTCGCTCGGAAGATCGCTCGGACCGGCGATCGTGTCCACCTGCGGGGCATTCGGCGACTGATCAGGCCGGCGCGGCGCTGGCCCGCCCGCTCAGGAGCCGAATCTCGGTGATCTCGGCCGGCGCGCCCAAGCGCATGGGCGGGCCCCAGTAGCCCGTGCCGCAGCTGACGTAGATTTGCGAATTCCCCCGCCGGTGAAGCCCCGCCACGAACGGCTGCTGCAACTTGACCACGAAGTTGAAGGGCCACATCTGGCCGCCGTGTGTGTGGCCGGAGAGCTGGAGCCCGATGTCGAACTGGTCGGCGTCGAGCAGCGTCCGCGGCTGGTGCGCCAGCAGCACCACCTCGCGGCTCTGGTCGCGGCCGGCCAGGGCGCGCGCCAGCGCCTCTTCCGGCGGCAACCCTCCGTAATGAGTTGCGGAGCGATCGTCGACCCCCGCCAGGTCGAAAGCATCCGTCCCATTGCCAATTGCCACCCGCTCGTTGCGTAACACCCGAATGCCGATTCGATTGAGCTCGCTCAACCAAGCTTCCGCGCCGGAGAAGTATTCGTGATTGCCGGTGACGAAATAGACGCCGTGCGGGGCGCGTAATTTCGTCAACGGCTCAATCGCGGGAGCGAGGTCGGCGACCGTTCCATCGACGAGATCTCCGGTGATTGCGATCAGATCCGGCGTGAGCGCGTTGGTCCGCGCGACGATCTCCTCGATGAACGCCCGGCCGATGGTCGGCCCCACGTGCAGGTCGGTGAGCTGAACGATCCGGAACCCGTCCTGCCCGCGCGGGAGCCGGTCGAGGCGCACGCTCACCTTGCGGACGTCGACCGGTCCACGCACCGAACGGAGCGCGACCGCTGCCAGGCCAGAGACCAGCAGCCCCGTCGCGCCGGCCGTGACGCGCGCGAGCAATGTCCGGCGTTGCAAGTCGAATGGCTGCACCGCGGCGATGCGCCGGCCGAGCGCCGCCAGCAGGCGAAGAAGGTCGGTGGAGAACACGACGGTCAGGAAGAGAAACATGACGCCCAACCAGACGTACCCGCCGAAGGCCAGTCCCCGACGGAGCTCTCCCCGCCCGCGGCCGACGATGAGAGAAAGGGGAATGCTCAGCGCGAGTAACGAGAGAAGCGTGCCACCGACCACTCCCCAGGGCGCCGCCCATCGTGGATCGCGCACCAGACGCGCCCACAAATAGTAATGAATGCCGGCCAGCAAACTGAGCGCGATGGCAATGAACGTAAAGAGACGACTCACGGGCATTGTTTTGACACGCATCGACGGGAAAACAAGCCTTTTGCGTTTGCATCGTCAATCGTTCGCAGCTAGTCTCCGCGCGCAACCAAGGGGGAGAAAATGGCAAGAAAGACCGACCTTCAGGATCTCGTAGAACAGTTCGTCGATAGTTTATCGTCGTTGATCGAGCAAGACACCATGTCGCGCGCGCGCGACGCCGTGCTGACCGCGTTCGGCGGTCACGCGCCGTCCGGATTGCTTTTGCGGGGCGCCGGCACCGGCGCCGGGGGGGCACGCAAGCGCCGCAAGGGACCGATCCAGCTCTGTCCAGTTCCGGGCTGCTCCAACCGCGCCGCGCCCGTCTTCGGGATGGTCTGCGCGAAGCACAAGGATCTGTCGAAAGCCGACATCAAAAAGTACCGCGAGCAGCGTCGCGTTCAAAAGGCGAAGGCCGCCAAAAAAGCGGCCTAGCCGGCCTAGCCGGCCTGGCCGGCGGACGGCGTAAGGCCGGCCTGGCCGTCGGGCCGGGAAGGGCCGTAGCCGCCGTCCGAGAGGGCGGGGGCGCCGCCGCTCCGAGGTGGGTTCGTACTGCCCCGGGGCGGTGGGCGGGCCCGGTTTTTCACGGCCGGTGTGGCGTGCGCGCCACGTCACGCGCGCCGGTCACGGGCGCTCATTCGAAAAAATACAATGATTTCAGCCTTGTGGCGTTGGCACCGCCGTTGCGATGGACATCCGGCCGTAGCCTTAAGGAGGCGCGCATGGCCATCGCACCCGTTACGCTCGATTTCGATTCCTTCGGAAAGCTGATGAGGCCGGCCGTTCCGGCCGACGCACCGATCCTGGAGGCGCTGAAGGCGTGCCACCAGCTCAATCGGGCGCCGGCTGAGGCGCTCCGGCTGCTCGCGCGGGACGCCACCCTGCGCGCGGTCGGTCGTGGCGGGAACGTCGCGGTCCAGGGGGGGCGGCTCGACGTCGCTGTCGTCGTCGCCCGTGGCAAGATCCGCGCGGTCTGCCGCGCCGTCAACGGCCGTGAGATCTCGATGGAGGTCTTCCGCGCCGGCGATCTGATCGCCGACGGTGCCCTGGCACCGGAGACGCCGCTGGCCCACGACTGGGAAGCGGTCGAGGCGTCGACGCTGCTCCTCATCCCTCGCGAGGCCTTCCTCTCTTGCCTGCGGACGACGCCCGAGTTGGCGCTGGCGCTGGGGGCAGAGCTGGTCTCGAGGCTCGAGCGGTCGAAGCAGCTGGCCACCGGACTGGCGCTGGCAGGCGTGCAGGAACGGGTCGTCTCCCGGCTGGTGGCCATCGGCCGGCAGGACGGAACGGCCGGACCGGAAGGCCTCCTCATCCGCAACCGTCCGACCCAGCAGGATCTGGCCAATCAGATCGGCGCCTGTCGGGAGACGGTGTCGCGCACCGTTTCGGAGCTGGTCCGTCAGGGGCTGCTCACCCCGCGCGGACGTTCGCTGCTGGTCAGCAAGCGGCTCGTCGAGAACGCCGCTTAGCGGCCACCGTCGCCCTCGCCGGCGGCCGAGATACGAAACGCACGCCAGGAATTGACGCTGCGTCGGGCGCGGGTGAAACTTTGCAGGGTTTGGCCAGCCAACCCAAAGTCGGTGGGGCTGCGGCCCAGGGGATCCGCGTCTCCTTTGCCGAAGTCGACATCCGCACCTCCATCCGTCCGACGGTCGCCGAGATCGATCTCGGTGCCGTGCAGCGGAACCTGGCGCGCATGCGGCGGGCCGTCGGGCCGGGGGTCCGCGTCTTCGGCGTGGTCAAGGCAGACGCCTACGGACATGGCGCCGTACCGGTCGCCCGCGCGCTGGAGCCGCTGTGCAACGCGCTGGCGGTTTCGCTGGTCGAAGAGGGTTTCGAGCTTCGTGCGGCGGGGATCCGCGCGCCCATCCTCGTGCTTGGCGCTTACTACAACCGGCATCAAGACGACGTTCTCTCCGAGCGGCTGACGCCGGTTGTCTACGACCGGAGCGATCTCGAGAAGTTCGCGACGGCCGCGGCCCGGCGGAACCGGCCGGCCGACGTGCACGTCAAGGTCGACACCGGGATGAGCCGTCTCGGGATCGCCCCCGGCGAGCTGGAGGCGACGCTCACCCGCCTCTCCCACCTGCCGTCGTTGCGGCTGGCGGGGATCTGCACGCACTTCGCTTCGGCCGACCTGGCCGACGCCGGCACCACCGAGGAGGCGCTGGCCAAGCTCGGTGGGGGTCTTGACCGCGCCGCCGCGCTCGGATTCCGGGGTCTCGTCAACCACGCCGCCAACAGCGCGGCGGCGGTTCGCTTTCCAGCGGCGCGGCTCGACGCGGTCAGGCCGGGGCTGGCGCTCTACGGCGCGATGCCCTCCGAGATCGTGAAGCTTCCCGGCCTCGAGGGGGCGCTGGCGCTGCGCACGCGCGTGATGTCGGTGCGCGACGTCGCCGTCGGCACCGGCGTCAGCTACGGCGGGATCTGGCGGGCGGGGCGCCCCTCCCGGGTGGCGACGCTGCCGATCGGGTATGCCGACGGCTACCCGCGCCACGTCCGGGACGCCGCCGCGCTGCTCGCGGGCCGGCGCGTTCCAATCGTGGGCGCGGTATGTATGGACATGTTGATGATCGACGTGACTGATCTCCCCGCCGCGGCGCTCGATGGAGCGGTGACATTGATCGGCCGCGATGGCGCCGAGGAGATCACAGTCGACGACCTCGCGCGCTGGGCGGGGACAGTCAGCTACGAGATCCTGTGCGGGATCTCCAAACGGGTGCCGCGCGTTCTCCGCGACGCCGCGATCGTCTGCGGCGCGCCGACGGGCGCGCCATGACCGCTCCCTCGTCGGTCGACGGCGCGCCCGGGGAGGAGCCGGAGACGCGCTCCAAAAGCTCGAAGATAGCCGCGGCTCTCGCCGAGGCGGCGCTGGCGCCCATCCGATCGGTGCTCACCTACGCCGGCGACCGGACGCTGCTCCTCTCGGGCGCAATGGGGGGGCTGTTTCGCAAGCCCTTCCGGCTGCGCCTCTTCCTCGAACAGATGGATTTCGTCGGCGTCGGATCGCTGCCCATCATCTGCCTGGTCGGCCTGTTCTCGGGCGCGGTCTCCGCGCAGCAGGCGATCGCCGCGCTGCGCATCTTCAACCAGGAGCGGTTCGTCGGCGCGACGGTGGGGATCTCGCTGGCCCAGGAGCTGGCGCCGGTATTCACGGCGCTCATGATCACCGCCCGGGCCGGTTCGGGGATGGCGACCGAGCTCGGTTCGATGCGCATCACCGAGCAGATCGACGCCCTCACCACCTTCGCGGTCGATCCGGTTCAATACCTGGTCACGCCGCGGATCGTGGCGACCGTCCTGATGATGCCGATCATGACGATGGTCTTCAACATCGTCGGACTGCTCGGCGCCTACGGCTACTCGATCTACTTCGAACACATCGATCTCGGTCAATTCATCGAGCAGTTCACCTACTGGACCGACCCCAAGGACTACATCATCGGCGCGACCAAGGCGGCGGTCTTCGGCGTCACGCTGTCGGTGGCCGCCTGCTATCAAGGCTTCCATGTCCGCGGCGGCGCCAAAGAGGTGGGGCTTGCCACGACGCGGGCTGTGGTTGCAGGCTCCGTCTCGGTTCTGGTGTCCGACTACTTTCTCATCGATATTTTCCACCTTCTTTGGCCCTATCAACAGTGAACGTGCAACGTGCCAGCGGCCCCGCCGTCGTCGACCCGTCAGCGGGTGGCGGCGACCTCGCGCGGCGCGACGAGCGCTGGCAGATCCGCGTGCGCGGGCTGCACAAGTCCTTCCCGCCGCAGCACGTGCTTCGTGGCATCGACCTCGACATCGAGCGCGGCCGCACGAACATCATCATCGGCGGCTCCGGGCAGGGGAAGTCGGTGCTGATGAAGCACCTCATGGGGCTGCTCAAGCCCGACTCCGGACAGATCTGGGTCGACGGCGTGGACGTGGTCCCCTTCAATGACCAGGAGATGGCCAAGCTGCGGCGCAAGTACGGGATGGTCTTCCAGTACGCCGCCCTGTTTGACTCGATGAACGTCGTCGAGAACATCGCCTTCCCGCTGCTCGAGCGCTACCGTCTGCCGAAATCCGAGGTGATGGATCGGGTGCGCGATCTGCTGAAGCGGCTCGACCTGGAGAACGTGGGCGGCATCGAGCAGAAGTTTCCCGCCGAGCTGTCGGGCGGGCAGCGCAAGCGCGTCGGCCTGGCGCGCGCGCTCATCGATCGGCCGGAGATCCTCCTCTACGACGAGCCGACGACCGGCCTCGACCCGGTGGCGACCAAGAACGTCGACGAGATGATCCGCCGCACCGCCGACGAGTTCGCCGTCACCTCGGTGGTGATCTCGCACGACATGGCGTCGACCTTCCGGATCGGCGATCGCATCTCCATGCTCGCCGGCGGCAAGATCATCGTCAGCGGCACGCCCGCCGAGGTGATCGTGAGTCGGCTGCCGGAGTTGCGGGAGTTCGTGGAGACGTCGGGCCTGGTCGCGGCGGAGCCGGGAGTCCATTCGTGAGGCGAAGCTGGGCCTCGGTGACGGTCGGCCTCCTGGTGGTGGTCGTCGCGTCGCTCAGTTACTTCCTCATCCGCTCGACCTCCGAGCACAACTCCGGCTCGAGCGGAATCGCCGTCTGGGGGCTGTTTCGCGACGCCTCGGGGCTGTTCGAGAAGTCGCGGGTGCAGACCGCCGGCATCTCGGTGGGTGAGATCAACAAACGCGAGCTCGATCCGGCCACCGCGCGCGCCAAGGTCACCATCCGGATGCTCCCCAACATCACGCTCTACGAGAACGCCGTGGTGTCGAAGAAGTCGGCCTCCTTGCTGGGCGAGTACTTTCTGGAGGTCGATCCGGGGACGCCGATCGGCATCGTGAACGGCCAGAAGCGCGAGATGCGGCCCCTCAAGGACGGCGATCAGATCAAGAATATCCGCGAGCCGACGGCGATGGGCGACATCATGGACGACGTGGGGACGCTGCTGCCGATCCTGCACGACATCCTGGAGGACGTGCGCAAGCTGACCTCTGGGACCATCACCGACATCGCCGACAACATCAACAAGCTGATCGAGAGCAACTCCGACACGCTGGGGCGCCTGCTCGACCGGGTCGACACCATCGCCGCCAACGTGGAGGGGGTGACGTCGACGGAGGCCGGCGACGTCAAGGAGTCGATCAAGAACGTCCGCGACATCACCGAGTCGATAAAGTTGCTCATCGGGACGACCCAGGGGCAGGTGTCGGGGACCGGCACGAAGGTGCAGTCGTCGATCGATCGCCTGCAGGCGACGCTCGACAACCTCGACAAGTCGATGAAGAACGTCGAGTCGATCACCGAGAAGATGAACAGCGGGCAGGGGACGGTGGGGCACATCCTCAACGACGACACCATCGCCAACAACGTCGAGGACATCACCGAGAACGCCAGCGGCTTCATCCGCAGCGTCACCAAGCTGCAGACCATCGTCGGGCTGCGCTCGGAGTACAACATCCTGGCCAACACGGTGAAGAACTATCTGTCGGTCCAGATCATGCCTCGACCGGACAAGTTCTATTTGATCGAGCTCATCGAAGACCCCCGCGGCTACTCGAACACCGTCCTCACCGCCACGCAGAGCTCCGCGAATGGGTTCGTCAGAACCATCACCACGACCACCACCGATCAGCTCCGGTTCTCGCTGATGTTCGGCAAGCGCATCAGCTTCGGGAGCTCGGCGCTGGCCCTGCGTTTTGGCATCAAGGAATCGACCGGCGGCGTGGGAGCTGATCTCTCTGTCTTCGACGACCGGCTCACGCTGTCGGTCGACGTCTTCAACTTCGCTCAGGCCAGCGACAACCAGTATCCGCGCGTGAAGGTCGGCGGCGCTTGGGAGGTGTGGAACAAGACCTTCTACGTGGTCGGCGGCGCAGACGACATTCTCGACTACAACCGTCGCGGGGCCGCAGGCTCCAACGGCGGCTACGATTTGTTCGCCGGCCTCCAGCTCCGGTTCAACGACGAGGATCTGAAGTCGCTGCTGCTCGTCGGAGGCGGCGCCGCCGCTGGCGCCGCGTCCAAGTAGGCCGCAAGCTGCGGGCCGCCACGAGCCGCTCGGCTTGACTCCGGGGGCCTCCTTCCTATAGTAACTCACCTTTTCGACCCACCTCCGGGTGGCGCGTCGGCAAAAATGCGGTTTAAAATCAACGAGATCGGAGCTGAAGGGCTTCCGCTGCACGTGCCAGTTACGTCCGACTGGGTGGCCGCCGCCTGTCCGGATCTCGACGCACGCCCGGGCGCGAGGGGTCTGGCGCTCCACGGGCGGCTGGAAAAGATGGGCGAGGACTTTCTCCTGCGCGCCGAGCTGCGTGGCGATCTCGAGACGACCTGCGCGCGCTGCCTCGAGCCGGCCCAGGTGGCGCTCAACGTTCCGCTGGCGGTCACCTTCGTCTCGCGGGAGGCCGACAAGACAGGGGACGACGAGGACCCGGACGTGATCTCCTTCCTGGGGAACGAGATCGACGTGGGCGACGAGATTCGCGACGAGATTCTGCTCGCGCTGCCCATCAACCCGCTCTGCCGGGAGTCATGCCAGGGGCTCTGCACGGTGTGCGGCGGCAACCGCAACCTTGCCGCCTGCGCCTGCAAGTCCGAGGTCGCGCCGGCGGCGGCGTTCGCGGCGCTCGGCAAGCTGAAACTTTCCAAGTCACAGTAGGCACATTAAGAAAGGGTTCGACCAATGGCCGTTCCGAAGAGAAGACAGTCCAAATCGCGCTCCGCTATCCGGCGCGCGCAAGTGATGAAGCAGCCGGTGCCGAATTTCGTCCCTTGCCCGCGTTGCGGCGAGCCGAAGCGCAGCCACCGGATGTGCGCGGGCTGCGGCTACTACCGCGACCGGCTGGTGATCGAGCCGAAGGAAGAAGAGCAGGCGTGAGTCTGGAAGCGGGCGGCCTCGCCTTCTGAGGCCGAACGATCATGCCGCGTATTGCCGTCGACGCCATGGGCTCCGACGCCGCACCTCGCATCGAGGTCGAGGGCGTGGTGGCCGCCGTGCGCGCGCGCGGCATCGACGTCGTGCTGGTCGGCGACGAGGCGCGCCTGCGCGCTGAGCTGAAAGCGCTCGGCGCCGAAGGAGCGCCCATCGTCGTCCGCCACGCGCCCGACGTCATCACCATGCACGACGCTCCCTCGATGGCGGTGAAGCAGAAAAAGAAGTCCTCGATGCGGGTCTGCTTCGACCTGGTCAAATCGGGAGAGGCCGACGCGGTGGTCTCGGCCGGCAACTCGGGCGCCATGATGGCCTGCGGCCTCTTCGTGCTGGGGCGGCTTCCCGGGGTCGAGCGGCCGGCCATCGTGACCACCTTCCCCACGCGCGCCGGCGAGTGCGCGCTGCTGGACATGGGGGCCAACATCGATCCCAAGCCGTCGGTGCTGGCCCAGTTCGGCGTGCTGGGGTCGGTCTACGCGCGGCTCCTCCACGGTAAGGTGCGCCCCAAGGTGGGGCTGCTCTCCAACGGGTCGGAGGAGCACAAGGGGACGCCCCTCACCCGCGAGGCGCACCAGATTTTGGCGCGCGTCCCCCCGGACAACGCCGACTTCAGCTACGTCGGCTACGTCGAGGGACGGGACATCTTCGAGGGGCAGGTCGACGTCGTCGTCACCGACGGGTTCACCGGCAACGTCCTCCTCAAGTGCGTCGAGGGGGCGGCGGAGACGATGCTGGGGATCGTGAAGGAAGAGGTCTCGCGCTCCGGCCTCCTGGCCAAGCTCGGCGCCGCGCTCATGACCGGCGCGCTCAAACGCCTGCGCAAGCGGACCGACTATGCCGAGCACGGTGGCGCGCCCCTTTTGGGCGTCGACGGCGTGGCGCTCATCTGCCACGGCGGCTCGAACGCCTTCGCCATGCAGAACGCCGTCTACGTCGCCGATCGCTTCGCGCAGATCGGCCTCGGCCAGGAGCTCGCCGCCGCGGTCGCGCGGCATGCTTTCTTGTCGGAAGGCTCGCCCGCCTCGGCGCCGGGCGCGGAGGCGGTCTCGTGATCAGGAGCCGCATCGCTGGGACCGGGCGCGGCGTCCCGCCCAAGGTGCTGACCAACGAGGATCTGTCGCGCATGGTCGACACCTCCGACGCCTGGATCGTCGAGCGCACCGGGATCCGTGAGCGCCACATCCTGGACCCTTCGCAGGCGGCCAGCGATCTGGCGACCGAAGCGGCGCGGCAGGCCTGCCGCAAGGCGGGGATCGATCCGTCGGCCGTCGATTGCATCATCGTGGGGACCGTCACCGGCGACTGTCCCTTCCCGGCCACCGCCACCTTCGTCCAGAAAAAGCTGGGCGCGGCGGCGGGGAGCTGCGCTTTCGATCTCTCCGCGGCCTGCGCCGGTTTTCTCTACGGCGTCTCCATCGCCGACGCCTTCATCCGCGTCGGGCAGTTCAAGAACGTCCTGGTGATCGGGGTCGAGGTGCTCTCCCGCATCATCGACTGGACCGATCGCTCTACCTGCGTTCTCTTCGGCGACGCGGCCGGTGCGGTGTTGATGACGGCGGGCGACGACAAGAGCGCCGGGCGGATCCTCTCGACGCACCTCTTCGCCGACGGCGGCCTGGCCGAGATCCTGTGGCAGCCCGTCGGCGGCAGCCGGGAGCCGACCACCGCGGAGGCGCTCGAGGCCCGGCGCCAGTACGTGCAGATGAACGGGCGCGAGGTCTACAAGCACGCCGTGCGCAACATGGCCGCCTGCGCGCGCACGGCGCTGGAGACCAACGGATTTTCTGCCGACGACGTCGCTTGGGTGATCGCCCACCAGGCGAACCTCCGCATCCTCGAGGGGGTCTCGGACCGGGTCGGCATCCCGATGTCCCGCTTCTTCACCAACGTGGATCGCTATGGCAACACCTCCTCGGCGTCGGTGCCCACGGCGCTCGACGAGGCGATCGAGCAAGGGAAGCTCAAGTCGGGCGATCTGTTGCTCTTGGCGGCGCTTGGCGGCGGTCTCGCCTGGGCCTCGGCGGCGGTCAGGTGGTGACGGTGCCCGGGCAACATCCGACGCGGCATCCGACGCGTCTTCCGACGCAGCCTCCGACGGCCTTCCTGTTTCCGGGCCAGGGCTCGCAGAAGGTCGGCATGGGCCGCGCTCTTCACGCCGCCGACGCCGAGGCGCGCGCCCTCTTCGCCGAGGCCGACGCCGCGCTCGGCTTTTCACTGTCGAAGCTCTGCTTCGAAGGGCCGGAGGCGGAGCTCACGCTCACCTCCAACGCCCAGCCGGCCATCCTCACCACCAGCGTCGCCGCGCTCCAGGTCCTGAAGGCGAGGACCGGGCTCGCGCCGGTGGCGGTGGCTGGCCACTCGCTCGGCGAGTACAGCGCGCTGGTGGCGGCCGGTGCGCTGAAGTTCGCCGACGCCGTCCGCCTGGTCCACCTGCGCGGGAAGTTCATGCAGGAGGCGGTCCCGGCCGGGACGGGCGCCATGGCGGCGATCCTCGGGCTGGGCGCCGACGAGGTGGCCGCGGCCTGCCGCGAAGCGGCCGGCGCCGAGGTGGTGAGCCCGGCCAACCTGAACGGTGGCGGCCAGGTGGTCATCGCTGGCCACAAGGGCGCGGTCGATCGCGCCTGCGCCGCGGCCAAGGCCCGTGGCGCCAAGCGGGCGGTGGCGCTGGCGGTCAGCGCTCCATTCCATTGCGCGCTGATGCAGCCGGCGGCCGAGCAGCTGGCGGTCGAGCTGGCGCGCGTCGAATTTTCGCCGCTCGAGGTGCCGCTGGTGAGCAACGTCGAGGCGGAGCCCAACCAGGATCCGGCGCGCGCCCGCCAGCTCCTGGTGCAGCAGGTGACGGCGCCCGTCCGCTGGGAAGAGTCGGTGCATCGGCTCGCCGCGCTGGGCGTCGCGCGCGCCGTCGAGGTCGGCGCAGGAAAGGTGCTGGCCGGGCTGGTGCGGCGGATCGCGCCGGCGATCACCGTGCACGCGGCGGGCGATCCCGAGGCGATCGCTGAGCTCTCCCGGGCGCTCGGCGACGACGGCGAGGGAGAGGCGCGGCACCATGGTTGACGAGCTGAAGGGGAAGGTCGCGCTCGTCACCGGCGGCTCGCGCGGTATCGGCCGCGCCATCTCCGTCGCGCTCGGACGCCTCGGGGCCAAGGTGATCGTCAACTACACCGCCAACGAGGCGGCGGCCGCCGAGGCGGTGGCCGCCGTGGTCGCCGCCGGGGGAACGGCCGGGCAGAAGCGGTTCGACGTGGCCGACTCCGCCGCCGTCGACGCCGCGTTCAAGGAAGTGATCGCCGCCGAGGGGGGACTGCACGTTCTGGTCAACAACGCCGGGATCGCCGTCAACGGATTGGTCCTGGGCGGCAAGGACGCTGACTGGAAGCGCTCGCTGGACGTCAACCTGAGCGGCACCTATTACTGTTGCCGGGCCGCCATCCGCGCCTTGATGAAGGCGCGCGAGGCGGGGCGCATCATCAACATCACGTCGATCACCGGAGAGGGGGGCTCAGCCGGGCAGGCGCCCTACGTGGCGGCCAAGGCTGGGATCATCGGTCTCACCAAGACGATGGCCAAGGAGTACGCTTCGCGCGGCATCACCGTCAACGCCGTCTCGCCCGGTTACATCGACACCGACATGACCGCCAGCGAGCTGCCCGAGGCGCGCCGCGAGGAGCTGATGAAGACGATTCCGCTCGGACGCGTGGGAAAACCCGAGGAGGTGGCGGCGGCCGTCGCCTATCTGGCCGGCCCCGGCGCGGCCTATGTCACGGGGCAAGTCTTGCGGGTCAACGGCGGACTTTTAATGTAAGGTACGCGCCTTCCAGAATCAGAAAACACGTCATCGAGAGGACAAAGAAACAACATGGCAGACGAAATCGAAGAGAGGGTCAAGAAGATCATCATCGAGCAGCTCGAGGTGGCGCCCGATAAGATTAAGCCCGAGGCTTCGTTCGCCGAGGACCTCAAGGCGGACTCGTTGGCGGTCGTCGAGCTGGTGCTGGCGCTCGAAGAACAGTTCAAGCTGGAGATCCCGGACGAGGACACCGAGAAGATCAAGACCGTCGGGGACGCGATCAACTACATCAAGTCGCACGCCAAGTAGGCAGCGGCGCCGTGGCCGCGGCCGGGCGCCAGAAAGAGACGCGCCCTGAGCGGACGCGCCCGCGGGCCCCGGCAGCATCGCAACGTGGCAGGATCGCGGCATAGCAGTGTCGCAATGTTGGTTGAAGACGGGAAAGAGGACTCGAAAATGGCACGCAGGGTCGTCGTCACCGGTATCGGGCTCGTCACGCCGATCGCCGTCGGCACCGAGGAGACGTGGCAGGGGCTCCTGGCCGGAAAGTCCGGCATTGGACCGATCACGCACTTCGATCACACCGCCTTCGCCACGCACTTCGCGGGCGAGGTGAAGGGCTTCGAAGCGACGCGCTGGATGACGCCGCGTGAGGCGAAGACGCTCGACCCGTTCGTCCGCTATGCGGTGGCGGCCGGATCGTTGGCGGTCGCCGACTCGGGGCTGGAGATCTCGGGCGAGTTCGCCGAGCGGGTCGGCTGCTACGTCGGCGCGGGTCTGGGAGGGGTGACGACCATCGAGGCCACCTGCAAGACGTTGCAGGAAAAGGGACCACGGCACGGCTTCTCGCCGTTCTTCGTCCCGATGATCATCGTGAACCTGGCCGCCGGGAATCTCTCCATTCGATTCGGCGCCAAGGGGCCGAACCTGTCGCAGGTGTCGGCCTGCTCCACCGGCACGCACGCCATCGGTGACGCCTTCCGCGTCATCGAACGCGGCGACGCCGACGCCATGATCTGCGGCGGCACCGAGGCGACGGTCACCCCGCTGGGAGTTGGTGGCTTCAATGCCATGCGCGCTCTCTCCACGCACAATTCGGCACCGCAGGAGGCCTCCCGCCCGTTCGACAAGGATCGCGACGGGTTCGTCATCGCCGAAGGGGCGGGCATCCTGGTGATCGAGGAGCTCGAGCACGCCAAGGCCCGCGGTGCGAAGATCTACGCCGAGATGCGCGGATACGCCGCCACCGCCGACGCGCACCACATCACCTCGCCGGCTCCCGAAGGGGAGGGGGCGCAGCGCTGCATGCGGCTGGCGCTCAAGGATGCCAAGCTCTCGCCAGCGGACATCGGCTACATCAACGCGCACGGGACCTCGACGGAGATCAACGACGCCACCGAGACGCTGGCGATCAAGAAGGTGTTCGGCGACGCGGCCCGCAAGGTCATGATCAGCTCGACCAAGTCGATGACCGGCCACATGCTGGGGGCCGCGGGCGGCGTGGAGACCGCCGTCTGCGCGCTGACGATCTCTCGCGGCGTGATCCCGCCGACCATCAACTACAGGACGCCCGATCCGGCCTGCGACCTCGACTATGTGCCGAACACGGCGCGCGAGGTGCGCGTCGACAGCGTGCTCTCGAACAGCTTCGGGTTCGGCGGCACCAACGCCTGCCTCGTTCTCGGCCGCTACGGCTGAGAGCAGGCGGCAGCGGGTGAGAGCAGGCGCTAGCGGCCGAGGAGCTCGGCTTCGGCGCGCGCCCAGTCCTCGTCGGCGTGGCCGTGCTCGCCACCGCGAGCGAGGAAGAGCTCGTACGACCGTTTGGCAATCGCTTCGTGCGTGGGCGCCGCTGCGCTCGCCGTCGTCGCTGCCTTCGCGCCGGTAGCTGCCTTCCCCGTCCCGGCCTTCACGGCCTTGGGTGCCGAGGTCTTCTCCCCTTTGACTGTCTTACGCCCGATGATCTTCATGAAGTCGATCATATAAAGCCAGCCTCACGGGTGATCAAAAAAACTGCTCACTTGACACAAACGTTACTCACCCGGCGCGGTCCGCCATGTTTCCGAACCGTCATCGAGCATCTCGCTCTCTTCTTCCAGCTCATCGGCGATGGCGACGACCAGTCCGGTGGCCAGGTCACGCGGACGCGACAAGGTCCCGGTCATGATCTCCGCCAGCGTGAACGACCAGCGGCGATCGCGCTTGGCCCAGTCGAGGATCTCGTGCGGCGCCTCGATCCGCCTCCGCGCCAGCTCGTAGAGCTGTGCCCGCGGCCGTCGGTCGGGACGCCGCAGCTCTGCCCGCAGATCGCGGATGAGGCCAGGCAACTTCTGCGGCTCCAACTTCTCCACGGGGACCTCCTCGAACTTGTCAACGAGACCCGCGATCGCAAGGGGCTCACCCGGTGCTTTCACGGGCCTACATTCAGATCGGGGGCGCGACGAGAAGCGAACGAAGCGAAGCTCAGCTCAGGCGATCGGGCCGACCAAAATCAGATGCACAGCCGGAATCAGATGCACAGTCGGGAAAAAGGTGCCCGGGAAACGGCAGGCATTTGGAAAGCAGGCACTGAAACGGCAGGCATTAGGGAAGCAGGCATCGGAAAAAGCAGGCATTGCAGGCATCGGAGGATCAGATGGTCGGATGTGCAGCTCATAGGTGGCTTGGACCGGCGGTTTTCTTCAGCGCGGTTTGCGGAAGCACCTTTCTTTATCCGGGTCCGGCGCCCGCGCGGGCACAAGATGACGATTCGTCCAGCTCCATCTCAGCACTTCCCTCGCTGACTGGTCCAGACCAATCGACTCCCGCCGCGGACTACGTGAGAAAGCCGACCGATCCGCCGGCGTTTGATCCCAAAAGCGTGCAAGCGGTGGCAGCCCGCCAGCGGGCCAGCGCAACGCGGGCCGCTGCAGCTCGCCATCTGGCAGAGGCCCCGACGACGGACGCCGACCCGGTCACCGTTCCTCCCGGGAGCGCGAGGGTGATGACCTCGCAGCTCTCCATTCCGGCCGCGCGGCCCGCGATCCCAATTCCCTCGACGGCGACCCCGCCCTTCGCGCCCGCGCCCCCGATTTCTCCCCGACCCGGCTCCGCAACCTCGACGGCCATGCCCGTCTCCGCCACGCCGGGTGCGTCGCCGGCCGTGGCGGCGCCTGTGACCGTGACCGCGCCGCTCCAGGCGGCGCCCGTGGAAACGCCTCCTTTGACGATCGCGGGGCCGCCCATAGGCCCCACTCCGGCGACCCCCCCGACCCCGGCGACACCGCCGACTCCTGCGACGCCGCCGACGGCGATTTACGCGCCCGTCGTGGTCCAGCCGCAGGCCGAGCCCCCGTCTGGCGAAGGTGCCGCCGAGGCGGCGGGATCAGCGCCGTCCGAGGCACCCGGAGTCGCCGCGCCGCAAGAACCCCAGGCAGCGCCGGTGGCCCCGGCTGCCGCGCCTCAAGCGGTACCGCCGGCCGCCGCGGCGCCGCCGCAGACGGAACCGACGGCTCCGGCCGGTGCGCCGCCAGTAGCGCCCGTCGCCCCGGCGGCCACGCCCACCGAGCCAGTGGCGGCGCCGCAGTCGGCCGCCGAAGCGCCCGAGGCTCCCGTGAGCGGCCAACGTCCTGCCGTCGTCGGGGTCGACTCGTACGGGCAGGCGAGCCCGCCGGTGCCGCCGGCAGCGGCGTCGATTGGACAGCCGACACACGTGGAACCGCCTGCACCGCCGGTTTTTCCGGCCACGGTGACGCGACCGACCAACACGCCGCCGTTAGAGGTCCCGCAGGGACCACCCCCAAGCGCAACCCAGACGATGTCGCCCCAGTTCTCCCAGTAGTCGGAGGAGGCCCGGGGCGGCTCCCGGGAGTATCAGCCGCCCGCTCCGATCGCCCCCTCAACGGCGGCGATCGACTTGGGGACAGCTTCGGTGAGCACCTCGCGTCCGGTGTCGGTGACCAGCACGTCGTCTTCGATCCGGATGCCCCGAACGTCCGCGAAGGCGGCGAGCCTCTTGCGATCGAGGCGGTCCCCGGCAACGCGGGTGAGGGCTGGGTTCTCTAGAATCGACGTCACCTGGTAGAGCCCAGGTTCGATGGTGACGGCCATGCCCGGGGTGAGATCGCGGTCGAGGCGGAGCGCGCGCAGCCCGAACTCCTTGGCGCGCTCACGCCCGGGCGGGTAGCCGGCGCGATCGCCGAGGTCCTCCATGTCGTGTACGTCGAGCCCCAGGAGGTGGCCGACGCCGTGGGGGAAGAGCAGCGCGACCACGCCATCGGCGGCCAGCGCGATCGGATCGCCGCGCAGGATGCCCAGATCGACGAGGCCCGAAGCCAGCGTCTGGCAGGCAATCAGGTGGACGTTGCGATAGCGCGTGCCGGGACCGACCGCCGAGATCGCTCGCCGCTGGGCCTCGAGCACCACCTGGTAGAGATCGCGCTGCGTGGAAGAGAAGCGGCCGGAGACGGGCCAGGTGCGGGTGACGTCGCCCGCCCAGCCGCCTTCTGTTTCGGCGCCCACGTCCGCCAACAGGAGATCGCCGTCGGCCAGCGTGTGATCGTAGCGCTCGCTGTGCAGGATCTCACCGTGCGGGGTGACGATCGACGGGTAGGCGCAGCCCATCCCGCGCGCGATCAGCGCCCCCTCCATCGCCGCGCGGACGGCAGCGGCGGTCCGTCCGGCGCGGGTGGCCGCCATGCCGGCCCGGTGCGCTTCGGCGGTCGCCGCGGCCGCGCGGCGCAGCTCGGCCACCGCCGCCTCGTCGTGCTGGAGGCGCAGCGCGATCATCGCGTCGCAAAGCGGGGCGTCGAGCACGTCGATCACGCCGGGGCGGATCTCGCGGTTGAGGAGGCGGCTCTGTTCGAGGCAGCTCTCGACGTCGGGCGCGGCCAGCGTGGCGACCGCCCGCCCGCGCACGCTGGCGGCCAGGCGCGCGAGCGGCCGGATCGGACAGCCGGTGGCGGCCGCAATTTCCTCGAACGTTGGCGGCGGCCCCTCCCAGAGCGCCTGATCGGCGTGCGGCTCGGGGAGGTAGAGCGCGAAGGTGGAGCCGTCATAGACGGCGACCGCGCCACGCAGCTGTTGCCCGAAGAGATAAAGGAAGTGGCTGCTGGCGCGGTACGGGTAGAGGTTGGCGGCGTAGTTGCGGGGCCGCGGCAACCCCGCCGCGATCAAGGCCGGGCGGTTGCCGAGCAGCTTGGCGAGGCGGGCGCGGCGCTCGACACAACCGCGGCGCTGCAGATCCAGATCGGGACCGCTCGAGGGCATCGATGGTGAGTATAGACGCGCTAGCGCCGCCTGGTCGGTCCAGGGACCGGCGGACGCGCGGTGGCGCCGTCCTCGGGCCAGGCGTGCCGCGGGTAGCGGCGACCGAGCTCGCGACGGAGGGCGGGGTAGTGCTGCGTCCAGAAGCCGGCCAGATCGCGGGTCACTTGCACGGCGCGCCCGTTCGGCGCCAGGAGGTGCACGGTGAGGGGAACGCGGCCGCCGCCGATGGCCGGGGCGGCCCGCGTGCCGAAGAAATCCTGCAGGCGCGATTCGATCCAAGGGGGGCTGGCGGCGTCGTAGTGGATGGGAACCGTGCGGCCGCCAGCCAGCGTCAGGTGGAGAGGGGCCAGCGTGTCGAGCGCGCGGCGTGCCTCGGGCGGCAACGCGGCGAGGACCGAGGTCGCCAGATCGGCGCCCGGCGACGAGAGCTCGGTGAAGCTGTTGCGTCCGACGCAGGCGAGCTCCACCAGACTCCTCACCGCGTCGTCGCCGAGCGCCGGGAGCGGCGCCTCGGGGGCAGCGGAGCGCGCGAAGGCCAGCCGCTGCAGGAGCGTGGGGAGCGCGTCGCCGCCCGGGAGCCGATCGATCCCGCGCGCCAGCGCCGCCGCGGCCAGGAGCCGCGCCGTCTCCTCGTCGGGCGGCGCCGGTTCGGTGCGCGTGTCGAGCGAGAGCGCGCCGTAGCCGAGGCCGGTGGTGCGCTCGACCCGCTCGGTCCGCGGGTCGAAGAGGCGGCGATCGATCTCGACGACACGATCGGCGAAGAGATCCAGCACCCAGTCGGGCTCGATGGGCGAGGTGAGGCGGGCGACGGGGGCGCGGCTGGAGATGCCGGCTCGCCCCCCCTTGCGATCCTCGACGACGTCGATCGCCACCAGCCAGTCGCCCGTCTGCTCCAGCCCCAGCTCGACGCTGCCGCCCGCGGCGAGCAGCGCGGTCTTGCCGCCGGCTTCACGCCGCCGCGCCACGCGATCGGGGAAGGCGGCCAGGATCGCCAACCGCAGCGCGCCGGTCTCAGGGCCGGCGTCGCCGGGTGCGGCGCGCTCTCGGCCGGGCGCGGAACGCCGGTCGCCGGGCGCGGCCCCTCTGTCGAGCGCGGAACGCCGGTCGCCGGGCGCGGCCCCTCTGTCGAGCGCCGAGGTGAGCTGACGGCGGACGCGCCCAATCTCTTCGACGGCGCGGGCGTCCAGCTCCAGGCGCCGGAGCGCATCGGGGCGAAAGCGCCCGGCCTCGGCTTCGCGGTAGAGGTCGACCAGATCGACGACGTCGGCGCCGCGGTCTGCCCGCGCGCCCGGGCCGGGCCCGAACGAGGCGCGCGCGCCGGCGCGGATGTCGCGCTCGCCGATCAAGGCGGCCGCCAGCGCGGCGGCGGCGCCCGCGCCGCGGGTCTCCCCCTCGACGACCAGCCGCGCCAGCCGGGGATGGATCGGGAAGCGGAGCATCCGGCGGCCGACGTCGGTCAGCGCGCCGGCGGCGTCGATCGCCCCCAGGCGCGCCAGCAGCTCGCGGGCGGCGCCCCAGGCCGTGGCGGGCGGCGCCTCCAGCCAGTCGAGCGCGTCGGCGTCGGGCAGGCCGAGCGCGGCGAGCGTCATCGCCGTGTCGGTCAGGTCGACGCGCGCGATCTCGGGCGGATCGTAGGCCGGGCGCTGATCGAAGTCGTGCTGCGTGTAGAGCCGCAGCGCGCGTCCGGGCCGCGTGCGCCCGGCGCGTCCGGCGCGCTGCTCGGCGGCGGCGCGGCTGATCTTCGCCAGCGCCAGCGTCGGCAACCCGGTCCAGGGGGAATGCGCGGCCACCCGGGCCAGTCCGGCGTCGATCACGGCCACCACCCCCTCGATCGTCACCGACGACTCGGCGACGTTGGTCGCCAGCACCACCTTGCGCCGTCCGGCGGGGCGCACGGCGCGCGTCTGCTCGTCGAGCGGCATCTCGCCGTGCAGCGGCAGGATCGCCAGCTCGGCCGCCTGCGGCAGCTCCGCCAGCGCCGCCTGGGCCCGTCGGATCTCACCCGCGCCGGGAAGAAAGACCAGGAGATCGCCGTCGGGCTCCTGCCGCAGGATCTGTCTGACCGCCGCCACGATCCGCCGGTCGAGCGGGCGATCGTCGTTCGCCTGCGCCACCGGCAGGTGCTCGATCGCCACCTCGAACCGACGCCCCTCGCTGCGCACCGTCGTGGCCCGCCGCCCGGCTCCACCCGCGAGAAACGCGCGCACCGGCTCGGCCTCCAGCGTCGCCGACATGGCCACCACCGCCAGGTCGGGCCGCGCCCCCTCGCGCAGCCGGCGCAGCCAGGCCAGCGCCAGGTCGGTCGCAACGTGCCGCTCGTGCAGCTCGTCCAGCACGACCGCCGCCACCCCGCGGAGCTCCGGATCGCCCAGCAGCCGCCGCACGAACAGCCCCTCGGTCATGAACCGGAGCCGGGTGCGCGGGCCGCCCGCCTCGTCGAAGCGGACGCTGTAGCCGATGGTATCGCCGACCTTCTCCCCCCGCTCGGCCGCCACGCGGGCGGCGCCCAGGCGCGCCGGCAGCCGCCGGGGCTCGAGCACCCAGATCTCGCCGCCGCCGCCGGGTAGGCGCGCCTCGAGCAACGCGCTCGGGACCCGGGTGGTCTTTCCGGCGCCGGGCGGCGCCTCGACCACCACCGCGCCGTCGGACTCGACGGCGGCGACGATGTCGGGAAGGACCGCGTCGATGGGGAGCGGCGTCAAGCCCGGGCCCCCGCCCGTCGATGAAGATGCCACGTGGAGAGGACAACCCTCGCACAACATGCGACGAGGTGGGTAAAGGGGTGACGCCTGCGGTAAAACGGGGGAAGCGATGATTCGCTGTCCAACGTGCGGCCGACGTCTGCGCGACGCCGCGGCCCCCTGCCCGACGCACGGGACGCCGCCGGCCGCCTCCGCGCAGCCGGACGACACCACGCCGTTCGTGGTGCCGACGCCCGACCTGCCGATGTTCCGCGTGCGGCGCACGCTGGGGCAGGGAGGGTTCGGCGCGGTCTTCCTGGCCGAACGGATCTCCGACGGCCAGACCGTGGCCATCAAGGTCGCGCGCGCCGACAACATCGCCGCCGGCGAGAGCCTGGTGCGGGAAGCGTACGCGCTCTCCGCCGTCGGCGTCCCCCACGTCCCGGCGGTCTACGAGCGTGGCACGCTCGATGACGGGTCGGTCTACGTGGTCATGGAGTTCGTGCAGGCGCCGCTGCTGGCGGAGCGGATGAACAGCCTGCAGGAGCCGCTGTCGCTCGACGACTTCGCGCGCGACGCCCTGGCCATCTTGGCCGCGGTCGAGACGGCGCACGGCCGCGGCTTCGTCCATTGCGATCTCAAACCGGAGAACCTGTTCGTCGACGAGCGCGCCGGCGTCAAGCTGTTCGACTTCGGCCTGGTCCGCAGCGTCGGCCTGGGGGGCGATCGGGTCGAGTCGACCAAGGAAGAGGCGCCCGCCGGGACCCCCGAGTACATGTCGCCCGAGCAGTGTGAGGGGCGGACGGAGATCGACGCCCGCAGCGACATCTATGCGCTGGGGGCGATCTTCTACGAGATGCTGGCGGGCGCGCCGCCGTTCTGGGGCAACTCGGCCGAGGTGCAGCAGAGCCACCGCAGCCGGCGCCCCCCGGCGCTGTCGCGGCGGGTGGAGATGGCGGTCGCGCTGGAGGACGCGATCATGCGCTGCCTGGCGAAGGATCCCGAGCGCCGCCCGGCCAGCATCGCCGACCTGCGCCGGGCGCTGCAGGCGGGGATCGCCGCCGAGCGCGCGCGCCGGGACGCGGCCCAGCCGGCGGCGGCGCGCCAGGCGCTGGGCCGGGTGGACGCCAAGACGGCCGCCAAGCCCGCCGCACCCGCGCGCGAGCGACGGGCCGTGGCGCTGCTCTTCTTCGAGAGCAAGGGCGAGGTGGCCGCCGTGCGCGAAGCGATGACCAGCGTCGGGGCGCAGCTGGCGCACACGGCGGGCGCGCAGTACGTGCTCGCCTTCGGACACGAGGTGGGGGACAACCCGACGCGCGCGGCGGCCAGCGCCGGCGAGATGATCATCGCGCGCGGTCTCGCCAGGCGCGCCCTGGTCGACCTGGCGTCGGTCTCGATCCAGGCCCGCCCCGACGGCACGCGCCGTTACCAGAGCCCGCTCTTCAGCAAGAAGGAGCAGTATCCGGGCGACGCGGATCCCGAGGGGCTCCTGCTCTCGCCCGCCGCGCTGGAGGTGCTGCCCGATCTCCCGGTCGAGCTCTTGCCGGGACGGGGAGGGATGGCGCGCTTGCAGAAGGCGGCGCAGGTCGCCGAGCGGACCACCACCCGGATGGGGGTCGCACCGCTCGTCGGCCGCGACGAGCTCCTGCGCACGCTGCTCGACTCGGCGCGCGCGGCGGCCAGCGGATCGTCGCCGACGATCGTCACTTTGCTGGGTGCTGCGGGCTACGGCAAGACCCACCTGGCGCAGATGCTGGTGCAGCACCTCGAGGTGGTCCCGACCTTCGACCTTCTTTTCGTGCGGGCCAAGGAGGTGCTGGGGGGCGTCGAGGAGCAGACCACGCGCGAGATCCTTCGCTCGACGCTGTCGCTCCCCGACGCGGCGCCGCCGGATCTCGGACGGGCGCTGCTGGCCGAACGGCTGGGCGCCGAGATAGGCCGGGAGGTCTGGGCCGGCGTGGCCATCGCCATGGGGTGGGCGCCGCCCGAGCATCCCGAGCTGCGCGCGATGACCGCCGCGCCGGGTGCCATCCGTTCCGCCGCCGCCCGCGCCGCCGGCGAGGCCCTGCGCGGCAAGGCCCGCAAGCGGCCGCTGGCGCTGGTGATCGAGGACGCGCAGTTCGTCGACGAGACCGCGCTCGACGCGCTGGAGTACGCGGCGCTGGCGGAGGCCGGCTGCCCGCTCTGGATCTGCGTCGTGGGCCGCCCCAGCTTCGGACGGGGGCGCACCGACTGGGCGGGGCGCGCGGCGGCGCGCCGCGAGATCACGCTCCCCGCGCTGGAGCCGCCCGCTGCCGCCGAGCTGGCGCGCCGACTGCTTTCGCCCGCCGAGAACGTCCCGGCGACCGCGCTGGCGCTGCTGGCTGCCCGCACGGAGGGGATTCCGCTCCTGCTCGTGGAGCTGGTGCGCGGGCTCAAGCGGGACGGCCTGGTGCGCAAGTCGGGGAAGGGGCAGAGCTGGATGCTCGCCACCGACGAGCTCGACCGCCTGCCGGATCTGCCGCTCGTCCAGTGGCTGGCCAGTCGCGAGACGGAGTCGCTGCCGCCCGATCTGATGGCGCACGCCAAGCTGGCGTCGGTGCTGGGCGCCGAGTTCAGCAGCGACGAGATCGAGGGCGTCCTGCAGGAGCTGGAGCGCGGCGGCCTGGCGGCTGAGACGCAGCTCGACGCCGGGATCGGCGTCCGCCGCCTGGTGGAGAGCGGAATCCTCTCGCGCCACCGCGGTGGGCGGGTCGGGTTCCGCCATGCGCTCCTGCGCGACACGGTCTACCAGTCGGTCGCGGCGCCCCAGCGGGAGGCGATTCACCGCGCGGCGTACGACTACTACCGGCATCAGGATCGCCTGGCCGACGGCGCGCGGCTGCCGCCGATGGCGTTCCACGCCGCGCGCAGCGGCCTCAAGGTGGAGGCGGGGCACCTCTACCTGCAGCTGGCCGGCCGCGCGCGGGCGCGGCACAGCTACCTCGACGCCGAGATGCTCTACAAGAACGCCCTCGAGAACATCCCCGGCGACGATCACCCGCTGCAGATCGCGGCGGCGCAGGGGCGCGCGCAGGCGCGGTATCGACTGGGACGGCACGACGACGCCATCGCCGACTATGGCGCCGCGCTCGAGCGGGCGCGCCAGGTCGGGTCGAAGGCGGCGCAGATCGACGTGCTCCTCGAGGAGGGGATCTGTCTGGATCTGGTGCGCGACTGGTCGCGCGCCGAGGCGGCCACGGTGGAGGCCGCGGCGCTGGTGGCGTCGGACCCCACGCTGGAGACGCCCGCCGTGAAGGCCTGGCTGCTGATGTCGCAGGGGCGCGGCTTCTTGCGCGGGGACAAGGTGGCCGACGCCGACGAGACGTTTCGGCGCGCCATCGCCGTCGCCGAGACGCTGGGGGACGAGGGCTACGAGGCCCTGACGATGAGCATGGCGCTCGACGGGCACGCCGCCGCGACGCTGGGGAAGTTCGAGCAGGCCGAGGCGACCCTGAGCCGCGTGCTGCGCATCTGCGAGGAGCACGGCGATTTCTTCGGCATCAGCAGCGTGCTCATCAGCCGCGGAACGCTGTCGCTCTTGACCGACAAGTTCGATCGCCTGCTGGCCGATCTCGATCGGACCGTGCAGCTGGCCCGCGAGTACGGCATGCCCGTCGTCGAGAGCATGTGCGTGCGCGATCTGGGGGAGATCAACATCTACCTCGGCAAGATGGACGAGGCGGAGCCCCACATCCGCCGCGCCCAGGCGATGTACGCCCAGACCTTCGGTGAATCGGCGGCGCGCTCGATCAACTGCGAGGTGCAGCTGGCGCGGGTCAAGTGGTGGCTCGGTGACGTGGGCGCCGCGGAGGAGATCTTCAAGCGCGTGACGGCGCAGCAGGCCGCGGCGCAGGCGGCGGGACAGAGCGACTCGATCCTGAGCGGGAGCGAGCGGTTGGCGCTCGACCAGGTCGGCACGGCGATCGGGAACGGGTCGGCCGCGGCCTTCGACCAGCTCCTGGCGCGCGGGCAGGAGCTGGCCCTGGCGCCCCAGGACATGGTCGAGCTCATCGAGTGGAAGGGGCTGGCCGCGCTGCGGGCCGGCCGTCGCGAGGAGGCCATCCCCGCGCTCGAGGAGGCCCTGGCGCTGGCGGAGAAGTCGGCGCGGCTGGTCTCCGATCGGGTCCGTCGCGAGCTCGCGGCGGCCGCCGGCGCGGCGCCCGCTCCGGCCAGCATGGAGGGGTGAGACCCGCCCTCGAGGTCCGCGCCCTGACGTTGGCCTGCCGCGCGCTCGGCGCCAATCGAACAGTGAATCGAGGGGCTCGATCGGCTAATCTGCCCCCCCACTCCGGCATGATTTCCCCCTTCAACCCTTCCACCCACGTGGCGGCATGAGCGCCGACGCCGGCGGCGGCTACCGCGTCGCGCTCCCGGAGTTCGAAGGGCCGCTCGATCTGCTCTTGCACCTCTGCAAGACGCACGAGATCGACATCGTCCACATCCCCATCGCCTTCATCACCGAGAAGTACCTGGAGTACCTGGACCTGATGCAGTCGATGCCCTTCGACGTGGCGGCCGACTATCTGGTGATGGCAGCGACGCTCGCCTATCTCAAGTCGCGCGAGCTGGTCCCCACGCCGGAGCCGCTCGACGTGAGCGGCGACGAGGAGGGGGAGACGCTCGACCCGCGCGAGGAGCTCATCCGTCGGCTGCTCGAATACCAGAAGTACAAGGACGCCGCCGAGAAGCTGGGCGGCCGGCCCATCGAGGGGCGCACGGTGTTCGGCCGGGGCGCGCCGCTGGCCAACGACGCGGCCGACGCGCCGTTCGCCGAGCAGTCGGTCTGGAAGCTGATCGAAGCGTTCGGGCGGATCCTGGAGAAGGCGGGCGGGAGCGGGGCGATCCACGAGGTGGCGGTCGACCGGATCTCGATCAGCGACCGGATGAGTCAGCTCATCGACCGCATCGAGTCCGGCGGCGGTTCGTTTCAGTTCGAGGCCTGCTTCGACCTGTCACTGCCCGAGGTCGAGCTGCGCAACCAGGTGGTGGTCACGCTGCTGGCCATCTTGGAGATGGCGCGGCTCAAGGTGGTGCGCGTGCTGCAGTCGCCCGACGGGGAGACGCTGTTCATCAGCCAGGCGGCCGGCGTGACGATCGAGGCCGCGCGGCGGGCGGCGATGACCGCCGGCGAGGCCAAAGAGATTCCTGTCCAGGAAACCGTCGAACAGGAAGCGGTCGAACAGGAAGCGGTCGAAGAAGAAAAGCCCGAAGAAGAAAAGCTCGAAGAAGAAGAGACGAATGAGCAAACGTAAGAAGAGCAACGAACCGAGCGGCGACGGCGTGGTGAGCGTCCCCGTCGAGGGCGATTTGACCAGCCCCGACCTGGCGCCGGCTCCGGCGTCGGCTCAAATGTCGCCGGACGACGAGCAGCCGTTCGGCGGCCCCGAGCCGGACACCCAGGTCGGACCAGCGCCTCTCTCCGAGAGCTGGGACGGGCCCACCAGCGTCGGGACGGAGGACGAGATGGCGGAGCTGGCGGCTGCCTCGATCAGCCGGGGCGAGGGAGAGCCGACGGCCGATTCCAGCGACGCGCCCCTCCCCGAGACAGCGGGCGACGACGGCGCGCCCGAGTCACTGCCGGCGGTGGCGCCCGGACGCCTGGCCAACATCATCGAGAGCCTGCTGTTCGCCAGCGATCGCCCGCTCACGCTGGCGGAGCTGAAGCGACACGTCGGCGAGCGCGACAGCGGAAAGCTCACCGCCGCGCTGGAAGAGCTGCGGGAGCGGCGCGCGGAGAGCGGCGTCCAGGTGGTGCAGGTGGCGGGGGGCTATCAGCTGCGCACCAACCCCGAGAACGTCGCCTGGGTCTCGCGCATCCTGGCCGGCAAGCCGCCGCGCCTGTCGCGCGCGATGCTGGAGAATGCTCGCCATCGTCGCCTACCAGCTC
>CAVRRT010000171.1:0-37349 GCA_963723305.1 uncultured Pseudomonadota bacterium
CACCACCAGCGCCCCGGCCACGTACGCGGCCCAGGCCCGATTCGGATCCCGGGTCAGGCGCGCGTGCGCAGCCGGGTAGTCGAGGGGCGGCGCCTGCACCAGATCGCCGAGCGGGAGGGCGACCGTCGCCTCAGACTCGACGACGATCGCGGGCGTGTCACTCGCCTGCGCGGCGACCCAGGTGGCGGCGGCGAGCGGCAGCTCGAGCACCAGCGACCCCGAGTAGTCGGCGATCCCCCCATGAGGTCGAGACGTCCGGGGGCCCGCGCCAGGAAGATGGGCTTCGCGGCGTCGAAAAAATCGCCCCGCCCCTCGAGCCAGGCGCGTGGGCCGGCGAGCTCGCCTGGGGCGCGTTCGTTGTCGTCGGCGAGGCGCCACATGCCGCTAGGCTCCCGGGACGAGCCCGCGCGCGCGCAGCGCCGCATCGAGCGCGGGCGCCACCGCGTCGCGGATCGCTTCGTTGGCGTAGCCGGTCCACGCCACGTCGGAGAAGACGTCGAGCGGCGCCGCCAGACGGGCGCCCGTCGGATCGGTCACGATGACGCCGGCCTCGCGCGCGATGAGCTCGGTGCAGAGATCGTAGGGGTGGCTGCAGATCCCCAGCGCCCGCCCGCGCGCTTGCACCAGCGGCTCGATGATGGGGCGGAGATCCGCGACCCAGCGATCGTGCCCGATCGTCAGCTCGTAGAGCTGGCCCGCCGAGGAGATGTACTGGTCCTCGAACGAGAGCGCCCGCCCCTTGACCGTCGGTCCCAGGACGCGCTCCACCACCTCGTCGTCTATCGCCCCGAGCTCGGCGCGCGCGCCGGGGAAAAATCGAGAGAGGCCTCCGAACCCTTGCAGGATGGTGGTCGCCCGCGACGGTCGAAGCGCGAGGGGGCGACGCGCGCCGGTGAGGCGGTCGAAGCGCTCCGCCTGCGCGCCCTCACCGGCGAGGGCCCACATCGTGTCGCAGAGGTGCTGCTTGACGAGAGGAATCTCCGTCTGCACCGCCAGCGCGATGTCGGCCAGCGTTTCGGCGCCCCCGCGATAGGGCGCCACGCCGGTCAGCACCCAGGCCGGGCGCTTCTGGACCATGAGGCCGCGGGTGCCGTCGATGGGGTCGACCAGGATGACGATCTCCGCGTCCTCGGCGCGCGCGCCGTCGGGCAGGAATCTCCGTCCGTCGTGCCCGAGCCCCTCGGCCACCAAGAGACAGGGCCAGTCGCGGGCCAGGTCCGCGAACCGCTCGAGCAACACGGTCTCCGAGATCCGATCCACGGCGAAGACCGTGTCGCCGGCGTCGTCGCCCACCACCGCCGACAGCTCGTCGGTCGACTGGCGCTCGCAGGCCGCGACCACCTCGTCGCGAATCGCTTCATGAACCGCGCGGATCCGCGCCAGCAGCGCCCGGGGGTTTCGCAGGTTGGCCATCGCTTACGCCGGACCCGCCGCGCGCGCGGGGGGACTCACCGCGGGCGTCACGGGACCCGCTCCGCCGGTGGCCCGCAGCTCGGCGGCGGTGGCCTCGGGCGAGGTGTCCGAGAGGAAGTTGCCGCCGCCGATCTCGGGCCCGGCCAGGTACTTGAGCAGCCGCGGCTGGCGCAGCGGTGGGTGGAAGGAGATGAAAAAATGGAACGGGGAGCGATCCCCGTCCGAGGGCGCCTGGTGCAGCACCATCACGTACGGAAAGGAGATCCCCCACAGGCGGTCGAAGCGGGTGGTCACGTCCTTGAGCGCGGCCGCCAGCGCCGCCGCCTCCTGGTCGTCGAGCGCGTGAACGTGCGCCACCCGGCGCTTGGGCGCCAGGTAGACCTCGTAGGCGTAGCGGGCGAAGTAAGGGACGAAGGCGATGACCCGCTCGTCCTCGTACAGGATGCGACGCCCGTCGGTCTGCTCGGCGCGGATCACGTCGTCGTAAAGGCCGCGACCGGTCTCTTGCTGGTAGTGAAGCGAGGCCTCGAGCTCCGTCTCCATCGTTTTCCAGACGAAATTCGTTGCATAGATCTGACCGTGCGGGTGCGGATTGGAGACGCCCACGATCTCCCCCTTGTTCTCGAAGCAGAGGACCTGTTTGACCTCCGGCTGCCCGCCCAGATCGCGCGTCTGCCGGCGCCACACCTCCACCACCTCCGCGATCGCCGGCAGCGACATCTCCGTCAACGTCAGGTCGTGCTGCGGCGAAAAACAGACCACCCGCGCCTGGCCTGTCGCCGGCTGAACCCGGTAGGGCGGCGGAGGAGGAACGAGGTCGCGGGGCGCTCGCGGACCGACCGAGGGATGGTCGTTGTCGAACACGAAGGTGCTCACGTAAGGGGGATTGATGGCGCCGCCGACGCGCCTGTTCCCAGGACAGAGGTAGCAGGTGGGATCGTAGGCAACCTTCTTCGGCGCCGCAGCGGCGACCGTTTCACCGGTCCAGGGGCGCTGCTGTCTGTGCGCCGCGACGATCACCCACTCCTGCCGCAGCGGATGCCACCGCTCCTCCCAGAGCCCCGTCACGCCGGCGTCGCTTTCCGGTTTCGCCAGCGGAAGGCATGCCCGATGATGGTGTCGAGGTCGGGGTATCGCGGCTTCCAACCGAGAACCGCGGCGGCCTGGCGCGCGTCGGCGACCAGCGCAGGGGGATCGCCCGCGCGGCGGTCGGTTTCGCGCACCGGCACCTTCCGCCCGCTCGCCCGCTCGACCGCCGAGATGACCTCCCGCACGGAGTGGCCGCGACCGGTGCCGAGGTTGAGCGTCAGGCTCGAGGCGCCCTTGCCCAGCTGCGCGAGGGCCACCAGGTGCGCGTCGGCCAGATCGGCCACGTGGATGTAGTCGCGGACGGCCGTGCCGTCCGGGGTCGGATAGTCGGTGCCATAGATTTCCAGCCCGCGCCCGCCGAGGGCCGCCTCGATGGCCAGCGGGATGAGGTGCGTCTCGGGAGCATGATCCTCGCCGAGCTCTCCGTCGGGATCGGCCCCCGCCGCGTTGAAGTAGCGGAGCGCCGCGAAGCGGAGCGGGTAGGCGCGCTGGTACCACTGCAGGATCTTCTCCACCGCCAGCTTCGATTCGCCGTACGGGCTGACCGGATTCCGGGGATGGTCCTCGGCGATGGGGACGGCGAGCGGCTCGCCGTAGACGGCACAGGTCGACGAAAACACGACGTCGCGTACGCCGTTGTCGACCATCGCGTCGAGGAGATTGAGCGTGTTGACGACGTTGTTGCGGAAGTACTTCCGCGGGTTGGTGACCGACTCGCCGACGTAGGCGTAGGCGGCAAAGTGGATGACGGCGCTCACGCGGTGCTCCTTGATCACCCGGTCGACAAGGGCCGCGTCGGCCAGATCGCCTTCCACCAGCGGTCCCCATTTGACCGCCCACTGGTGTCCATAGACGAGGTTGTCGAGGACGACGGGCTCGAGCCCCGCCGCGGCCGCGCGCTTGGCGGTCTGGCTGCCGATGTAGCCGGCGCCGCCGACGATGAGAACTGACACTTAAGGATCGCCTACCACGAGTCGAGGCTCAAAACGCGATCTCGGCCTGGAGCTTGAGGACGTTCTTGTCCGGCGTCATGCCCGAGTAGGGGCCCTCCTGCAGCACGTTGGCCCCTGCCACCAGCGGCGCGCCCCAGGGCCAGGTCCCGTTGAGCACCATCTTGTCGCCGTACTTGTAGCGAGAGTACTGAATGTAGATGCGCTCGCTGGAGAGGAAATTCGAGGAGAAAATCGCCCGCCCGGTGAAGGACTCGAAGATGTAGCCGGAGTGGTCCAGGTTGTAGTTGACGACGTCGTAGCGGAGCATGAATCCAAGCCAGCTCAACGCTTGGAGTGTGGCGTCCGTACCCAGCTTGAATTGGTCGATCTTGTTGGAGGAAAGCAGACCATCGTCGTTTTGGTGGAGCGTCGTGGTGGAGGGCAAGTCGAGGCTGGCGTCGGCCAGGAGGCCGAAGATGCTGAACGTCAGGTCGGGCAGCATACTTCCCGGTGCCTTGCCTTCGACACCGGAGAGGCTGTTCTCGTAGAGGAAGCCGAGATTGAACATCGTTCCGGTGCCGGTGGAGTCGCTCGGGCTGTTGGTCCAGGCCATGTAGTTCGTGGCGATGCCCGCGCCGCCCAGCGAATGCATGACCTCGGTGCCCGCGCTGGCCAGCGCCCAGCCATTCCGGACGTTGATATAGGACGGGGAGATCCAGAGATGACCCAGGTAGGGTGCACGCAGGTGCATCTCGCCGCCGACGACCGTCAGGTGGGCCAGCTGGGCCGCCATGTAGGACTTGGGATCCGGCGTCGATTGCTGAAACAGATTGGGATCGGCGGTCCACTCGGTGTTGTAGTGGAACGCGAGGGAGGCGTTTTTGCGGAAGGTTACTTCGGCGTTGAAGTAGGTCAGCAAATCGAGGCCCACGATGGCGCCGTAAAAGGCGGGGGCATTGGGATTGAAGCTGCCGTCCCGGTTGGTCCCAAACCCGTACACGACGTTCGCCGTGAGATCGCGATCCATGGGGATCTTGAATTTCAGTTGCGCGCCCAGCTGGCGAAAGCGCCCCAGCGTGTAGGTGTCGTACTTCTCGAAGTAGCCAAAGCTGGGCCACCAGGCCCCCATGGTGAACGCCACGTTCGGTGAGAGCTCGGGGGTGCCGCCGAAGTCGGTGTCGAGCGCGACATAGGCCAGGCCCGGCGCCCAGGCGGCATCGTAGTTTCGGAAACCGACCGACTGAAACCAATAACCCATCCACCCGACCGCGGCATCGACGTGCTTCTTCCTGGCGTGGACGAAGACCTCCGCCCAGTCCTGCTCCTGCAGGCGCGTGTAAGCGAAGCTGTAGTAGTTCGAGTCGACCGTCCGATTCGGCCCGTACGACACCTGCGTGCTCGAAGGACCCGTCATGTTGTCGGGACCCGGGCGTGAGCTGATGCCCAAGGCCATGGGCGCTCGGAAGTACCCGGTGACCTCCGTGTGCCAGCCTGACGGCTCCGCGGCAGGTTTCACTTCCGTGGTGGCATTGGCGGGCGGCTGCGCCGGGGGTGGCTGCTCGATCGGCGGCGGCGCGGCCGGCGGTGGCGCGGGTGGCGGCTCGCCCGAGGTGCTCTCGTCAGTCGGTTCGTCCGTTGGCTCGGCAGCCGCAGCCGCCGCTGGAATGGATACCAGACAGACCGCCACGATGGAGAACGCTTGCAATCTTGGCAGCGCCATCACTTCCCGTATTTTGCGGCGACGATGTTGGCCTGGACGGCGTTGACGGTCGCCGCCGAGGCGGCGCCGCTGGCCATGACCCCTTCGAACCACTCTCCCCCGGCGCTGTCGCTGTTGTCGCCGCCGATCCCCAGGATGATCGACCCCTGTTTGGTCATGGGGACGTAGCCGGTCTTGGCCGGGCGAATGCCGTCGTACTCGGTCGTCAAAGCGCCGGTCGTCGCATCGCCACCATAGAGCGCAAAGCGGCCCTTGCCCGAGTTCTGCGCCGCCACGTCGCCGACGACCACGGCCGTGACGAAGTTGTGTTGGAGGGGCGTATTGGTCGGAATGTCCTGGTCTTGAGTGGTCGTGCTCCAGCCGGCATAGAGACCGTTTTCGAGATCTGCCTCCACCCACGGGCCGTTGGTGTGGCCGCCGGGAGAGCCTGTCCCCCAGACCACGCCCCCGCCAAAGTAGACGGCTTCCATCGTGCCGTTGCCGTCGTCATGGGCGTCCGTTTCGGCGTTGCCGTAATCGAAGCAGCACCCATCGACCAGGTTGTTTTGGCTGGTCACCATGTACTCGGTCTCGGCCTGGTCGCCGGTCGCCGTCCCCTTGGCCTTGGCGACGCCGCAGCCGGTGCATCCGGCACGGTACCCAATACCGGCGCTGATCAAGATGCCGTAGACCTCATGCCCGCCGAGCGTGGTCTTGAGGCCGGTGGCGCTGGCCGGGTTGTCGGAGCTCGATTTGGCACCGCCGGCGGGTCCGGGGTGGAGGTGATTTCCGTTGCTGGACTGGTCGTAGATGATCGAGATAGTGCAGGTCGCTCCGGAGCAGAATGTGTCCTGCGCGGCGGCGTTGGCGTAGCTGCCGGCGGCCACGGCCCCGATGTCCATGGTCACCCCGCCCGGACAAGAATTCGGCCCGGCGGCAGAAGATCCTTTGCAGACCTGGTAGAGAGCCCCGCTGTAGGCGCCGTAGAGAGCGCGCACCGTGCTGTGCGCCGCCACGCAGGGTTGGCCGGCGGCCGCCAGGATGTCGCAAACCCCCATGACGGCGGGTGTACCGCCGGTGCCGGTCGCGCCGCCGGTGGCCGGCGTGCCGCCGGTGCCGGTCGTCCCGCCGGTGGCGGGCGCGCCGCCGGTCCCCTTCGTGCCACCAGTCGCAGGCGCGCCGCCGGTGCCGGTCGCGCCGCCGGTGCCGGGCGTGCCGCCGGTCCCCTTCGCGCCAGCCGCGCCGCCGGTTCCGTTGGAGCCGCCGGTGCCGTTGGAGCCGCCCGCGCCAGTGGTGCCGCCGCTGCCGGTGTCGCCGCCGGTGCCAATGACCTGGCCTCCCGTACCGGAGGAAGCGCCGCTCCCACCGGTGCCGGTGTCGCCGCCGGTGCTGGTGTCGCCGCCATAGCCGGTCGCTGTCCCGGTCGCGCCGCCGCTGCCCGAGCTCCCGCTCCCGGCATCATTGCTGGGCGACGAGAACGACCAACATGACGCGACGAGGGCGCCGAGTGACAGTGCGATGGACGCTCGGACGAAGGGGGGGCTGTTCTTCATATGGACATCTCCGGTTGTATAGGTCGCGCCAGGTCGGCCATACGGCCCAGCAGACGACCGGCCATCACGAAGGGCGGCCTCGTCTCATCACTTGTCGCCGACGCCCAACCCCGACAGGGAGATCAAGGGGCAGTCGTCGGCTTTTTGCTTTATGGACCGGGCCTCCGCGAGCGCCTCCATCGCCGGGGATTCGAGGCGCTCGATGTCGTCCAGGCGGCCGCCGACGATGCTTCGCACCGAGCCGGTGCCGAACTCGATTCCGACGCCACAGGCGGCGCGGAGTCTTCATACGTCCTGGGCATGAGCGACGGGTTCGACGTTCGCACGGACCCGAAGCGGCGCCTCAGGAAAAATCGCTTGTGGTCTATTTATGCGCGGAGATGTCCGCACGAATGTACCATCTGCGGCCGTATTCGTGGCATTGATCGGCGCAACTGTCCTGATATGGTCTATTTATGAGAACGCCGCCGCCGCGCGGCGCCGCCCAGTGGCGTCACAATTCTCTCGACGCGTTGCGCTCGGACGCGCTGGCAGGCCGCGCCCGCGGCCCGGCCCCTCCACCGGAGTGGGCCTCGAGCCTGCGCGAGCTCATCGAGATCGCCCGGGGAGCGGCCCCAGGGCCGGAGTGGTGGACGCCGATGAATGCGTACTTCGGAAGCGTGGAGACACGGATCGATCCGAAGAGCTACCACTGGGACGGCATGAAGCGGCTCGATCGGCGGGACCCGCCGCTGGTGTTCTTCCAGCTCACGCTGGCGGGATGGGGAAATTTCGAGCTCTACGATCAGGCCCCCGAGCGGATGACCCCCGGCCGAGCGTTCATCGCGGTCGTTCCCTCGCGGCACCGCTACTATCTCCCGGCGGACTCACCCGGGTGGACCTTCGCCTGGATCGGAATCTATCACCCCTATCTCGTCCGTCGGATCAGGGCCCAGGTGACGGCCACCGGACCGACGATCGCATGCCGGCCCGACGGTGAGCTCGTTGCCGGCGTGATGCGCCTCGTGCGGGGTGCGTTTCACAAGGACTTCCGCGATCGATTCGACGTCGAGTCGAAGCTGTTCGACATGGTGCTCGCCTACGAACGGCTCGCGGACAACCTGAGCGACCCACGGGGAGAGCGGGACGGTTTGCTGGAAAGGGTGCGGCAGCAGGTGTTGGCGGCGCCGCAATCTCCGGTTTCGGTACAGGCGCTCGCCGCCGAGCACGGCATGAGCCAAAGCCGCTTCAGCCATTACTTCTACGCGCATACCGGCCTCACCCCGGGGCTCTTCATGACGAGCGTCCGCGTGAAAGAGGCGGCACGGATGCTGGTCGAGACCTCCGCTTCCCTCGGCGAGATCAGCGAGACCTGGGGCTTCGCCGATCAGAGTCACTTCGGCAAGGTGTTTCGCCGCATCCTCAACATGAGCCCGGCGACCTATCGCGGGACCATCTGGCGAGAGGGGAAGATGTGACGGCTCTCCGCGAACGGGAGGGGACAGCTCGGACCATGAATTAGCTGCAAGGAGCGGCGGTCATCGGCATGTCTCGTGTGAAAGAAATTATTCTTGTATAGTGAATTTTATCTTGACGCTCTCCCGCGCCGGTGGCACCTCTAAGGGCATGAGCTCCGCCGCCTCCTCCTGTCGTCGCGGGTGATCCGCGCGCGCGGCGTGCTGCCGCGGGCCGGGTCGCCCAAAGCCGGACCCTCCGGCGCGACCCAAACAGGAGGAAGCAGATGCGCGTTCAAGCTCGTTCGTGGAGAGGTCGTTCGTCGTTTTTCGCCGCCGTCATCGTGGTCCTGGGGCTCGGCGCAACGTTGGCATTGGCCGGCAAGGCCGCGGGGGCGTCGCCCCCGGGCGGCGCTGATCCATCCGCGGTCCCTCCGCCGCTGGCTCCAACGCCCATCACCATCCTGCAGTCCAAGCCAGGTCTCGACCGCGGCCTCATCTTCGTGGCGCCCAAGACCGCGCCCGCCGCTGGCCTTCAGCAGGGGCCGGAGATCATCGACAACCAGGGGCGTCCGATCTGGTTCCGTCCAGTCCCGGCCGGTGACCAGGGGGCGAACTTCCGGGTCCAGACGTATCGCGGCCAGCCGGTGCTGACCTGGTGGCAGGGGCAGAACGCGCCCTCAGGACCGGGCGCCGGGCAGGGGGTCGATTACGTGCTCGACGCCAACTATCACCAGATCGCCATCGTGAGCGCCGGCAACGGTCTCTTCGCCGACCTGCACGAGTTCCGCATCACGCCGCGCGGGACGGCGTTCATCACCGTCTACAACACGATTCCCTACGACCTCTCGTCAGTGGGCGGTCCGGCCGACGGGCAGGTGGTCGACGGCATCGCGCAGGAGATCGACATCGCCACCGGCGCGGTGGTGTTCGAGTGGCACAGCCTCGACCACGTCGGCCTCGACGAGAGCGAGGCGCCGGTCCCCACGACCGCGGCCACCCCTTACGACTACTTCCACATCAACGCGGTCAACTGGGACGAGGACGGCAACGTCATCATCGACTCGCGCAATGCCTGGACGACCTACAAGGTCGATCACCGCAGCGGCCAGGTGCTCTGGCGGCTGGGCGGCAAGAAGAGCAGCTTCGCGCTCGGCGACGGGGTCGCCTTCGCCTGGCAGCACGATCCGGAGCCGGTCGATCAGACGACGCTGCGAATCTTCGACAACGAGGCGGCGCCGGCGGTGCGGACGACCTCGCGGGTGATCTGGGTGAAGCGCGATCCCTTCCGTCACACGGCCGCGCTCATCCGCTCCATCGTGCACCCCGACGGTTTGCAGGCGGTCTCGCAGGGAAATGCGCAGGCGCTCGACAATGACCACACCTTCGTCGGCTGGGGCGCCACCGGGCGCTTCTCGGAGTTCGACGGCGCCGGGCAGCTCCTCTTCGACGCCAACGTCCCGGTCGGCTACGACACCTACCGCGCCTACCGCAACGTCTGGCACGCCACGCCCGAAGGGGCGCCCACGGCGACCGCCCAGCGCAACAGCGACGGCACGGTGACCGTCCACGCCATCTGGAACGGGGCGACCGACGTCAAGCGCTGGACCGTGATCGGTGGCGGTCAGCCGGGGAAGCTCTGGCCGCTCGGCGGGGCGGACTGGAACGGCCTCGACACGACGGTCAGTCTGACGACCGACGCCAGCCAGGTCGCGGTGGTGGCCGAGGACGCGGCGGGGCGGCTCGTCGGGCGCTCGGTGCCGGTGGGCGTGACGCAGTAAGGGGGTGGGCGCCTCGGGTCGGCCGGTGGGGACCACCGACCCGGGGCGCCGTTTTTTTCATCCAGGGAACGACAACGGCTGCAGCCGAGGTGATCGGGGCGGCAGCGGTTACGGCGGCGGCAATCGCAACAGGGAGAAGGCCATGCGGATCGGGATCGTCGGAGGAATGGATCGAAGCGCGGGCGCGCTGCGCGACGTCGCCACGGCGGGCGGCCACGAGATCGAGTTTCACACCGGGGTGGTCTCCAGCACGTCGGCGGCGCTGTCGCTGAAGGCGCTGGTGGGGCGGGCGGAGCTGGTCGTCGTCGTCACCGACGTCAACAGCCACAACGGCGTCCGGGCCGCACGCCGCGAGGCGCGGCTGCGCCACCGTCCACTCAAGATCGCGCGTCGCCTTGGGACGGCGCAGCTCGCCGCGTTGCTCGAGGGGCTCGACCAACCGGCTTCGGTTTTCGATAGAGGGTAGGGAGGGTCGCCCGCCCGCGCGATCGGGGGTCGCGCGGGCGGCGACGGGGTTCAGGCGTCGCCGCGCTTGTTTTCGCTCAAGCGCAGACTCCCCAGTGAATCTCCGTTCCGTTTCAGGCGTCGAGCTTCGCGCGGGCGCGGAACTCGTCGGCCGTGTTGGTGACCGGAAACGGCTCGTCAGGCACGGGGACGCCGAGCGCCTTGCAGAGCGGCTCCCACCCCTCCTGGACGCGCCATTCGAGGAGGCGATTCGTCGGCGCGCGCTTGCGGACCTCGGCGGTGTGGCGCTCGAAGGCGGCCTTGGCGGCGGTCTCGTCGAGGAAGTCCGGCGTGAAGGTCGCGGTGAAACCCTCGGTGATCATCTCGCGCCAGCCCGGCGGCGTGTTCGGCATGGCCCCGCGACGAAACCCCTCGAAGATGGTGCGGGTCGCGCTCTTCCACCAGCCGTCGGTGTCGCGCGTCGAGAGCAAGATGATCGCCTTGGGAAACGCTTCGGCGATCTCCGCCCAATACGCCGCCGCCGGCCAGTCGACGACCGACGCGTACCCCTCGAGCAGCTTGTGCCAGTCAACCGGCTCGCCCTTGGCAGCCGCCCGCCAGACAGGAATGTCGGCGGGCCGCTTGAACACCTCCACCATGTGATAGCAGGGCCCTCCGAGCAGGCGCTCGAGCGCCACCTTCAGCGAATGGGTTCCCGTTCGGCCGAGGCCGGCTCCAACGACACGGAGGTCAGGCATGTTGGCGGCGAGTGTAACAGGAGACGAGCCAGGACCGTCCGACGGGACCACGCCGGCTGGCACGGCCTTGCGCCTGCCCCGATCGCGAACTAAAGACCGTGCATGAGCGACGGGCCTCGCATCCTGCAGAAGCGCCTCTACACGGCCACCGCCAGCGCCAACAACGGGCGTGACGGGCGGGTCAAGAGCGACGATGGAATTCTCGACCTGGCGGTCGTGCCGCCGAAGGCGATGGGCGGCAGTGGGGCGCCGGGGACCAACCCGGAGCAGCTCTTCGCGGCCGGCTACGCGGCCTGTTTCGGCAGCGCGTTCGCGCACGTCGCGCGGCAGCGGAAGATTGCCACGGGCCCGGTTGTCATCACCGCGCACGTCACGATCGGTCCCACCGGCGGGCCGGCGTACGGCATCGCCGTCGAGCTGGTCGCCGAGGCGCCGGAGCTGCCGCGCGAAGAGGGGGAGGCGCTGCTGCGCGAAGCGCACGAGGTCTGCCCGTACTCGAACGCCACGCGCGGCAACATCGTGGTCGATCTGCGGCTCGCGTAGGGCGGCGGCGTCGCCGGGCGGGGCGAGGCGCTGGGCGAGGCCTCAGGCCGCCGAGGTTGCCGGATCCTGGGCGTAGAACTCCTGCAGTTGAAGATAGAGCTCAGGATGTTTTGACCGCAGTTGGCGCGGCTTCTCGAAGAAGGTCTCTGTCGCCACCGCGAAGAACTCGGCGGGATTGGTGGCGCCGTACGCGATCGATGACGCTTGCGGTGGTGCCGCGCGGTGTCGCGCACGAGTTGGTCGAAGTCGTGGCCGAGCACCCGCGCCCAGGCGACGTACATGGAGCGCCGGGGAAGGATCGGGCGCGCCGTCGCCGGCTCCGTCCTCCTGGTCCAGCTGGTGCGCGAACTCGTGCAGCACGACGTTGTGCCCGTCGTGAATGTCGGCGGCGCCGGCCAGCACGCTGTCCCAGGCGAGGACCACGACGTCGTGCGCCCAGGATTCACCGAGCCGGGCCTGCGGCGCGTCTTCGGGTAGCCCGTCGCGGCGTGCCGCGGCCGCCCGGCACCAGGTAGGTCGACGGATAGACCAGGATCGAGACCAGGCGTGGGTAGTCAGTCGGTCTGGCGATGGAGGAGCAGGACGCAGGCCTGCGCGGCGATCGTGACCCGGATCTCGTCGGTGATCTCAGGCCGCCGCACCCCTCGAAGCGCTTCTCGGCCAGGAAAACCTGGATGTGTCCGCGGAGCTCCGCGCGGTCGGCCGGCGAGAGGGCTGCCGCGTAGGGGACGTTCCTTTCGATGATCGCGGGCCAGGCGTCGGGAAAGGGGCGGCGCCGGATGCCATCGCGGCGCCGGCGTTTGAACCAGCCGAACAATCCGATCACGCCATCACGCCGAAGACGCCGATGATGCCGAGCAATCCAAGCTGGCGCGCCGCTCAGCCCCTCGCTACGGGGTGGTGCCGACGCGGGGAAGGGGGTCGTGGAAATACTGGCGGACGTGGGCGACCAGCTGGCGATCGGTGGGATGGTCGGCCGTCTCGATGCCGACGATGCGGGGCTCGAGCGTCGGGTCGTGCTTCTGCACCCAGCGTAGGAAGTGCAGCTTGGTCACCGAGGGCCCCAGCAGCAGAATCTGGTCCGCGCCGGCCAGAACGCCGACCAACTGGTGGAAGAACCGATGCTCGTCGTCGGGATGGTTGCGTTCCCTGGTCTCCTGGGACTTCGGATGCCGTTGCAGGTGGTGATTGGGCGAGTGAACGCTCTTCTCGTCGAAAGCCTCCGCCGTGACGTGAAAGACCTTCGCCTCGTTGTGATCGATCCAGACCGCCATCTGCAGCATGGGAACGTTCTAGCACGACGGATTCGACGCGCCGGGGCCGGGCGTGCTTCCGAAGGTCTGGGAAGTGAAGCGGCAGCGCTGCGCGCGACACACGGTCTCGGATTTTCGCAGCGGGCGGGGGAGGGGTGTCGAGTTTTTGAGGCGCCGGGACCGGATCTCCCCCACGGACGGGGCGTACAGTCGGAACGACGGTCGGTACGGTTGTTGCTGACATCCGATGCCGGTGCGTCTGCTGCCGATCGTGGCGACGCGACCAACGATGCGCCTTAGCTTAGCCTTTGTTGTCCTTGTGGGGCTTGCCGCCAACCTGACGGCTTGCCAGGGAACGCCGTTGGTCGGCGGGCAGGCCGATGCGTTGGCGGCGCGCGTTCCGCTCAATCATCGCGCCAGCGGCGCCACCTGTCCGGCCGGGCGCGGTCCGGGATCCACGTCCGCGACGTTTTGCCCGGCCGACGGCGGCACGTCAGAGGGAGTGGCAATCGTGGGGCAGAGGCTCTGCTCCGTCGACGGTGACTGCACGGCCGGGACGAACGGGCGCTGCTTTCTCGACGGGGGGCCGGTCACCGACTGCGGGACGAGCTGCTCGTACGACACCTGCGGCAGCGACAGCGATTGCCCCGGCGACGAGCCGTGCGAATGCCGGACCTCGGCGTCGGACGCGCAGGCCAACAGCTGCCTCACCGGCGGCAACTGCCGCGTCGACAGCGACTGCGGTCCCGGCGGCTACTGCTCGCCGAGCCAGGTCGACAGCTTCTGCTTTTGCCCCAGCCCGGCGCTCTGCACCCCCGACTCCGGCGGCGCCTGCTACGCCGGAAATCAGCAGGTCTCTTGCGCCTGCGGCGACAGCTGCGGCCACAGCTACTACTGCCACACCAAGAAAGACACCTGCCTCGACGACAGCGACTGCGGCAGCGGCCAGACCTGCAATTACGACACGGTGTACGGCATCTGGGACTGCGCCACCTGCTGGGCAGTCCCCTGAGCGGCGGCAAGATTCTCGTTCGAGGCGTTGCCGGAGCCGCAGCCGGCACCACCTTGAACCGCTCATGGAGAGCGTCCGGAAGCCTGCGCTCGGTGAGGAGGAGGCCCTTCGCACCGTCGTCGTTGCACTTCTCGCCAACGCCGGCGTGGCGATCGCCAAGTTCGTCGCCGCGCTGATCAGCCGCTCGAGCGCGATGCTGGCGGAGGCCATACACGCCACCGCCGACACCGGGAATCAGGTCCTGCTGCTGGTCGCCAACCGGCGGTCGCGACGGCCGCCCGACGCGGCCCACCCCATCGGGCATGGACGCGAGGCGTACTTCTGGGCGCTCATCGCGGCGCTGGGGATGTTCCTGACCGGCGCGTTGCTGGCGGTGCGGCAGGGGGTCATCGAGCTGCTTCATCCGGTGCGTGTCTCGTCGCCGCTGGCGGCGTACGTGGTGCTGGGCGTCTCCAGCTTTCTCGACGGGATGTCGCTGGCGCAGGCCTACCGGCAGCTCAAACGCGAGGCCATGACGCTGGACATCGAGTTCCTCGAGCACTTCGACCGCAGCTCCGATCCGGTGGGCCGCGCCGTCTTCGCCGAGGACGTTGTGGCGATGATCGGTAACCTGGTCGCCCTGGCCGGGATCGTGCTCGATCAGCTGACCGGCTCGGCGATCCCGGACGCCGCCGCGGCGCTCGTCATCGGCGTCTGCCTGGCCATCGTGGCGCTGGATCTGTCTCGGCGAAACCGCGACTTCCTGGTGGGGCGTCAGGCCTCGGCGCCGATCCGCGAGGGACTGCGGCAGCTGATCGTGCGGCAGCCGGGGGTGGTCACGGTCTGCCAACTTTTGGTGACCTTCGTCGGCCCGCGCCAGCTCTGGGTGGTGGCGCACATCGAGACCGACGACGCCCTCGACGGTCGGACGCTCAAGGAGCTGCTTCGAACCATCGAGCGCGCCGTGCAAAGCCAGTCGCGATCGTTCGCGCGCGTCGACGTGGTCCCGGGCTGAGCGCGGCGGCGCGGCCGCAGGGCGGCCTGCGCGAATCGGCGCCGATCGGCGAGGCCGCGCTCAGCGCTGGTAGACGTTCGGGTCCCAGAGCTCCATGAAGCGGTCGGGCGCCTGCAGCGGCGTGAATCCGTAGCGCGCGTAGAGGCCGTGCGCGTCGCGGGTGGCCAGCACCCAGCGGCGCAGGCCTTGGAGGTCGGAATGGGCGACGACGGCCTCCATCAGCCGCTTGGCCAGGCCGCGGCCGCGGTGCGAAGGGAGAACGAACACGTCGGCCAGATAGGCGAAGGTGGCGCGATCGGTGACCACCCGCGCGAACCCGATCTGGCCATCGTCTTCGTAGAGGCTGAAGCAGAGCGAGTTCGCGATCGCCCGCTCGAAGACGGCGCGCGGAATTCCCTTCGACCAGTACGATTGCGAGAGGAACTCATACGTCAGATCCCGATCGACCCGCGCCGGATCGGTGGTCACGAAGCAGGCGCCCATGCGCGCGATTCTAGAGCGTGACGACCAACCCCGCCTGGGCGCCGATCTCCAGCACCCGGTCGTCGACGGTGCTGCCGGCGTAGCTGCCGGTCTGGTTGACCTTGTCGCCGCCCGAGAAGGCGTAGTCGAAGGTCGGGCCGAAGGTGAGGGCCACCCGGGGGGCGATGGTGAACACGAACGGGGCTTCGACCGTCGCCGCGATCAGATGGAACGATCCGGAGCTGGTGCTGGCGCCGCCGTTCGACTGGCTGGTGGTGTCGTAGATGATGCTGACGCCGGCACGCAGCCAGCAGGAGATCTCGGGGCTGAGACGCGCGACGTAACCGACCCGCGGGGCGAAGACGACACCCTTGAACGATTCATTCGTGTCGGTCGAGGTCGCCCCGGGGAGGGAAACGGTCTCCGATCCATAGAACAGGCCCAGGGCGGCCCCGGCGCTGAGGTCCGCGGCGACGAAGGCGTCGACGGCGAACCGCGGAAATGAGAAGGCGGTGGTCACATCCGTCGCCGGATCGCTGAGCAGCGAGAGGGTCGTCGCGCTGTTCGTCTGCTGGGTCATGCCGTTCATCGACTGCGTCACCCTCGCGTAGTCGAACCCAAACCCGCGCTCGATCGAGATGGCCCAGTGCCCCACCTCGCCAACGGTCGGCGCCTCTGGTGGCGGCGGAGAAGGGGTCGACGAAGAGGTCGACGAAGGGGTCGGCGAAGGCGTTGGCGAGAGGGTCGGCGAAGGTGGCGGCGAGGGTACCGTCGGTGGCGCGTCCGGAGGCACCTCGGCAGGCGCGTAGGGTGCGTAGCCAGGCGCGCCCGGACTGGCCTCCGGAGGCGTGTCCGACGTCTGCGCGCCGGCGTGCGCGCCGAAACCAACCACCGCGACCAGTGCACACCGACTGATGAACCGCTTCATACGCGTGAGCCTCCGCCCCGACGGGGTGGGCCAGAGTAACGTCGGGCCGGCGGCGTGGGCAATTTATGGGGCCCACGGTCGCGCGGAGGACGGCAGCGCCGTCAGAAACCCGACGCGGTCGCGCGGCGGGCGGGTAGGACAACGTCAGCCGGTCGCCCACCGCCCCCTTCAAGTTCGCGGTGCGAACCGTAAGCGAAACGACGTCTCGAGCGGAAAATTGCCGGGCGCCGAATCCATGCTCAATCCCGCACGTTCCAGCGTCGATGATGATGGCTGGCGTGGGGACGGCGGAAACTTTGGAGATGGAGCCGGAGAAGTTCGGGCGTTATGTCCTTCTCGATCGGATCGGCGTCGGCGGGATGGCGGAGGTGTTTCGGGCGGTCATGCCGGGCGTCGAGGGGTTCCAGCGGACCTTCGTGGTCAAGCGGATCCTGGCCGAGCGGGCCCAGTCGCCCTACTTCGTCGAGATGTTCATCCAGGAGGCGCGCATCAACGCGATCCTGCACCACCCGAACATCGTGCAGGTGTTCGACTTCGGCAACGTCGGCGGCACGTACTTCCTGGCCATGGAGTACGTGCGCGGCCGGGACGTCTCGGCCATCTTGCGGCGGCTGCGCGAGGGCGAACGCCCCTGCCCGGTCGGCGTGGCGGCCTTCATCGCGCACGAGGTCGCGCAGGCGCTGGCGTATGCCCACGCGCTGGCGGGGCCCGACGGCCGGCGCCTCGACATCATCCACCGCGACGTCAGCCCGGCCAACATCATGTGTCAGCGCGCCGGCGGCGTGAAGCTGCTGGATTTCGGGATCGCCAAGGCGCTCGGCGAGCCCGAGGTGGAGAAGACCGGCCAGGGGCTCTTCAAGGGCAAGCTGTCGTACGTGGCGCCCGAGCGGATCAAGGATCAGCCGCTGGATGCCCGCTCCGATCTGTTTTCGCTGGGGGTCGTGCTGTGGGAGCTCCTGGCCGGGCGCAAGCTGTTCCGCGGCAAGAGCGACTTTCAGACGCTCAAGAACGTCACCGAGATGGCGGTGCCGGCGCCCTCGTCGCTGCGCCCCGACGTGCCGCCGGAGCTCGATCGGATCGTGGCGCGCGTCCTGGCCCGCGATCCGGCGGAGCGCACCCCGACCGGTCAGGCGCTGGCCGAGGAGCTGGACGGTGTGCTGGCGGCGCTGCGCTATCAGACCCGCGCGCTGCCCGATCTGCTGCAGGAGCTCTTCGGCAGCGAGCTCGTCTCGCGCCAGATCCCGGCCGGCAAGCTGGCCGCCGAGCTGATCGCGGCCTGCGCGGCCAGCACGTCGATGGCGACCGGGTCGACGCCGGTCTCGGCGCCGGCGCGCCGGGGCTGGTCGGGCGACTACAGCATGTCGATGGGGACGGCGCGCGCCATCCGGTCGCGGCCGGGGTGGATGTCCTGGGTCGCGGCGACGGTGGGAACCGCCACGCTGCTTCTGTTGCTGGTCGCGCGGGGGGGTGGCGGACGCTCGCTGCGGGGCGACGCTGCCGCCGGTGCGGCCGGGCCCCGTGTCGACGATCGATGCGCCGTCGAGCGCCGGACCGGGAGAGGGACCCCGGTGCCAAAGGCTGCGAGGCGACGCCAGGGCCGGAGGCGAGCCGGCGAGCCAGGGCCGGAGCTATCGACCGGGCACGGGCGGCGGTCAGAAGGCGGCGCTCCGCGCCCGTTGGTCGGGCAAGGGGCGAATCGCCCGCGGCCTCTCGGTCAATCCGTTCGCCGAGGCGGCCTCGCGGGTGGGGCGATGATGCGCGCGCAAGGCGCCGCCTTCGCGACGATCGTCGTGTCGTGGCTGGGCTCCAGGCGGCGGCGGTCTGGGCGCGCCGAACGCGGTGGAGCGACAGGCGCGCCACAGGTTCGACGAGGCCGAGGCCTCCTATCGCGCTGGGCGCTACGCCGACGCGCTGGCCAAGTACCAGGCCGGCTATGCGGCGATGCCGCTCCCCGGGTTTCTGGTCAACATCGCGCAATGCCAGCGGCGCCTCGGCGATCTCAAGACCGCGCGCGCGACCTACCGCGAGTTCGTGCTGGTGGCGCCCGATTCGCGCCTGGTGCCGGAGGTGGAGACGCTCATCAATCAGCTCGACGACCTCATCGCCGATCTGGCGGCCGGCGGCTCGGGCCAGACGGTGGCCGCCCTGGGTGGCGGCGGGGCCGACGTTCACGCCACGGATCCCGCGGCCGCGCCGCTGTCGCTGGCGGCCTCCGCGCCGGCGGCGGAGACGGCGTTCGTCGCCACGCCGGCCCCGGACGCGAGCGATGCTCCGGCGAAGCGCTCGCACACGCGCTGGTGGCTGTGGGGTTCCGTCGCGGTCGCGGCGATCGCGGGCGGCGTCGCCACGGGGATCGCGCTTTCGTCACCGGGCACGACGACGATCCGCGCCGGATCGCTCGGAACGTTGAGCCGCTAGGAACCGACGACGATGCGATTCACGTCGGCGCGCGGGGAGGCCACGAAGGTGGTCCTGGTTTTCGCCCTCGCGCTGGCGACCACGGCCGCCTGCAGCAGCTCCAGGGAGGTGCCCGCGGCGGGCGCGGCGCTGCTGCGGGTCGGCGCTCGCTGCCGGTGCTCCGCTGCCCGACGAGCTTCGCGCCTTCGTCTACGACGACACGGGCGCGCTCTGGAACGACGTGCGGATTTCCGTCCGAGGGGGCGCTGGTCCCGGCGAGCGCGACCGTGCTCGGCACGATCCTGATTGAGCCCGGGACGACGGCCGGCGATCTGCGGATCGATCTGCGCGGTTTGCTGGCGGGCGTGCTGGTCGACGAGGCGACGTTGACGATTCCCCACGCCTCGCTCTCGGGCGGAACGTTCGACGTGACCCTGACGGCGGCGCTGCCGGCGGACAGCGACGGGGACGGGGTCCCCGATCCGATCGACGACTGTCCCTCGGTCCCCGATCCGACTGCAGACCGGTTGCTCGGCCGACGGGGCGGCGCGGCTGATGGCGGGGCCTGCCCGACGCTGGGACCGAGCGCCGCGACGCCACCGCCGACGCCCGCCTCGACGGGCCGGCCAGTCGGATGGACGCCTCCCGCGACGCGCCCCGGGGGAACAAGGGGACGGGGTCGGACTGCGGCGGCGCCAACGAATGCGCCAGCGGCTTCTGCACCGACGGCGTCTGCTGCAAGACGGCCTGCACCGATCCCTGCAACAGCTGCCTATCCGGCACCTGCACCGAGGTCAAGAGCGGCGAGGACGATCCGGAGTGCGTCGCCCCGATGACCTGCAACAAGAAGGGGAAGTGCGTCGCCGCCGCCAGCGGTAACTGAGCCGCTGCCCGCGCGCCTGCGCGACCCGGCGCGCAACCCTCGCGTCGCGCCCGTTGCGCGCCGCCGCACGCGAGGGCACGATAGCGCGATGTCGGAGAAGCCGCCGGGACGCTGGGGCCGTCGGCTACGCATGATCTTCGGTCTCGCCGTCGCGCTCTGCACCACGCTGGTCGTCCTCACCTGGATTTCGACCGATCACTTCCGCACGTTCGGGGGCGTTCCCGCGGGCGAGCGGCTCGAACGGATGCGCGCCTCGTCGCACTTCGTCGACGGTAAGTTCCAGAACCCCGAGCCGACCAGCCTGATGGCCTCGGGCTCGTACTGGGGCGCGCTCGAGCAGTGGCTGTTCGGCAAGGAGATGCGCGTGCCCCCCTGTCCGCTGCCGCTGGTGACCGACACGGCGGCGCGGCTGGCGACGCCGGCGGCCTCCGGCCTCCGCGTCACCTGGCTCGGGCACTCGACGACGCTCATCGAGATTGACGGCGCGCGCATCCTGACCGATCCCGGTGTGGGGCGAGCGCGCGTCGCCGTCGCGCTGGGTCGGACCGAGCCGCATGCACCCGCCGCCGCTGGCCTTGGCCGACCTGCCGCCGGTCGACGCGGTGCTGATCTCGCACGAGCACTACGACCACCTCGACATGGGGACGGTGCAGGCGCTCGGCGCGCGCGGCGTCTCGTTCCACGTCCCGCTGGGCGTCGGCGCGCACCTGGCGGCCTGGGGGATCCCGGCCGCGCAGATCGTCGAGCACGACTGGTGGCAAGAGGCGACCATCGCCGGCGGCGTGCGGATCGTGTCGACGCCGGCACGTCACTTCAACGGGCGCGGGCTCCCCTGGCGGGTGGGCGCGTTCTGGACGTCGTGGTCGATCGTCGGGCCGCGCCACCGGCTCTTCTTCAGCGGCGACACCGGCCTCACCGACGGCTTCTCCGAGGTGGCGCGCCGCGAGGGGCCCTTCGACGTCGCGATGCTGGAGATCGGCCAGTATCACGAGAGCTGGGGGACCATTCACCTCGGCCCGGTCGGCGCGCTGGAGGCGTTCGCGCGCCTCGGCGCGAAGACGCTGATCCCGATCCACTGGTCGACCTTCGTGCTCGCCTACCACGCCTGGTCCGAACCGGCGGAGACGCTGGTAGAAGAGGCGGCCAAGCGCGGCATCCCCGTCGTCACGCCCCGCCTCGGCGAGCCGGTCGAGCCGGTCACCGCCGAGGGGGCCCCGTCGCCGGCCTCGACGACGGCCTGGTGGCGCGCCCTTCCGCCCATCGCGCCGAAGTGCCCTTGAGCGCGGGGGGGCGCGGGATCTTCCGGGTCCCGAACCTAGAACCTAAATGACAGCGCCGGGGGCACGGTCGGGGGGCCAGTCGGCGTCGCGGATGCTGCCGGCCCGGAGCGCGCGCAGCGGATAGCGCGTGCCCCGCCAGATCACGGCGCCACGCAGGGTGGTGCCGAGCGCGCTCACCAGCGCCACGAGCGACATGCAGATGCCGGCGACGGGCAGCAACAGCCCTTCGATTCCCCATCCCCCCGCCAGCCGGCGGGCGCTCGCGCCGTGCAACACCGCCGCCACCCCGAAGGCCGCCGCTCCCAGGAGTCGTAGGCCGGCGCCGGGCGCGAACGCCAGGCAGAGGACGGGCAACGTGGTGGCGAAGGGGATCAAGAGGACTGAGCGCATCGTCTGCGACCAGCTGAACTCCGACCCGGCGAAGAAGTTCTTCAGCAAGCCGCGCATCGAGGCGGTGAATCCCTGCTGCCAGCGGACGCGCACCAGGCCGCCCGAGTCGGCGCACCCCTGGCGCACGCCGCTCCGCCGCAGCACGAGACCGAGCTTCACGTCGTCAGCGATCTCCATCCGCAGCCGCTCGTGACCGCCAATCGACAGATAGGCGTCGCGCCGCACGAGGTTGAAGGCGCCGAGGCCGATGTGGGCCCGGCTGCCGGCGCGCCCGAGCTCATCGACCCGGAGGTGCAGCAGCAGGAACATCGCGAACAGCGACACGAAGCTCCGTTCGAGAAATCCCGGCGCGATGAAGTGGGGCAGGGCCACCGCGTGCCCGAGGCCGTCGCCGAGCGCCCAGGCCATCGCCCGCCGAAGCGTGTCGGGCGCGAACACCACGTCGGCGTCGGTGAAGAGCAGCCAGTCGCCGCTGGCGCGCGCCGCCCCCTGATGAAGCGCGTTGGTTTTTCCCAGCCACCGGTCGGGCAGCTCGTCGACCCGCACGACGCACAGCCCGGGGTGCTGCGCGCCGACGTCGCGCAGGATGGCGCCCGTCGCGTCCTCCGAGCGATCGTCCACCGCCACCACCTCGCAGGCCGGGTAGTCCTGTGCCAGCAGCGACGAGACGGCCCGCCGGACCTCGGCCTCTTCGTTCCGGCAGGCGACGACGATCGAGACGCGCGGCCAGGGCGTCTCCGCGGCCAGCGCGTCCGCGGCGCGCGCCAAATTCGGCAGCCGGGCGGCGCGCGCCAGGATCCAGGCGAAGCGAAGCCAGGCGGCCAGGATGCCGAGGAGGAGCGCCGCCAAAGTCAGGACCGCCACGCCGCAGGTCTAGCGCGGATCGCCTGGCGCGGCGCCACCGCACCGTCGGCGCGGCCCTGACTATTCGGGCGCCCGGCGTCGGCCAGGAGTCTCTCTTCTTCGCCGCGTCGTCTGCTATAGAAAGGCCGGATGAGGTTGCAGGATCCTGGATACGGGCGCCGCGCGCGGGGCCGCCGCGCGACGGGCGGAGTCGTCGTCTTTTGTCTCTTGGTCGTCTTGTCGTTTGCCGCCGGGGCCGCAGAGCGCGAGGCGCCCGAGCCGCCGGCGCCGGCGCCGGAGAAGGTCACCCTCGGCCAGGCGGTGACGCGCTCCCTCGACCACAACCCGACGGTCTCCGTTGCGCTGGCCGAGATCGATCGCGCCGACGCGCTGATCAGCGAGGCTCGCTCCGGTTGGTACCCCACGCTGAACGCCTTCGCCAGCTACACCCGGCTCGATCACGCCCGCGTCGTGGGCGGCGTGCAGGAGCTGGGGCTCAACGAGGTGGCCGCCAACCTGACGCTGTCGGTTCCGCTGGTCTCGGCGCCGGCCTGGACCAACACGCGCGCGGCCAAGGACAACCGCCGGATCGCCGAGGCGAGCGCGCTCGACGTGCGCCGGCTGGTGGCCCAGGCGACCGCGCGCGCCTACCTGACCGTCGTCACGCAGCACCGGCTGATCGCCGCCGCCGAGACGGCGCGGGTCAACGCCAAGGATCACTACGACTACGCGCACACGCGGCTTTTGGGCGGGGTCGGCCGCAGCATCGACGAGGTGCGGGCGCAGCAGGACCTGGCCAGCGTCGACGTCCAGGTGCAGGCGACCTACGTAGCGCTCGGGCGGGCGCGCGAGGCGCTGGGGGTGCTGATGGCGGCCTCCGCGCCGGTCGACTCGGTCGACGACGTCGACCTCGGCACGATGCCCACGCTGGCGAGCGCGCTGCAAGAGGCGTCGGCCCGGCGTACGGATATCCAGGTCCTCGACGCGCGGGTGCTGACCGCCAAGCAGGTCGCCGACGACACCTGGGCCTTCTACGCGCCGTTCCTGACCGCGGTCGGCCAGCCGTTCTTTCAGGATCCGCCCACCGTCCTCTTGCCGAAGACCGGCTGGCAGGCCGAGCTGCTCCTCACGCTGCCGCTCTACGACGGCGGCCTGCGGGGAGGCGTCACGCGCGATCGCAACGCGCAGCTCGCCGAGGCGCGCGCCAACCTCGACGGGGGATTGCGGCAGGCGCAGGCGGACGTGCGGGTCAGCTTCGAGGAGATGCTGCGCGCCGATCAGGGCCTGGGCTCGGCGCGCGACGCCGCCCGGTTGGCGCACAAGGCGTACGACCTCGCCACGCTGGCCTACCGCGCTGGCGCCAGCACCAACATCGAGGTGCTCGACGCTGCCCGGCAGGCGCGCGACGCCGACACCCAGGCCGCCGAGGCAGAGGACCTGTCGCGCCAGGCGCGGCTCAATCTGCTCGTCTCCGCCGGGCGCTTCCCGTAGCCGCGCGCCGCGCTCAGCGGCCGCCGAAGATCGCGGTGCCGACCCGGACAATCGTGGCCCCCTCGGCGATGGCGATCTCGAGGTCGGCGCTCATCCCCATGGAGAGCTCGTCGAGCGCGACGTTCGCGCGCGGGCGGGCCGCCTCGCGATCGCGGAGCGCGCGCAGCGCCGCGAAGTGCGGGCGGGCGTCCTGCGGGTCGTCGGTGAACGGTGGGATGACCATCAGGCCGGCGCAGGTGAGGCCCGACATCGCCGCGAACCTGTCGAGCAGCGCCGGTAGGTCGGCGGGTGCCAGGCCCCGCTTCTGCGCCTCGCCGGCGACGTTGACCTGGACCAGGCAGGCCTGGGGCGCGCCGCGCGCCGCAATCGCCTCCAGCAGCGTGGCCGAGTCGACGGTGTGTACCAGCGCGACCTGTCCGGCGACGTACTTGACCTTGTTGCTCTGCAGCGGGCCGATGTAGTGCCAGGCGGGGGCCTCGGGATCCGCCGCCAGCGCCGCCCGCTTGTCGCGCAGCTCCTGCGCGTAGTTCTCGCCGAACGCGCGCTGGCCGGCCGCCATCGCCGCGCGCACGTCGTCGGCGGTCATCTTCTTGCTGACCGCCAGGAGCTTGACCGAGCCTGGCGGGCGCCCGGCGGCGCGCTCGGCGGCCGCGATGCGCGCGCGCACGCGGGCCAGGCCGTCGGCAATCGACGCGGCGCGGGTCATCACTTCGAAGCGGGGACGGTGCCGAAGCCGGCCGCCGGATAGCGCGGCAACGCGCCCAGCGCCAAGAGGTCGGCCAGCACCTCGGCGAGCGGCAAGCCGATGACGTTGGTCAACGACCCCCGCAGCTCGGTGATGAAGGCGGCCGCGATCCCCTGCACCGCGTACCCGCCTGCCTTGTCGCGCCACTCGCCCGACGCGACGTAGGCGTCAATCTCCGGCGGCTGCAGCGCGCGCATCGCCACCAGCGTGGTGACCGCGCGGTCGAGCCGGCGCCCGCCCGACCTGATCGTGTAGGCGGTGACGACCTCGTGCCGCCGGCCGGCCAGTCGGCCCAGCATCGCGCGCGCGTCAGCGGCGTCTGCCGGCTTGCCCAGGATCGCCTCCTCAATGATGACCGTCGTGTCGGCGCCGAGCACCGGCAGCCCGCGCTCGGCCGTCGGCCCGTCCGCGACGGCGTCACACTTGGCGGCGGCGACGCGCCGGGCGTAGTCGGCCGGCTTCTCGCCCGGTTGTGGCGTCTCGTCGACGTCGGCGGGAAGCACCTCCAGCACCAGGCCCAGTCGCTCGAGCAGCTCACGCCGCCGCGGCGACGCGGACGCCAAGACCAAATCGACCGCAGCCATCGGCCGGGCTTTTACCACGCGAACAACCTTGGCGGCCCGTCGTCCGAAACCAGGGGCATGCGAGCTCACCTCATTCTGCTGGTCGGCATCCCGGCCTTCGCGCTGGCGGCGGCCTGCGCTCCCCAGACCGACCTCAGCGACGTCCCCGCGACCGGCGCCGTCGCCCCGCCGCCCACCGGTCCGGGCGGCGCCACGCTGGTCGATCCCGCCGCCGGTGCCGCGGCGGTCCCCCTCAACCTGGCGGGTGTCGTCGTCCGGTTCCCGGCGGCCATCTCGTGGGGGACGGGGGGCCTCATCGTCTGCGACGGTCAGGCGGCTCCGGTTCCCGGCGTCCATGCCCGCCGACGCTCCCTGCGCCGACGGCGACGGCGGCGCCTGTTATCGGGTCGATCTCTCCGGCAACCTGCCGGCCAGCGTCTCCTGTGCCGTCTCGATCGCGGCCGGCGCCGTCGACGCGACGGGCGCGGCCGTGGCCGCCGGGACGATCGGCGTGTTCGAGGACGCCGACGCGCCCGACGTGACGCCACCCGTGCTGGCCAACGTGACGGTCTCCGCCGCCGGTCCATGCCTCGACGTCAGCTTCGCCACCGACGAGTCGTCGAGCGGCACGATCGTCATCCAGGCCGGAGGCGTCGAGATAGACACGCCGGCCGGGGCGGGGCAGACCAGCTTCGACGTCGGCATTCCGCTGGGAGCGCTGCCGCCGTCGACGGCGGCCACCGTCACCATCGACGCGACCGATCTGGCGGGGAACACGGCGACGTCGGCGCCGTTCGCGTTCACCACGCCGGTGGCGCTGCCCCCCATCGCCATCACCGAGGTGCTGGCCAACCCCGCCGGGCCCGAGCCGGAGCAGGAGTACGTCGAGCTGCGCAACCTGGGCGACGCCGACGTGCCGCTGGCCGGGCTGCGCCTGCAGGACAGCAAGGGGGGCGACGATTTGCCGGCCGAGACGCTGGCGGCAGGCGGCTACGCGCTGGTGGTGACCTCCACCTACGATCCAGACGAAGGGAGCGATCCGTCCCCGCGCGCCGGGACCCTGCTCGTCCGCGTCGACACGCGGCTGGGCGCCGACGGGCTTTCGAACTCCGGCGAGGAGGTCGACCTGGTGCAGGGGGACGCCGTCGTCTCCAGCTACGGCGGCTGGGTCTCGGTCTCGGCCGGGAGCTGGAACGGCAACGCGGTCCACCGGCTGGTCCAGACCGCCTGCGACAGCCCGGACGCCTGGAACCACACGCCCCTGCCGCCAACGCCCGGGTGGGGCCCGCCGTAGTGGAAAATACGGCCGGAAAACCGGCGAAAAAGTTGGAAACCGGGCCGGGCCCCGTGACTATGATAGGCGGCATGTCCGGGCACAATCGCTGGTCCAAGATCAAGCACAAGAAAGAGGCCTCCGACTCCAAGAAGTCGAAGACCTGGACGAAGCTCATCAAGGAGCTGACGCTGTCGGCGCGGATGGGCGGCGGCGACATCGACGGGAACCCGCGCTTACGGACGGCGGTCGACAAGGCCCGCGGCCAGAACATGCCGAACGACACCATCGACCGCGCCATCAAGAAGGGGACGGGCGATCTCGAGGGGGTCAGCTACGAGGAGTTCAACTACGAGGTGTTCGGCCCGGGCGGCACCGCGGTGTTGGTCGAGATCATGACCGACAACCGCAACCGGACCGCGGGCGAGATCCGCAGCGTCATCACCCGGCACGGCGGCAACCTGGGCGCCTCGGGCTCGGTCGCCTACATGTTCAAGAAGCAGGGGCTGGTGGTCTACGAGGCCGCCGTGGTCGACGAGGACAAGGTCACCGAGCTGGCCATCGAGCTGGGGGCCGAGGACATCAAGACCGAGGGGGAGTCGCTGATCGTGGTGACCGAGCCCAAGGCGTTCGAGACGATTCGCGACGGGCTCAAGAAGGGTGGGCTCCCGGAGCCGCTCTCGGCCGAGGTCACCATGGTGCCGCAGGACGTGAAGCGGTTGGTGGGCAAGGAGGCCGAGAGCGCGGTCAAGCTGGTCGCCGCGCTGGAAGACAACGACGACGTGCAGAACGTCTACTCGAACATGGACGTCGACGACTCCGTGCTGGAGAGCGTCGGCTGAGCGTGCACCTGGTGCCGGGGCGGACTCGGCCGCGCACGCCTGCGCGGGCGACGCGCGCGGCGGTCCGCATCCTCGGCATCGATCCTGGAACCTTGCGCCTCGGCTACGGCGTGGTGGAGTGCGCGGCCGGTGGCGCGGCGGTCGTCTACGTCGAGTGCGGCGTCATCTCGGCGCCGCCGCGCGATCCGCGGGCGGTGCGGCTGGGGGAGATCGGGCGCGGCCTGCGCGAGCTCATCGAAGAGGTGCGCCCCGACGTGGTGGCGATCGAGGAAGCCTTCTTCGGCGTCAACGTGCAGTCGACGCTGGCGCTCGGCGAGGCGCGCGGCGTCGCGCTCTACATCGCGGCGGAGCACGGGCTGACCGTGACCGGCTATCCGCCGGCGACCGTGAAGAAGACCGTCGTCGGCCACGGCCGCGCCAGCAAGGAGCAGATCGGGTTTCTGGTGCGCGCGCTTCTCTCGCTGCGCCGGACGCCCGAGCCCGACGCCGCCGACGCGCTGGCGATCGCCATCTGCCACGCCCGCTGCCTGCCCGCCAGCCGCCCGCGCGCGTTGCGGGGCGGGCGATGATCGCCTTCCTGCGCGGGAAGCTGCTGGAGAGCGACGGCGAGGCGGCGGTCATCGACGTGGCCGGGGTCGGCTATCAGGTGCTGGTGAGCGCCTCGACGGCGGCGGCGCTGTCGGTGGCGGCGAGCGGCGAGACCCAGCTCTTCGTCCACACCCACTTCGTGAAAGACGAGCCGCTGCGGCTCTACGGGTTCCTGGAGGTCGGCGAGCGCCGGCTGTTCCAGACGCTGATCAGCGTGCAGGGGGTGGGGCCCCGCGTGGCGCTGGCGATCCTGGCCGGGATCGAGGCGGGCGAGCTGGTGCGGGCGATCGCCACCGGCGACGTCGGCCGGCTGACGCAGGTCAAGGGGGTGGGGCGCAAGACGGCCGAGCGGCTGGCCCTCGAGCTGCGGGAGAAGATCCTGACCCTGCCGCTCGGCAAGGGTGTGGCCCTCGAGCCGGCGCCCGCGCGCGGGGAGCCGCCCCGCGGACCGCTGGGCGACGTCTACGGCGCGCTGGTCCAGCTCGGCTACAAGCCGGGCGAGATCGAGCCGTTGCTCGAGCGCCTCGATCCGGCGCGCCCGGTCGCCGACCTCGTGCGTGAGGCGCTCGGCGCGCTGCGGAGGCAATAGGCGTGGCGCGCAAACGACACGAGGACGAGCCGGGACCTGGCTCGCCGGAGGCGCGCGTCGTCTCCCCGGCCGCCGACCCGGAGCAACGGGCGCGGGATCGCGACGACGACGCGGCGTTGCGGCCACGCAGCTTCGCCGAGTTCGTCGGTCAGAAGAAGATCGCCGACAACCTGGCGGTCTACGTGCAGGCGGCGCGCCAGCGGGGCGACGCGCTCGACCACGTGCTGCTGTCGGGGCCGCCGGGCTTGGGGAAGACCACGCTCGCCTATCTGCTGGCGCGCGAGATGGGGTCGGAGGTGCGCGTGACCTCCGGGCCGGCGCTGGAGCGCAAGGGAGACCTGGCGGGGATCCTGACCTCGCTCGGGCGCGGCGACGTGCTGTTCATCGACGAGATCCACCGCCTGCAGCCGGTGATCGAGGAGTCGCTCTATCCGGCGATGGAGGACTTCCGCATCGAGCTCGTCACCGGGACCGGCGCCGGCGCGCGCGCCATCCCGCTGCCCATCGAGCGCTTCACGCTGGTGGGCGCCACCACCCGCACCGGGCAGCTCGGCTCGCCGCTCTTGTCGCGCTTCGGGATCGTCGAGGCGTTCGCCTTCTACTCGGCCGAGGAGCTGACCACGATCGTGCGCCGCTCGGCGCGACTCCTGGAGATCCCCATCGACGACGCGGGGGCCGAGGAGATCGGGCGGCGCGCGCGCGGCACACCGCGCATCGCCAATCGGCTGCTGCGCCGGATCCGCGACTTCGCCGACGTGCGCGGCGACGGGCGGGTCACGCGCGACGTGGCCGAGTACGCGCTCGGGCGGCTGGAGGTCGACGCCGCCGGCCTCGACGCCGGCGACCGCAAGATCCTCTCCACGATGGTCAAGCGCTTCGACGGCGGCCCGGTGGGGATCGATTCGCTCGCTGCGTCCCTGGCCGAGGATCGCGACACGCTGGAGTTCGTCTACGAGCCGTACCTGATCCAGGAGGGCTTCCTCATCCGCACCCCGCGCGGCCGCCAGATCACCAAACGCGCCTACGACCACCTGGGGCTGCCGCCGCCGAGCCGCCCGCAGGGAACATTGTTTTAGCCGAGCCGGCGGCGCGGGGACCCGCCGCGCCGCTTCGCCGCCGCCGACAGCTGTTCGATTGGTCCGGACGCAGCGACGGGGAGATAATCTGATCGTGAGCGTGCCGGATGTGAACGTGCCGGACGTGAGCGTGCCGAAGCTGGCCCCGGGCTCTCAGGCAGGCTCGCCGCTGGCGAGCGCGCTCGAGCGGCAGAGGGCCCGCGCCGGGCGGATGCTGACGCGCGTGCCGGTCGTCGGCGTGGGAGCCGCGCTGGGGCTGATCTTGATCGCCAGCTACGGCGGCGCGCAGTCGGACTGGCGGGTGATGGTGCCGGTCGCTCCGGGCTATCGCCCGCCGGCGAGCTGAGCGTCGTCGAGCGTTCCCTGAAAAACGATCCGGGCCGGGCCGCACAGGCGGACGCCGGAGTAGTCGGGCGCCACGGTGATCACCAGCGTGCCGCCGGGAAGGTGGACCTGCGTTTCGGCGCCGGGGGTGAGCCGCTCTTCGAGGCAGGCGGCGACGACGGTGGCGCAGGCGCCGGTGCCGCAGGCGAGGGTGAGGCCGCTGCCGCGCTCCCAGACGACCAGCTCGATCTCGCTGGCCGCGCACACGGGCGAACTCGACGTTGGTGCGGCGGGGGAATCTGTCGGCCACCTCGAGAATCGACCCGTACGTCGTCGCCAACGCCTGCAGGTCGTCGTCGCCATCGACGAAGATGACGGCGTGCGGGTTTCCCATCGAGACGGCGGTGAAGCTGAAGTCGCGGTCGCGCGCGTGGATTGGCTGGCGGAGCGCGCGCTCGGCGCCGCCGGGAGCGAGCGGGATTTCTCCGCGGGTGAGGCGCGGGCGCCCCATCTCCTCGGTCACGCTGCGGACGCGGCCGGCCTCGACGTCGAGCGTGCAGGCGAGCACCCCGGCGCCGGTCTCGATGTTCAGCGTCGGCCGCCGCAGCGCTGGATCGGACTCGTAGAGGACCTTGGCCACGCAGCGGAGGCCGTTGCCGCACATCTCGGCCTCGCTGCCGTCGGCGTTGAGGACGCGCATCCGCGCGTCGCCGATCGTACTGGGGAGGATCGCCAGCACGCCGTCGGCGCCCACGCCGAAGTGGCGGTCACAGATCGCCCGCACGGTGGCGGGATCCTGGGGCGACGGCCCCGACGCGCTCGCCGCCGCGCGCCCGGGGCGCAGATCGACGACCACGAAGTCGTTCCCGGTCCCTTCGGCCTTGACGAACGGCAGCGGCATGATGTCCGCGCGCGAGCTTACTCGTTCGCGGGGGCTGGTGCCGGGGCGGGGGCTTCGGCCGGCTTGTCACCGTCAGCCGGAGCCGCGGCACGCTTGTGATGGCGCGTGACGGGCGGAGCTTTCCCACCGGATTCGCCGTCCGCCTTTTCGGCCGGTTTCGCGCCGTGCTTCGGAACCGTCAAGGTCGGTGCCGGCAGGGCCGGCAACATCGGCTCGCTCGTCGCAGGCGCGGACGCTGCGCCGCCGGCAGTCTTCTCGACCGACTCGCGCGCCTTCTCGAGATCCACCTTCAGCTTGGCCGCCCGCTCGTCGTCGGCCTTCTTCTCGACCGACTTGCGCTCGGCCAGCCGCTGCAAGCGCCGCGAATCCTGCTGGCTGGAGAAGTGCGCCAGCCCCAGCGACGTGAGAAGAAAGAGAAAAGCCGTGATCGACGTGAGCCGGGTCAGGAAGTTTCCGGCGCCGGACGAACCGAACACCGTTTGGCTGCCGCCGCCGCCGCCGAACGCGATTCCCATGCCGCCGCCCTTTCCGGCTTGCAGCAACACGACCAGGATCAGGAACAGGCAGACCGTGACGTGCAGGACTGTCAGAAACGTAATCATGAGGCGGAGCCCTCTTTCACGAGACGAACGAATGATTCGGCCGAGAGTGACGCGCCGCCGACGAGGCCGCCGTCGACGTCCGCTTCGGCCATGAGCGCGCGGATGTTGTCGGGTTTGACGCTGCCACCATAGAGGATCCGCAGCTTGGGGGCCAACGCCGGCGCGCGTGTCGCCACGCGCGTGCGAATGAAGTGATGCACCTCCTGCGCCTGCCCGGGCGTCGCGTTGCGGCCGGTGCCGATGGCCCACACCGGCTCGTAGGCGATGACGATGCGCTCGAGCTCGCCGTCTGCCATGTCGGTCAGCGCGGCGTCGAGCTGCGCCTGCACGCGGCCCAGCGTCTCGCCGGCGTCGCGCTCGGCCAGCGTCTCGCCGATGCAGATGATGGGGACAAGGCCGGCGCGCAGGGCGGCGCGGGCCTTGAGGTTCACGGCGGCGTCGAGCTCGCCGAAGAGCTGCCGCCGCTCGGAGTGGCCGACGATCACGAACTTGCAGCCGGCGTCGGCAATCTGCGAGGGCGCCACCTCGCCGGTGAAGGCGCCCTTCTCCTCCCAGAAGCAGTCCTGCGCCGCCACGGTCACCGGGCCGTCCTCGAGCCGCTTGGCCACCGCATGGAGGGCGGTGAAGCTGGGCGCCACGGCCACGTCGACCTCACGCAGCGCCGCCACGCCGTTGCGCACGTCGGTGGCCAGCGCCAACGACTCGGCAATCGTGCCGTTGAGCTTCCAGTTGCCGCAGAAAAACGGTCGTCGCGCGCGCGCCATCATCAAGCCTTTTCTTCCATCCTATTTGTCTTCGAGGCCTATTTGTCTTCGAGCCTATTTGTCTTCGAGCGCCGCGAGGCCGGGGAGCTTCTTCCCCTCCAGGAACTCCAGCGAAGCGCCGCCACCGGTGGAGATGTGCGTGATCTTGTCGGCGAGGCCGCTCTTGTGAATGGCGGCCACCGAATCGCCGCCGCCCACGACCGACAGCGCGCCGGTCGCCCCGGCGACCGCCTTGGCCACCGCCATCGTGCCGCCGGCGAAGGGATCCGACTCGAACACACCCATCGGCCCGTTCCAGAAGATCGTCTTGGCCCGGGCGATGGCGTCGGCGAAGCCGCGCGACGTCTCGGGGCCGATGTCGAGCGCCGCCAGATCCTCCGGCACCATCATCGACTGCACCACGCGCCCCGACTCGGACTTGATGCCGGCCGCCGCCACCGCGTCGCGCGGCAGGAGCACGTCGACGTTCGACTCTTCGGCCTTCTTGAGGAAGGCGCGGGCGAGCGGCAGCTTGTCCTCCTCGACCAGCGAGCGCCCCAGCTGGCCTCCCTTGGCCTTGAGGAAGGTGTTGGCCATCGCGCCGCCGACCAGGATCTGGTCGACGCGGCCGAGCAGGTTGTCGAGCACGCCAATCTTGTCGGAGACCTTGGCCCCGCCGATGATGGCCACGAACGGCCGCGCCACGTCGCCCAGCAGCTTGCCGAGGAACTTCACCTCGCGCTCCATCAAGAGGCCCATCCCCTTGGCGGCGACGAACTTGGTGATGCCGGCCGTCGAGGCGTGGGCGCGGTGCGCAGTGCCGAACGCATCGTTGACGTACACATCGGCGTAGCTCGCCAGCGCGCGCGAGAACGCCTCGTCGTTGGCCTCCTCGGCGGGGGAGAAACGCAGATTCTCCAGCAGCGCCACGGCCCCGGCGCGCAGATCATTGACCACCTTGCGGGCGCCGTCGCCCACCGGCTCGTCGGTCAGCGCCACGTCGGCGTCGAGCAGCTCCGCCAGGCGCTCGGCCACCGGCTCGAGGGTGTACTTCTTGTCGACCTTCCCTTTGGGGCGCCCCAGGTGCGATGCCAGCACCACCCGCGCCCCCTTTTCGATCGCCAGCTTGATGGTGGGCAGGCTCTCCCGGATCCGGGTGTCGTCAGACACCTTTCCTTCGGGGGTGAGCGGAACGTTGAAGTCGACGCGGATGAAGAGACGCCGCCCAGCGATGTCCAACTCGGAAATCGTCTTGATGCCCATTTCGAAAGCTTTCCGTTTTCCGACCCGGAATCACCTCTAAAAAACGCTTCGGACAAAAAAAAGCGCGCCCGGGTCGGGGCGCGCGAAGAATGCTAGAACAGCTAGGGAAAAGCTAGAAAATTAGTCCGGAACTAGTCCAGATCCAGATCGGTGGTCACCAGGCCGATAATCTCGGTCGCCAGCGCCACAATCTGTCTCGGCTCGTAGCCGTTCTCTCGAAGCTCCTTGTAGATGGACTTCGAGAGAATCTGCAGTGCCTTCTCTCGACTCGGACCCACGCCAGCCGAAATCGCGGCGGCCTGAGGAGTGATGTTCTTGATGGGTGTCGGTTGCGTTACGGCCTGTGCCATTAGGAACCCTCCTCCCAGAAGGTCGGGCCGATACTTAGCACGGGATATGCCACTTTCGCACACAATATAACTAGCTGAAAATATTAGGTACTTATCCTGGAAACAAGAGTCTGGCGCGAAGCCGGCTACGCACCGTCCTGGGAACGCGACGAGGCACCTCAATTCCCGTGAACCGCTGTTTCTCCGTCGAACAGGCGTGACCGGAGCGTCACCTGGCGGTCGAAGAGCCGCCGAGGCCGCTCGGAACCGGGGTGCGAAAGATGTTTTGCATGCGTCGTCCGGGGTGCTCGTCCGCGCGAGAGGCTGCTATGCTTCGGCGGCGAGGTCAGCCGTGAAGCAGTCCCAGTCAATCGAGATCGCATATCTCATCAAGGGTGAGGTGGTTTCAGTGCGGCGGCTGTCGAGACGGAGCGAGTGGCGCAACGGGCTCGCCGCGTTCGGGATGGTCGCGCTCCTCTCGGTGGTGACGGCGGCCATCGTGGCGACGGCGATGCTGGCGGCGCACCGGGTGCTGTTCCTGCCGACCTACCTCGGCTTGTGGGCGGCGGTCGGTCTCGGCGTCGCCACGCTGGCCGCGACCCGGGCGGCGCGCCGCGCGCGCTCGTACAACATCGGGGCGGCCATCGACGACGACGCGTTCTCGGCGCTGGCGTTGCCGCTGGTGCGCCGCACGAAGGGCGGCTACCGGCTGGCGATCGTCCCCGGCTTCACCGGCCGCGTCGAGCACGGCCACCGCGCGCCGCTGGCGGTGGAGGCCTTGGCGCGTGGAGGTCGACCCGAGGATCAGCAAGGTCGACCAGATCGGGACGGCGAGGCGCGGGGCGTCGACCTTCCCCTCGAGCTCGGGATGCGCGCCGAGGTGGCCTTCGGCCCGGCGACGTTCGTGGTCCGTGCCTACTCCGACGGTGGGCAGCGCGCCCCGCTGTCGACGGGGTTCGTCCGTCGTTTCGCGCGGCGCTCTTTCTTGCCGCTCGAGCTGGCGGCGCTGGCCAGCATCTTCTGCGCGGTCCCGGTCGGCGCGCGGATCGGCGAGGCCGATATGAGGTCGGCCATCTCCCCCGCTCGACGCCCTGGGAGATCGAGAAGGCGCTGCGCGCCGAGGCGCAGACGCAGGCGCGCTCGCTCCACCAGTGCTTCGACGTGCTGCCGATCTCCTGCCAGCACTCCGGGTATGTCGGCGTCGGCGTTTCGCTGACGCGCGAGGGAGAGATGCGCGACCACTGGATCGCGCGCTCGACCTACAGCGCCGACTGTCCGGTCGAGCAGTGCATGTCGGAGGTGGTCTCGACCTGGTTCTTCGAGCCGCTCCCGGCCTCGATGCGGGTGATCCTGCCGGTGCAGGTCCTGCGCACCGACAAGCCGCTCCCCTACGGCCCGGCGCGCGCGGCCGCCGATCTCGAACGCGACAGCGCCCGTCAGAAGGTCGCGAGCAACGTCAACTGATGAGCGACGGCGCCCCGCCCAACGGGCCTCATCATCCCGACGCGGACGAAGAGCGTCGGCAAGAGATCGATCTCATCGAAGCGGTCTATGACTTTCCGGGCGACTTCTCGCTTTCGGTGATCGCGCGCAACGATGACCAGGTGGTGGCGGCGATCCTGGCCGCCGCCGTCACCGAGGCGGGCGCTCCGCTGGCGCACGAGCGGCAGGAATCGTCGGGCGGCAAGTACGTCAGCCACCGGCTGCGCGTCCGCGTGGGGAGCGCCCACGAGGCCCACGCCGTCCGCACGCGCCTGCGCGGCGTCGCCGGCGTCAAGACGGTTCTTTAAAGAGCTCGAGGGAGCTCGCGCCGCGGGCCTCAGAGCTCGCGCTGCCAGCGGCGGGAGAGGGCGACGGCGTCGCGGTAGTCGGCCAGCTCGCGGGCGCGGCGTGCGTCGTTCCACCCGAGCTCGTGACCGGCGAGCGTCGCGGCCTCCGCAGCGGCGGAGAGCCCCTGATCGGCGGCGTCGCGGAAGAGCGGGATGCGCCGGACGAGGACGTCGGTGAGGGCGCGAGCGCGCTCGTGGCGGGCGGCGTGGACGACTTCGGCCCACAGATAGGGGAGGGCGGGATCGATGCGCTCGCCGAGCGCGGGCGTTTCCGCGACGAGGGAAAGCACGCCGCCGGCGCGCGCGCCGTAGGCGGCGAGGCGCGCCGTCACGTCGGGGGGCCGGTCCGGCGCGCCGAGCCCGTCGGCGAGCGGTCCGCCGCCGGGGAGCGGGCGCGTGCTCGTTTGGCAGGCGGAGAGCGGGCGCTCGACGCCGGTGGCGCGCAGCGCCTCGATGACCACGTCGACGGTCTCCTCGGCCATCCGGCGCAGCGGTGGTCAGCTTGCCGCCCGCGACGACGACGGACTCCGTCGCGCGGCGCGCGAGATCTCGTGCTCGCGCGAGGTCTCCGACGGGCGTGTGCGCGTTGCCGGCCAGCAGCGGCCGCAGCCCGGCGTAGGTCGACACGACGTCGCCGGGGCCGAGGCCGAGCGAGGGAAGGCGTGGCGCGCCGCTTCGAGCAGGTAGGCCACGTCGGCGCCGCGGGCGCGGATCTCGTCGCCGACGCGCGGCGCGCGCTCGGGCGATGGTCGGCGGGTGCGAAGTCGGTGTCGGTGGTGCCGACGATGGTGCGCGGCCCGGCCGGCAGCACGAAGTAGAGCCGGTTGTCGTGCGGCGTGCGAAGCACGAGGGCCCGGCCGCCGTGCGGGACGCGGGCGGCGTCGAACACCAGGTGGACGCCCAGCGTCGGGCGCAGCCGGCGCGGGCGCCGGTCAGGAAATCCGTCGGTGAAGGGGCCGGTGGCGCTGACGACCAGGCGCGGCCTGGATCTCGAAACGGGCGCCGGTCTCGCTGATCGACGACCGCCGCGGCCCGCGCCCGGCCGCGGCGATCGCGCGGTCATCCGCTCGACGAAAAGATGGTTGGCGCAGGCGGCGCCCGCGAGCTCGGCGTCGAGCACGTTCTCCAGCACCAGGCGGGCGTCGTCGGTCTGGCAGTCGACGTAGATCTCCGCGCCCGCCAGTCCGGCGCTGCGCAGGTGCGGCGCCAGCGCGTAGAGCGCGTGCGCGTCGAGGCGGCGGCTGGCGGCGGGAGGACGCCAGAGCGCGAGCGCGTTGTAGAGCGCGATGCCGGCGCCGAGCGTGGCCAGGCCCGGGCGCTCGCCGCGGTAGCCGGGGAAGACAGGAACTCGATCGGACGGCACAGATGCGGCGCGATCGACATCAGCCGGCGGCGTTCGCGCAGCCCCTCGAACACCAGCGGCAGATCGCCGTACTGCAGGTAGCGGAGCCCGCCGTGGATCAACTGCGACGAGTGGCTGGAGGTCTGTCCCGCGTAGTCGCCCGCGTCGACCAGAGCGCCACGTAGATCCCCCGCAGGGCCGCGTCGCGCGCCACCGCCGCGCCGGTGGCGCCGCCGCCCACCACCAGAAGGTCGAAGGGCCGGGAGGCCAGGCGCGCCAGCGCTGGCGGCGCGGCGCGGCGGCGGCGACCGGGCGTCATTCCTTGAGCGCGATGTGCAGCTCGTCGAGCTGGCGCCGCGCGACCGGGCCCGGGGCTCCGTCATAAGGTCGGTCCCCTTCTGGGTCTTCGGGAAGGCGATCACGTCGCGCAACGATTCGGCGCCGCACAGGAGCATCGCCAGCCGATCGACGCCGGCCGCGATGCCGCCGTGCGGGGGCGGGCCGAACTTGAAGGCCTCCAGCAGGAAGCCGAACTTGGCGCGCGCGTCCTCGTCGGACAGGCCCAGCGCCCGGAAGACCCGCGCCTGAACGTCCGGGTGGTGGATCCGGATCGAGCCGCCGGCGATCTCGTTGCCGTTGAGCACCAGATCGTAGGCGCGCGCGCGCACCGACGCCGGATCGCTCTCCAGCCGCTCGAGATCGGCCGGGTGGGGCGAGGTGAACGGGTGGTAGACAATACGCAACGGTCGAAGGTCAGCAGTA
>CAVRRT010000172.1:0-11895 GCA_963723305.1 uncultured Pseudomonadota bacterium
GCCCGCGCTGCCGATCGTCCTCCTGCTGCTCGTCGGCGGCGTGGGAGCGCTGACCATCAAGCGTCACCTCGGCCACCACCGGGCCGCCGCGCTCACCGTCCTTCCCACGCAACCCGCGCCGCCCCCTCCGGATCTGGCGGACCAGATGAAGAAGGTCGAGGCCTGGCTGGAGGACGACAACGCCCCGGCCGCCCGGCTGGCGCTGGAGACGATGCTCACGGCGCGGCCCAAGGACGCGCGGGTGCGCTATATGTTGGGGCGCGTGTCGTACGCCCAAGACAGACGGGAGGACGCCCTCGACGACTACGCGGCGGCGATCGCGCTCGATCCGGGCTTCCGCGGCGATCCGGTGCTGCTCGGTCACGTCGACTCGATGCTGGCCGATCCGAAGTTGGGGGGGCCGGCGCTCTCGCTGCTCATCGACCATGTCGGCGCGCCGGCGGCCGATCTGCTGGCCAAGGTGGCGAACGAGGGGAGCGACCTGCCGCGCCGCCAAAGGGCGGTCGCCGCGCTCGTCGACCTCGATCAGGAGAAGCGCGTCGATCGTCTCTCACTCGACCTGCTCGAGCTGCGCAAGGCCGACAGCTGTGAGGAGAAGAAAGACTGGGTCGAGGCGCTGCGCAAGCTCGGCGACGTGCACGCGCTTCCGGCGTTGCGCGGTTTACGCGCGCGGCGGATGGGCCCCATCAGCTGGGGGGGAACGAACACCGCCTGCATGAAGCAGGAGCTGACCGAAGCCATCGCCGAGCTCGACAAGAAGTCGGGCCACAGCGAGCGTCGCACCAGGCGCGGCCGATGAAGACGGGACACGATCCTCGTAACCTGCTCACCAGCCTGGTGCTGGTGTTCCCGCTTTTTCTCATCTACCAGATAGGCGTCCTCTTCACGCTGCCGGTCCTGAACGGCGCCGACTTCCTGACCGTGTTCCTGTTCCGGAACCTGGGCCTTTCGACCGGCAGCTACCTGGCCTACACCTTCGCCGTCGCGGTGGCGTTCACCATCGCGGTGGTGGTGCTGCGCCACAAGCAGCGCTTCGATCCTCATCTGATCGTTCGCGTGCTGCTGGAGAGCGCCATCTATGCGCTGACGATGGGTACGTTCATCGTGTTCGTGATGACCCGTGCCCTCGGGATCTCGCCGCAGATGGCGGGCGGCGGCGGCTTCGTGGCGCAACAGGGGTTCGGCACCCGGATCGTCATGTCGCTGGGGGCGGGCGTCTACGAGGAGACGGTGTTCCGCCTCGGGATCTTGACCGGACTGACGCTCCTCTTCGATCGGGTGATGGGCATGCGGCCCTGGGTCGGGTTCTTGCTCGCGCTCCTACTCCAGGCCGTGCTGTTCTCGGCGATGCACCACATCCCGCCCTACGGCGATCCGCTGCACGCCGGGATCTTCATCTTCCGCGTGCTGGCCGGCCTGTGCTTCGGCCTGCTGTTCTGGTACCGCGGCTTCGCGGTGGCCGTGTACACGCACGCCCTCTACGATCTGTACGTCTTCCTGGTTCGCTAGCGCTTCACGTCGAGGCCATCGCGATCGGGCGAGGAGACAGCCGTTACTTCTTGCTGCGCTTGGCCGCCTTGGCGGGTTTGGCGGGCTTGGCCGGGCGCTTCGCGGCGGCGCGGGGGCGCGGGGCGGTCTGGACCGGACGGGCCGGCTTGGCCGTCCGCTTGGCGGCCTTGGCGGCGGGCGCCGTCTTGACCGGCGCCTTGGTCGAACGAACGACGGCGGCGGGCTTGGCCGGCTTCGCCGGCGCGCTTGGCGCCTTCTGAGGCTCCTTCGCCGCCGGGGCCTTGGAGGGCTTCAGCTTGCCGCTCTTCGTCACCTTGGAATTTGAGGGGTGACCGTCCCCCTCGGCGGCGAGCGGCAGTCCCGGCATGTCCTTCCGGTTGTGGACCAGCACGCGCCGAGAATCCTTGAAGGTCACCTCGGCCTTGCTGTCCGACAGGATCTCCGAGATGAATCCTTTGCCGAACTTGGGGTGCGTCACGATCACGTTCTCGTGATAGTGCTCGCGAAACTCGTAAGGCTTGGCGTTCTTGTCGCTGTGCTTGGCGAAGAACTCCTCGAACGTCTGTTTCTTCATCATCGCCCGCTTCTTGGCGGCGATGGGCTCGGGGACGTCGTCCTCGACATCGCCCCGCGGCTTGCGGAACGAATGGACGTCACCGCACGGGTTGCACTGCACCCGACGAATTTCGTCCTCGTATTTCGAAATGACGACGTGCGTGGTATCGCCCTTGCACTTGGGGCAATATGCCTCGACGTCCGACCCGACTTCGTCGACCTCGTCCTCGAACATGAAGTCCATTGGCGGCGCCCCTTTAGAGTCCGGTCACTAACACAGGTCTGGGGGCCCTGCAAGAATAAGAGGGCAATCCCGGCTCGTTCGAGGTAGAAAGACGCCCGCAGAGCTCGTGCGTTACTTCCAAGCAAAACTCTCGGAAAACCGGGTACTTGGGGGCGGTTACTTCGTTTTGCGGCTCGTCGGTTGCGAGTCGCTGGCGGCCGCCAGACCCGGGCAATTCGTAATGATTCGGGGAGCTTGGGGCCGCGACCCCTTGCTTCCCCGGGCCTTCTCCCTGATGTCGATCGGCCCCGGCGGTCGAGCCGACATTCTGGCCAAGACGGTCGGGCGGGGCACGGCTCTGCTGGAGCGCGCCCTGCCTGGCGCGGAGATCGACGTCCTGGGACCGCTCGGGACCAACTTCCCGGAGCCCACTTCTGAGTCGACTGACCTGCTGGTCGCGGGCGGCGTCGGTCTGCCACCGATGTACATGCAGGCGGCGTTGGCCGCAGAGCGCGGTCAGGTTGACCGATCGGAAATGATCTACGGCGGCCGCGGCGCGCCCGATCTGGTTCTCCTGCGCGAGATGGAGGCGCTCGGCCTCAAGCTGTTTCTGACCACGGAGAACGGCGCGGTCGGCGACAAGGGTCTGGTCACGCGCGCGCTCGAGGAGCGCCTCGCGCATCATCGCGGCAAGCCGCTGCGGGTGATGGGCTGCGGCCCGAACGGGATGCTGTGGGCCATCGCGCGGCTCGCGCGCGCCCAGAACGTCCCCTGCTTCATCTCGCTCGAAGAGCAGATGGCCTGCGGGATCGGCGTCTGCCTCGGCTGTGCGATCCCCGCGCGCTCTCGTCCTTACCGTTACGTCTGCAGCAACGGCCCGGTCTTCGACGCCGCCGACGTGCTCGACGTGAATGCCGAACCGCCCGTGGCGCCGGCGGCCTGCCCGGCATGACCACCCTCGGCACGGTCGGCGAGAAGAGCTCTGCCGGCGCTGTCAATCTGGCCATCGAAACGGGCGGGATCGCCTTTCGCAATCCGGTGCTGACGGCCTCCGGGACATTCGGTTACGGCAAGGAGTTCGAGGGGCTCACCGAGCTGCGGGCGCTCGGGGGCCTCGTCACCAAGGGGATCTCGCCGCGGCCCCGGTTCGGCAACGCGACGCCGCGCATCTGCGAGACCGCGTCCGGCATGCTCAACTCGATCGGCCTGGAGAACGTGGGGGTCGAAGGGTTCGAGCACGACAAGCTCCCCTACCTGCGCGCCTGCGGAACGCGGGTCCTGGTGAACTTCTTCGGCGCGACCTTCGATGAGTATGTCGACTGCGGCGCCCGGCTCGACCGCCTGGACGGCGTCGACGGCCTGGAAATGAACGTCTCCTGCCCCAACATCAAGGCCGGAGGGATCGAGTTCGGGACCGATCCCCGGGTGCTGCGCGATCTGGTGCGCGCCTGCCGCGAGGTGATCAAAAAGCCGCTCTGGATCAAGTTGACGCCGAACACCTCGGACATCGTTGCCCTCGCCAAGGCCTCGGCCGACGGCGGCGCCGACGGGCTCTCGATCATCAACACGATCACCGGGATGGCCATCGACGCGCGCACCCGCAAGCCGAAGATCGCCACCATCTTCGGCGGCTTGTCGGGCCCGGCCATCAAGCCGATCGCGCTGCGGATGGTCTATCAGGTGAGGCGCGCCGGCGTGCCGCTTCCCATCTCGGGGATCGGCGGGATCCAGGACGCCACCGACGCCATCGAATTCTTCCTGGCCGGCGCGAGCACCGTGCAGATCGGGACGCAAAGTTTCGTCGATCCAGACGCCTCGGGGCACATCGTCCGCGATCTCGCCGAGCGGTTGGCCGCCGACGGAGTCAGCGACGTGCGCGAGCTCGTCGGCGCGCTCAAAATCGGCTAGCGGAAGCGCGTCGTTTCCGCTTGACTGCCTGGGGTTACGACGATTTAACTGCTGCGAAACTGGCGCGAAACAAACGCGCGCTAGCGTGGGGACAAATGAAGAAGATCGAGGCCATCATCAAGCCGTTTAAGCTGGACGATGTGAAGGATCGTCTTCGCGAGGTCGGCGTCCAGGGAATGACCGTCTACGAGGTCAAGGGCTTCGGCCGGACAGGCGGTAAAAAGGAAGTTTACCGCGGCTCGGCCTACGTCGTCGATTTCGTCCCCAAGGTGCGGATCGAGATCGTCGTCAAGGACGACATCGTCCGCGACGTCGTCGAAGCGATCATGTCCGTCGCGCGCACCGGGCGCATCGGTGACGGCAAGATTTTCGTGACGCCGATCGAGGAAGCCATCCGGATCCGGACCGGCGAGCGGGGCGAAGACGCGCTCTAGCGCGCTGTAGCTGCAGCAGTAGATAAAAGGCGCGCCACGCCACGCGCTACGCCGGAGGAACCGCTGTAACGGATACGCCGCAAAAACGATCGCGGGCGCGCGGGCGAGCACGCGCTGCGGGGAAGTGCTTAAAAAAACCAACGGGACCCACCAACCAACACAATCGCGATAGGGGAAGTCACATGACTCCAGCTGAGGCACTGAAACTCGCAGAGAAGAGCGGCGCGCTGATGGTCGACTTCAAGTTCGTCGATCTGCTCGGGATCTGGCAGCACACCACCATGCCAATCGCGAAGCTGGGCGTCGAGGTCTTCAAGGACGGCTACTTCTTCGACGGCAGCTCGATCCGCGGCTGGCAGCCGATCCACGCCTCAGACATGATCTTCATCCCCGATTCCGACTCGGCCGTGATGGACCCGTTCTTCAAGCTGCCGACGCTGTCGCTCACCTGCGACATTGTCGACGCCATCACCAAGCAGCCCTACTCGCGCGATCCGCGCACGATCGCCGCCAAGGCTGAGGCCTATCTCAAGACGACGGGCATCGGCGACACCTCCTACTTTGGACCCGAGCCGGAGTTCTTCGTCTTCGACGAGGTCCGCTTCTCCGAGGGGCCGAACCGTTCGAGCTACCTGGTCGACTCGATCGAGGGGCGCTGGAACACCGACCGCGAAGAGGGGCCGAACCTCGGCTATAAGCCGCCGCACAAGGGGGGCTACTTTCCGGTTCCGCCGACCGACACGCTGCACGACCTGCGCGCCGACATGGCCATGACGCTGGAGAAGGTCGGTATTCCGGTGGAGGTGTTCCACCACGAGGTGGCCACCGGCGGCCAGTGCGAGCTGTCGATGAAGTTCAACAGCCTCAAGAAGATGGCCGACTGGACCATGTGGTACAAGTACGTGGTCAAGAACGTCGCGCGCGCCAACGGGCGGACCGCCACGTTCATGCCGAAGCCGATCTTCGGGGATAACGGCTCGGGCATGCACTGCCACCAGTCGATCTGGAAGGAGGACAAGAACCTCTTCGCCGGCGACAAGTACGCCGGGCTCTCGGACCTGGCGCTCCACTACATCGGCGGCATCCTGAAGCACGCGCCGGCGCTCTGCGCCTTCACCAACCCGGGGACGAACAGCTACAAGCGGCTCGTGCCGGGCTACGAGGCGCCGGTCAACCTGGCCTACTCGTCGCGCAACCGGTCGGCGTCGGTCCGCATCCCGATCGGCGGCAGCTCGCCGAAGGCGAAGCGGCTTGAGTTCCGCTGTCCCGACCCGACGGCCAACCCGTACATCGCGTTCGCGGCGATGATGATGGCCGGCCTCGACGGCATCCAAAACAAGATCGACCCGGGCAAACCGCTCGACAAGGACATCTACGCCCTCTCGCCGGAGGAGTCGAAGGACGTTCCGAAGGCGCCGGGCTCGCTCGACGCAGCGCTGAACGCGCTCGAGAAGGATCACGCCTTCTTGCTCAAGGGCGACGTGTTCACGCCGGACGTCATCTCGACCTGGCTCGACTACAAGCGCGAGAACGAGGTGGACGCCCTCCGCCTCCGCCCGCACCCCTACGAGTTCGCGCTCTACTTCGACAACTAAGTCGGTCACGGTCAACCAACAGTTATGGGAACCCTGGGAGGGTTCCCAAACCCCTCCCGCGACGGGGCTCCGGCGAGCAAAGCGCGCCTGCGCCCCGACGCGATCATGGGCACGCGATCGTCGCGGGGGATCAGCGGGGTTCCCAACCCCTGCCGCGATGGGGCTCCGGCGAGCAAAGCGCGCCTGCGCCCCGGCGTGATCGGGAGACTCCCCGCGACCGGCTCAGCTCTTTTGCGCCCTGACGCATCCTTCGATTTCGCATCCCGGCCGGTTGACTGCTGCGGGCGGGATGGTTTTTCCAGTTACAAGGGGCCGCTCTCGAGGTGGGACGGTCCCTTAGCCTTTGACGGGGCAGTGGCGCTGACCTAAGATTCGGGGTTCGCGGAAGCCCCCGACGCTCCGCAACTCCTCATGGGTGGGCTCTCTTTCAGCGACCGAGCCAGACGCTCGATGTGGCGAATCGTCCCCAAGGGCGCCGTGTCGGGAGCCATTGGCTGGGGGGCGAGCCGCGGCATCCCGACGCGCCTGCGCGGCATGATGCTGGCGCGGTTCGCTCGGGCCTACGGGATCGACGTCGACGAAGCGGAGAAGCCGGTGGGCGACTATGCCGGCTTCGACGAGTTCTTCACCCGGCGGCTGCGTACCGGCGCACGCCCCATCGCCGATGAGCCTGGCAGCATCGTCTCGCCCGCCGACGGGATCGTCGTCGAGTGCGGCCGCGCCACCGCCGGCAAGCTGATTCAGGCGAAAGGTGTGCTGTTCGATCTGAGCGAGCTGCTCGGCGACGCGGAGATCGCGGCGCGTCTGGCCGGGGGCGCCTATCTCATCACCTATCTGTCGCCGAAGGACTACCACCGGGTTCATTCGCCCGTCGGCGGGCGTGTGATCGGTTGGCGGCACATTCCGGGGACGTTGTTCTCCGTCGGCGCCAAGAGCGTCGCCACGGAGCCCGGCCTCTTCGTCCGCAATGAGCGGTTTGTCACGCTCATCGAGATGGATGGCGGCGGGCTCTGCGCGGTCGTCATGGTTGCGGCGATCGGCGTCGGTCACGTCACCGTGTCGTATGATGCGGACGTGGCCACGCACCGGCCTCGGTTCCTGCGCGCCGCGGTTCGCCATCGTCGCTACGACAATCCGAAGCCCATTCGGCGCGGCGAGGAGCTGGGCATCTTCCATCTCGGCTCGACGACCATCGTGGTGTTCGAGCCGGAATGGGCCGAGCTCGGGAGCTTTGCGCCCGGCGAGGCGATGAAGATGGGGATCGGCATCGGTCGTTCCCGGGCGGCGACCGGAACCTCCGCGGTGTTGCGAGGCTGATGGCCATGTCGAAAGCCCACGACGAGTCATCACGCGACCCTCCGCCCGCCTCGGACGCCGACGCGACGCCGGCTCCTACGGACGTCCAGAGGCCCAAACCGGCGGCCAATGCCCCCGTGCGGCGCGCGCGCGTGGGCGCGCCAGCGCCGCGCGAGCGCAGCGGTCCGATCGGGATCGCCAGCGGAGACTTCGCCACGCCGTCGGTGCGTCGGCGGACGACCACGCAGCCACGCGGCGGACCGGCGGCCGGGACCGGGATCCCTCTCTCGATTCCGGTCGGGCCGGAACCGGAGGCGGACGAGCCCGAAGAGGCCGTGGCCCAGGCGGCCGTGCCAGCGGCGGCCGTGCCACCGGCGGCCGTGCCAGCGGCGGCCGTGCCACCGCCGCCGCCAGAAGCGCCGCCGCCGCCGCCAGAGCAGGAGGCGCCCGCGCTCGGCGCCACGCCCGTCGATCTCGTCGATGGGGGCACTTCCGGGCAAGCCCCCATTCAGGCGGGAGGGCCGTCCGACAGCCCGTTCGGCGCACCGCTGGCGGTGGGGCAGGCCGACGGTGAGGCTGCGGCTCTGGCGGCCGAGGCCGCAGCCGTTCGCGCGCTCGATTCTGGTCCGCTGACCCCGCCGCCCGAAGTTCCGATCGCCGGGCCGACCCCACCTCCGCAACCGAAGGCAGCGCCGCCCGAGGAGATGCTGCCGACCCCGCCGCCAACTCCGGTGGTAGCCGCCGCTCCTCCCCCGATTCCGGCGGCGGCCGACCCAGTGGCAGGCGGGCGCACCGATGTCGAGGGGGCGCTGCCCGTCCGGCCAATGGGGAGCGACGGCAGTGCCGCCTCGGCCGATCTGGGCAATCAGATCGGCGCTCCCACGCCGTCGCCGTCACCTTCACTGTCGCCGTCCGGCGAGAGCGACCTCGAACTGCAGGGATCCGATGAGCTGGTGGTCGACGAAATTGCGGACGCCAGCCCGGCCGCGCCGCCTGCGGCGGTGGCACCCTCGGCGCCTCCGCGTACCATGACCCCGGCGCCGACGCCCCCGCCGATCCCTGGCAGTTTCCTCAAAACTCCGGGCCCGGAGAAGACGCCCGGTCCCGAACCGAAGCCGGTTCCGGCGCCTCTCGCCGAGCAGGGGCACGGACCGCTTCTCCCGGGGCTTCCGATCCTGCCGGAGGCGCTCTCTCAGCGGCCACGCCGCCCGAAACGATCGAAGCCCTGGTTCGAGGAAGTCTTCGACGAGGACTACCTCCGAACGCTCCCCTTCATGCGCGCCGACCAGACGCTGCGCGAGGTGGAGTTCATCTCCGAAGCGCTGACCTCCGCGCCGGGGTCGGAGATCCTCGACGTCGGCTGCGGCTACGGCCGCCACGCGATCGAGCTGGTTCAGCGCGGCTTCAACGTGACTGGGCTCGATCTCTCGTTGCCGCTCTTGATTCGCGCGGCCGACGAGGCCCAGCGGCGCTCGTTGGCGGTGAACTTCGTCCACGCCGACATGCGCGAGATGGCCTTCGAAAAGCAGTTCGACGGCGCCTACTCGATGTTGACCTCCTTCGGCTATTTCGACGAAGAGACGAACCTTCGCGTGGCCGAGCGGATCGGGCGGGCGCTCAAGCCGGGCCGTCGTTTTCTCCTCGACATCGTGAACCGCGACTACGTCGTCTCCGATCTGCCGGTCCGCGTCTGGTGGGAGGGGACCGGCTGCGTGGTCCTGGAAGAGGTCGATTTCAACTTCCACACCAGCCGGATCAACACCCACCGCTCGATCGTCTTCGAGGACGGGCGGCAGCTGGAGCAGGAGCTCTCGGTCCGCGCCTACAGCCTGCACGAGATCGGACGGCTCTTGCGCCAGGCAGGCTTCCGGGTGATCGACGTCTCGGGCGGATTGGCGACGCGAGGTGACTTTTTCGGCAGCGCCTCGCGCAACCTGCTCATCGTGGCGGAAAAGCGCGAAGACGAAGGCTGATTTTCCGCCCGTCTGACGCGCCGCGACGGCACGTCGAAAATCCGATTGCGCGACCATTGTGCTTGTGTCAGCGCTCCCCATCTTGGCGGGCGTGCGCACCTTGCAACCAAAGCCTCGACGCAAGCATCAGAGTGTACGAGGCGTCGCGCGGCCAAACCCGGAATATTTTCCGGCCCAGGGCCGTATACCCCTTGCGGGGTCCAAGGTGTCTGGATCGCGAAGCGGCTCGATGGAGATGGGCAAGATGAACGTACGAGGAGTCAAAGTGAAATTGGCGCGCAAAGGTCGGTCTTCAGAGGCGAGCCGTAAGCCGGCGTCCATGTCGACGTCGGCACGGCGGCGCGACGGCAAGACGAAGGTCTCCGGCAAGGCGTTTTCGAGCGCTGCGGGGGTTCCGATTCCGGCCAACGATACGCTTCCGCTACCGGCCGAGGCGATGGGTCTTCCCGCTGCTGGGCCGCTGGTCGACGAGCTGGAGGTCGAGGGCGCCCTGGGCGCGACTCCTGGCGTCGAGATCGAGACCGACGAGACCGACGAGGTTGCGGGCGACGTCCGTGCCGCGGCGGAAGAGGACGCCGAGGAGGACAAGGAAGACAAGGACGACGAGGAAGAGGAAGAGGAAGCGGAGGCGGCGGCGCCCGCGGTCGACGCGAAAAAGCGCCGCGGCGACGATGAGCCGGCCAGCTTTCTGGCGATGTACTTCCGTGACATGGCGGAGCTGGATGTGCTGCGCCCCGAGCAGGAGTTCGAGACGGCGCGCGAAATCGAGGAGATGGAGCTCCAGCTCTGGAAAACGATCCTCGGATTTGCGCCGGGGACCGACTGGATCCTGGACGTCGTGGAGCGCGAAGTCGGTAAGCCGCTCCCCGAGGCCAAGCTTCATCGTGCGGCGGCAGCCGGAGCGCGCCACCGTTCGTCGATTCCCGCGCGGGGCCGATTCGAGAAGACGGCCACGGCGCTGGCCACCAGGTTGCGCACGCTCGACATCGATCGGATCTTCCTCGACGCGTCGCTGGCCGAGATTCAGCGGGTCGGCCGGGGGGTGCACGGTCTTCCGTTCGAGGGGACGGTTCCGTTCTCCACCTCGACCAAGGCATTCGCCGACTTCGTGAAGACGGTGGGGGCCAAAGCGTTCCGCCTCAAGGCGGCGAAGAACGAGTTCGTGAAGGCGAACCTGCGCCTGGTGGTGTCGATTGCCAGGCGGTTCAATCACGGTCGTCTGCCGCTCGCCGACCTCATTCAGGAGGGGAACATCGGCCTCATGAAGGCGGTCGAGCGCTACGACTACCGCCGTGGCTTCCGGTTCTCGACCTATGCCAGCTGGTGGATTCGGCACGCCATCAGTCGCGCCCTGGCCGACAAGGGCCGCGCGGTCCGGCTGCCGGTCCACATGATCGACGCTTACCACCGGATCGCGAAGTCGCAGCGGGAGCTGCAGTCGAAGCTCGAGCGGGTCCCGACCACCCAGGAGATCGCGGCGGCGACCGGCATCGAGGCGGAGAAGCTGGAGAAGATGAAGACCTTCTTGTCGGAGACACCGGTCTCTCTCGATCGGCCGATCTCGGACGAGGACGGACGTCGCCTCATCGACGTGCTCGTCGACCCGAACGAGGGACCGGCGGTGCCCGACCAGATGGCGTCGACGGAGACACAGAGCGAGATGCTCAAGTTTCTCTCTTCGCTCAAGCCGATCGAGGCCGACATCTTGCGCAAGCGCTTCGGCCTGGTGAACGACCGCGAGCGGACGCTCAAGGAGATCGGCGACGAGTACCGCCTCTCGCGCGAGCGGGTGCGGCAACTCCAGGAGCAGGCGCTGGTGAAAATGCGCCGCGCGATGGCCAAGCGCGAGTCTGTCTGAGCTCGTCCGGGCGCGGAACGATTGGGCCGATCATCAGTTGACCGGCCCTACGTCGGGGGCTATGGTCGGCTCCTTCTTTCGCGCGGAGGCGAACCCACGATGAAGCGTGCCCTCGGTCTTGCACTCTCTATGGCTGCGTTCGTCACGATTGCGGCGTGTACGCAAGGTGGCCCGCTCAAGGTGGATTCAGTCGATCCTCCGCAAGGGACCACCGCCGGTGGCGAGGAGATCTCCATCAACGGAGGCGGCTTCCAGCCTGGGAAGACCCAGGCCGAGGTGAAGTTCGGCCACAAGAAGTCCGAGACGGTGACCATCGCCTCGACCAGCAAGATCCGCGTCGTGACGCCGGCCAACGAGAAGGGCCCCGTCGACGTGACCGTCATGTTCGACGACGGCAGCACCTTCAAGATTCCGAACGCTTTCCGCTACGTCGAGCCCGCCTCCGGCGACAACACCCGCCAGGCGTTCTTCGGCGGTCAAAAGAGCTCCGCCGGCAACAAGAATCGAAGTCGAGAAGAAGTAGCAGCGGTCGAGCGCGACGGGC
>CAVRRT010000173.1:0-17214 GCA_963723305.1 uncultured Pseudomonadota bacterium
GGGCCCAACCGCTGGCGCTGCAGGCGCACCCGCCGCCGGACTGACCCGAGAGCGTCGCGCCCCCCTGCCCGCCGGCGGCCGCCGCGCCGCCGCCACCGTCGCTGGCCCCGGCCGCGGGCACAATCGTAACCAGCGAGACGCCGAACCGGGGCAGATCGAAGTCGACCGCGACCGAGCCATCGGCCGCCACCGCGACGGTCGCCTCCGGGACCAGCAGTGAAGGATCCATCGCCCGCTGCAGGGCAGCAATCTCGGCCGCCGACGGGCTGGCGGGCATGCCCTGCGCGACCCACAGGGTGTAGGCGTCGCCGTGCGCCTCGTCGACGCGCAGATGCGAGACGCGGACCGTGGATCCGAAGCTCGCCGGTACCGTCACCATCAGGTGCACCGGCGTGGCGTCGACGGTGACGATGTCGTCGTGATAGTTCCACACCAGGACCTGGACCGCGGCGCCGTCCAGGGTAGCCATACCGTCGACATCCGGCTGGTCGCGCACACCGTTGGTGAGAAGGTCGTCCAGCGCAACTGCCCCGCTGCTGGCGAGGGGCATGCGGGTCCCGGCAAGACGACCGAGCAACTTGAACGCGCTCAGGACGGGCAGGTTGATGCCGCTCGTGGCCAGGACGCGGTACCCGGCGAAATAGGGCGTGCCCGGAAACGTGAACGCCCACGTGAGAAGGCCGCCCAGCGTGACGCCCACCGCGGCTTCGAGCTCGAGGGAGTGCTTCATCATCGCGATCTCGTATGCACCGTATGCGGGGGAGTAGCGGTAGGCATCGGCGGGCGTGCTGCTCACCGGGCAAGCGGCGCAGCCGTCGGGGTCGGCCTCGGTGATGTAGATGGGCGTCTGTTGAAATTGGGGGAGCGCCGCGACTGCGTCGAAGCCGGCGCGGTGAAGCCGGAGCTGGTTGCCGAGGTCCATCTCGATGTGTCCCCCGGTGATCGCCACGCCGCCCTTCGCGTGGAAGGTCACGAGATCCAGGCGCGTCCCTGTTCCGCCCGTGACGGCGTTGGTACCGGTCGCGCAGTGCTGGAGGAACTGCGTCAGGAAGTTGCCGCCGGGCCCCGCCACCGCCGGACCGCCGAGCGGCGCGTTCGGGATCGCCGTGTGCAGCGCCGATTCGGTGTAGTCGTAAAGCTTCGCGTAGTCGGCGAACGTCCCGTTCCAGTAACCGATGTCCGGCTCGTTCCACAGCTCCCAAAGCCAGCTGGCCGCGACGTTCGGGTAACGTCCGCTCGCGTGCAAGGCCCACGTACTGATGAGATCTGCCCACTTCGTGTAATCGGTCGGGGGATAGAAGCAGCCGCCGTCGAGCGTGGTGGTGCTCGAGTTTTGGTAAGGGGTCGGGTTGGTGGAGAGCGCCTCGGGCATGAAACCGAGCTCGACGAAGGGAAAAGCGCCGACCCCGGTGATGGTGTCCATGATTCCGTCGATCAGGGTCCAGCTGTAGACCGGGTTCCCGGCGGCGTCCTCGGTGTAGACGTTGGTCGATCCCCACTTCATCGCAGGGGTGCCGTCACCGGTGTTGAGAAGGAAGTGGTTGCGCACGTGCACGGGCGCGGTGTGCGCGGCGGCAATGGTGCCGAGCAGCGCCGTTCCTTCCGGCGTGGTCGTGTAATTTATCTCGTCGTAGCCGTGAAAGGGCCACACCCGCTCGAGCGGCGTTCCTGCCGCAGTGGCGTCGACCGAGACGTTGACCGTCGCGGGCACCTGCGCGCGCGCCAGGGACGGCAGCGCGAGCAGCCCCCCCATCGACATCCAGCAGACGACCGTCGATTTCATCGTCATGCCGCGAGCTCACGCCCGGGTCAGAGTCCCTGGACCAAACGAACGTCGGCTCTTGCCGTCAATACCAGGTCTCCGCCTGCAAGCCGAAGATCGAGCCGCTCAAGAAGTTGGTCGCCCTGTAGATGCTGCCCGAGTCGACGTTGGCGGTCCGCGCAGCCGCGTTCCAGACGGCGTAGGTGTAAAAGAGACGCAGCTCCGGGCGCGTCATGAATCCCTTTCCGGTGGTAACCGTGGGGGCAACGGTGAACTTTTCCAATCTTTGCGGTTGCTCGGGTGAGGTGTTGTTCCTCGTGATCTCGTCGAAGCCGACCTCCCCGACCAACTTGGCGTGGGCGGTGAACGCCCAGCTCAGGCGGCCGCCAGCCGAGTACCAATCCGTGTGTTGCCCGGGGGAGCCGAGCCAGTTCTGGTCTCGCTGGTAGATCACGACGAACTGTCCGCCGAGCCAGTCGACGGGCTGAATGGTGAGCACGTCGACGAATCGAAGCCGATACTGGATTGGGTTGAAGTAGAGCGAAAAGTCGGGGTAGTAGAAGCGCGAGAGCGTTCCGAAGCCGGTTCCCCCGCCCTTGCCATACTGGGCCACGAGCTTGTTATCGCCGCCCAGCACCTTCTGCACGAATTGCAGGGTGGCCCCCCAGCCGCCATTCGTGACCGAGACGCGGTTCCCGTTCGCGTCAAGGGTCGGATTGCCGTTGGCATCGAGAACGAAATGGTTGCTGTAATCCGCGAGGTACTCGAACCCGAGCTGGAGCTCACCGCTCTCCCACGGCTTGATGCCGCGCAGCTGGATGTCGCTTCGAAACCCGAAGTCAATCTGCGCGGGCAAAGGCGGATCGGTCCCCGTCGTGGCTGGCTCTCCGTCCACCGCGAATAGTCCATAGCTGAGCCGCAGATCCTTGCCGAGGTTGATGTCCTCGATGCCCGCTCCCACGCCGGAGGGGTTCCAATAGAAGAAGTCGTTGATGTAGACCGACTCGCGCTTGTAGTAGCGGGTTCCAACCCAGGCTGTCCCTCCGTGCAGCCAGGAGATCCCCTTGATGTCGACGTAGAGGTTGGGGAAGGAGACGGTGGCGCCGGTCGAGGTCGTGTATGCGGCCGGCGAATTGACGGTCCCGTTCGGCGAGTAGCCGATGTTGGTGGTGGGGATGTAGACGGTCGGCATGAAGTGCACGGTTGAAACCACGCCGTCTTCACCTGCGTAGGTCACCATCGTGAAGTGCGTCTCGGACCAGACCTCGCACTCGTTGCCGAGCCTGTACTTGGCGACCAGCCCCGCTGGGTTCGAGAGCGAAAAACAGGTCATCCGGCCGCCGACCGTCATGGTGGGCATGTACGTCGGGTCACCGGGCATTCCGCCCGTAGGCGGGAGCGTCTCCTGGACGACCGCGCCGAAACCGCCGCGGAAGTATCCCGTGATGGAGAGGTCGCCGACCTTCGGCTTGGCGACCGGCGGAACGGTTGCCGGAGGAGCCGCAACGGCCGCTGCCGGCGCAGTGGCGGTCGAAGCGCTCGGCTCGAGAATCGGCGCCGGCTGCTCTGCCTCCTTGGGCTCCTCTGTGTTGTGCTGGGCGTCGGCCTGCGTGTCATGCGTGCTGTCGTCGTCCCCGGGTTGCCCGGCGAAGGCGTCAGTCGACGCGAGGCCTATCGCGAACAATCCCGATAGTCTCAGTACCCGCAGCGCTCGTCCCATGGTTGAACTGGGGTCCACCACCTCGATTGCTTTCTGGCCCCGAAAGTTGTCAAAAAAGCATGAGAGATCGTCCGGTGAACTCGCTGGCGGCGAGCTACTTGCCGTACCCGGCGGCGACGATGTTCGCCTGAACCGCGTTCTCCGTCGCGTCCGTGGGATAGCCGGAGACCAGGCATCCCTCGTAGAACGTGCCATCACTCAAGTTGGTGTTCGTCGCGCAGCAATCGCCGCCGCTGCCGAGAACCATCGCGCCTTGCTTCTTCATCGGGCTCCATCCCCCGGGGAGGGCGCCCTTGTAATATGTGGTCAAGCCGCCGGTCGTCGCGTCACCACCCTCGAGCGCGAACTCCGTCGTCCCGTTGTTCTTCAGGACGGCCGTGACGAACGTGCTGGTCTGGCTCGGATCGTTCTGGTTCTTGTTGGTGTCGGCTTCCGCGAAGATCCCGTACTCCAGATCGGCCATTATCCAAGGACCGGAGCCGGCCCCCGTGCCCCAGGCCGTGATGTTGCTGAAGTTGATGGCATCCATGGCGCCGGCGCCGTCGGCCTTTCGGTCGGACTCGCTGTTGCCGTAGTCGAAGCAGCAACCGCTGTTGTAATGCTTGCCGCTCGTCACCATGTACATCCCTTCGGGCTGGCTGCCCGTCGGGATGCCTGGTGTCGAAGCGGAGGTCCAGTAGCTGTTGCCCGGGGCGATGTAAAGGGAATAGACCTTGTTGCCGCCCACTGTGATCGATTCTCCGGTGGCGCTCGCCGGCTTGTCCTGTCCACCGATCGTGCTGCCCGAGCCCTGGTACTGCAGATCGTGGCCGTTGCCGGTCTGATCGTAGATGAAGGTGGTGACACACGTCGTCCCCGAGCAGAACGCGTCCTGTGCGGACGCGTCCGCGACGCCTCCGGCGGTGACGGCACTGATGTCCTTGGTCGTGCCGGCCGCGTTGCGAACCTGATAGAGCTTTCCACCGTACGCTCCAAAAAGAGCCCGCACCGTACTGTGCGCCGCGACGCAGGACGTGCCTCCGCTCTTATAGATGTCGCACGGCCCCGTGTTACCGGCCGAGCCCGCGGAGCCACCGGTGCCAGTCGCTCCGCCGGTGCCTCTAGTGCCACCGGTACCGGTCGTTCCGCCGGTGCCCTTCGCGCCGCCAGTGCCGGTCGAGCCTCCTGCGCCCGTCCCACTGTCGCCACCGGTCGCGCCCCCGGTGCCTGTCGCGCCGCCGGTACCCTTCGTTCCGGCAGTGCCCGTCGCGCCGGCAGTGCCCGTCGCGCCGCCGGTGCCCGTCGCGCCGCCGGTGCCCGTCGCGCCACCGGTGCCCGTCGCGCCGCCCGAACCCGAGCCGTTGCTCTTCTGGAGTACGACGGTGCCGGTCATGGTCGGACTCGTGGTCTGCGGGGTCATGGTGATCGTGTTCCCGGAAACGCAGTAGGCGTAGTTCGTGTTTCCCGAGTCGCCCGAGATCGTGACCACGTTGGTCGCGGTCGTGTAATTGCCGGTCGTCGAGGCGGCCGGGGATACCGACCCGAATCGATCCCGTTTGCTGGACGGTGGCCGAGCAATTGCACCCGCCGCCGGCAGCGTCGGTGCAGCTGACCGAGGAGTAGCCCAAGCTGCCGATGATGCTCGCCGCCCCGGCGCAGGTCACGGGGGTGGACGAGATGACCAGGCACGCGGACGCCAACGTGATCTGCTCGCTCCCCGACGTGAGCGTATTGTCCGAATACGTCCCGTCCGAGTTGGCAGTCAACGTTCCTGTCACCTGGAGGGACCCAGTGACCGGCGCCGACGGACAGCCCGCACCTATCAACGACAGGTCCAGCTGACCGCTCACCGTCAGACACGACGATGTCACGGCCCAGGTCCCAACCACGTTACCCCCGCAGGGCGTCACATTGGAGCACCCGCCGGCGCTCCCGCCGCTGCCCGGAGATCCGCCGGTCCCTTTCGAACCTCCACTGGAACTGCCGCCGCTGGCTGTCCCTCCCCCGCCGCCGGAGTCGCCACCGTCCCCTGCTCCTCTGCCACTGCCGCCGCCGCCGCAGCCACCGGCCGCCGTCGTGGCAACGAGCACCACCGCGGTCGCGAATCGGATGAGTCCGTTTCTCATGAAACCTCGACGAGGAATTGTCCGTCCGGACTCTTTTTGTCATGGAATCCTGCGAGTCCGCCGGATGCGGCGGTGTATCGAACGAACGGTCGGGAACCCGTGACCTCTTGTGGCGCGAAGATGCAAGCCGGGCAACTTCCTCTGACAAACTGGCCGCCCAAAAGACAGTAAGAGACATGGGCCGACACTGGCGATCTGATCTCTACCTCGCTCCATGCTGCGCCGGCTTGTTGATGTTGGCGGCCTGCGGCACTTCGAGCACGACGGGGTCCGAAACCGGACAGGGCGGCAGCGGCGCCCCGGGGGGAACGAACGGGTCCGGGGCAACGACGGGCGCGGGCGGCTCGTCGAGCTCGGGCGGATCGACCGGTTCAGGAGGACTCAAAGGTTCAGGCGGATCATCGGCTCCAGGCGGAACGATGGGCTCGGGCGGGACGATCGGTTCGGGCGGTGTGCCAGGCTCGGGCGGAGCCGGTGGGAGCACCGGGGCGGGCGGCGCGACAGGCGGAACGGGCGGCGCAGGCGCCAAGGGCGGCAACGCGGGCGCGGGCGGCACGACGAGCACCGGCGGCACAGCCGGCGGGCGCGGCGGGACGACCGGTTCAGGAGGGTTGGCCGGCGGCGGCATGGCCGGGTCGGCAGGCGCCGGCGCCGGAGGAACGGGCACGGCCGGAGCGGCGGGATCGAGCGGGATTCTCGGCGCTGTGCCTCCGATGGGCTGGAACTCGTGGAACACGTTCCAGTGCAATCTGAGCGAGACGCTCATCGAGCAGATGGCCGACACGTTCGTCTCGAGCGGCATGGAGGCTGCCGGCTACCAATATGTCAGTCTGGACGATTGCTGGATGAACGGGCGCGACTCGAGTGGAAAGCTCCAGTGGAACACGAGCAAGTTTCCCTCGGGAATCCCGGCGCTCGCCGACTACGTTCACGGCAAAGGGCTCAAGCTCGGGATCTACGAAACCCCCAACACCACGACCTGCGTTGGGCTTTACGGCGGCATCAGCCCGTCGGTCGCCGTGGGCAGTCAAGGTCACGAAACGACGGACGCGCAGACGTTCGCCTCATGGGGCGTCGACTATCTCAAGTACGACAAGTGCACGGGCCCGCTCGCGGGCTTCGCCACGATGGGCAACGCGCTCCGCGCATCTGGACGCCCCATCTTCTACAGCATCAACCCCGGGGACGGCTCTGGATGCCCGCCGAACACCTGTTCGATCAACTTGCCGACAATTGCCAACATGTGGCGGATCGGGTTCGACATCAACGCGAGCTGGTCATCTATGATCGGGCTCGTCGATCAGGACCAAAACCTCTACTCGTACGCGGGCCCCGGCCACTGGAACGATCCCGACATGATGGAGGTGGGGAACAGTGGCCTCTCCGACACCGAGGGGCAGACACATTTCAGCATGTGGGCCATCCTCGCCGCGCCCCTCATCGCGGGGAATGACCTGCGCAGCATGAGCGCGGCGACGAAGGCGACGCTGACCAACACCGAGGTCATCGCGGTGGATCAGGATCCGATGGGGGCGCAAGGTCGCCTGGTCGCTTCGCCCGGCACAAACCTACAGGTCTGGTCGAAGACGCTATCGGGCGCGAACGCGCGTGCCGTGGCGCTGCTCAACCGCGGCACGGGGAGCGCGTCGATCACCGTTCAGTGGAGCGCGCTCGGGATTCCGACGGGCGCCGCCACCGTGCGTGACCTGTGGAACCACAGCGATGTCGGAGCATTCAGTGGGTCATACACAGCGTCCTCCGTTCCGAGCCACGGCGTCGTGATGCTCAAGGTCACGAGCGCCCAATAGCAGAGGGGCCGCCGGCAATAGGCCGATCGGCCTATTCAGCCGATCCTGGCCTCGCGGAACCGCACCGTCTCTCTGAATTACTGTCTTGGAGTTGCCGTTTGTTGAATAAAATTCGCGACGCCGCATCAGGAGAGGTCGTTGGGGCCAATTTACTAATTTTCAGTGACAACATCATTGACCAGCTAGCAATCATCCAGGAGACCATTCCTGCCGTTTCGTCCTGAGCCTCAGCGCGTGCTGGTGCCGGGACGGAGTCTGGTACCCCGCCAGAATGAGGAGCCCCCATGCAATACGACACCCTGCGCCGTTCTCTGGTCACCGCCGTGCTGATTGGCGGCCTAGCATGCGCCGATGGTTCCATGAACACGGAGGGATCTGGAGGCTCATCGGCCGAAGGGGGCACCCCCGGTAGCGGCGGTAACGGCGCTTCGGGCGGCAGCACGGGCTCGGGCGGCAGCACCGGATCGGGCGGCAGCACGGGCTCGGGCGGCAGCACCGGATCGGGCGGCAAGACGGGATCGGGTGGGTCGACTGGACAGGGCGGTAACGTCGGCACGGGCGGAAACTCCGAGAGCACCGGCGGTGCTGCGGGCGGTGGTTCAAGCGGCGGCGGCGGCGGTCGCGTCGGTACCGGCGGCACCATGGCCACCGGCGGAGCGACCGGTGCAGCCGGCCACGCTGGAACTGGAGGGGCGAACGGTGGAAGTGGCGGCGGCGGTTCGGGCGGCACCAGCGCCACCGGCGGATCGAGCCCCGGCACTGGAGGAGCTGGGGGAATGTACGTCGGAACGAAGACCCCGGGGACGGCCCAGTCGGGCGACATCACGGTCAACCCGGGGAAGACCTATCAGGTCGTGGACGGCTTCGGTGAGGCCGACGTGTGGCAAGGCTCGTCCTCGACGGCAATGCAGACGCTCCTCTGGGACCCCGTCAACGGGATCGGGCTGAACCTGCTCCGCGTCGGCATCGACGGCACGAGCGGCTCGCCCAACATCATGGGTGCCGCGGGGTACGCCGACGGTCAGGCCTGCGTCAAGTTCAACGGCAGCGATTGCAAGGTGTGGGCGGCACCCTGGTCGCCGCCCGCCGGAGACAAGGACAACAACAACGTCAACAACGGTGGGCATCTGCAGACGGCCGACTACGCCTCCTGGGCCAAGGTGCTCGCGGCGTTTCCTGCGTTCTACAAGAAGAACGGCGGCGTGGACCTCTACGCCCTCTCGGCGCAGAACGAGCCTGACTTCACGGCGAGCTACCAGTCGTGCCTCTTCAACGCGTCGCAGATGGTGGCCTGGATCGACGTGCTGGGCCCAGCGCTGGCCGCGCTCAGCCCGGCCGTCAAGGTGCTCGCCGCCGAGCCCGACAACTGGGGCAACATCTGGGGCGGCGACGGCTATGGCCCCGCCATCATCGCCGACTCGATGGCCAACTCTCTCGTCGGACCGATCGCCACGCACGACTACGGCAGCACCAGCGCGGGGACATATGGGCGTCCAGCACCGCCCGCGAACAACACGCACCACGTCTGGGAAACGGAGTGCACGCCGGGTGACACGGGACCGATCACCATCGCGACGATGATCTACGCGGCGTTCTCCAGCGGCGGCGTGAGCGGGTGGCACTACTGGTGGACCGAGGCGCTGGTACCGAACCCAAGCAGTCCGCCCCCGCAGGTCTACGCGCTCGGGAACTTCAGCAAGTTCGTGCGCCCCGGATACTACCGCGTCGACGTCAGCGGCGCGCCCAAAGCGTCGGGAACCGTGCCTCTGGTCGTGGCGTTCACGAACGAGTTGGACGGCACCGTCGCCATCGTCGCGGTGAACGGCGGCTCGGCCGCGAACGTCTCGTTCTTCGTCGCGGGCACGGCCTGGCCGGCGTCCGTCACCCCGTACGTCACGACGTCGAGCTCCAAGCTCGCTGCCGGGACGGCCATCTCGGTCTCCGGCGGGCGCTTCTCCGCCTCCCTCGCCGCGCAATCCGTCACGACCTTCGTCGGAAAGCCGTAACCGCCGCCGAATCGTGCCTGAGCGGTCACCAGCGCCAGCCATGACAAGCCGCGGGTCGTCGCGACAAGTATCCGTTACGGTCAATCGTCCGCGGGCGCTCTCGTTCACGAGATGTCTCTCATTGTGGGCGCTCGCAGTGGCCGTCATCGGTTGCGGCGGCGGGGACGGCGGTCAGGGAACTGGAGGCGCCGACGGAGCTCAACCTGCGGGCACCGGGGGGAGAATTGGCACGGGCGGCGAGACCGGAACCGGTGGGAAGAACGTCGCGACGGGCGGAACCGGACCTGCGACCGGCGGTGGTGGACCCGCGACCGGCGGACAGGGCGGCGGCGGAGGGAGAACGAGCACCGGCGCCGGTGGCGCGGCTGGCGCGCCCGGAACTGGCGGCGAAAGCGCAGGTGGTAGCGGCGGAATGAGCTCCGGCGGCGGTCGCGGGGGAGCGGGCGCGGGCGGGGTGGCGGGTGCGACTGGAGCCGCGGGGAAAGGTGGGAATCGGAGGGTCGGCCGGAGGGTCGGGGGGCGCCGCGGGACGAGGGGGCGCGACCGGCTCTGGCGGAACATCCGGCGGCGGCACGTCCGGGGCCGCGGGGACGTCCGGCAACGGGTACCTGCCCTGCCCGACGTCGGCGGGGACCGCGTGCGCGATTCTGCCGCTCGGTGACTCGATCACCGAGGGCTGGCTTCCGACGGGTGGAGTGGGCGGCTACCGCGTCGAGCTTTTCAGCCAGGCCGTGCTGGCCGGCAAGAACATCACCTTCGTCGGCTCGCAGACGTCGACGAATGCTCCCGACACGGTCCAGAACCGCGCGTTCCCCAAGCAGCACGAAGGACACGACGGCTACACCATCGACACCGGCTCCGGCTCGACCGGGATCTCCGGCTCGATCACGGACCAGGCCATGGCCAACTACCACCCGAACATCGTGCTCTTGATGATCGGTACGAACGACGTCAACGGCGACATCGACGTCGCCAATGCGCCCACGCGGCTCGGCGCGTTGATCGACGAGATCACGACCGATTCACCGACGGCGCTGGTCGTCGTCGCATCGATCATTCCGATCAACGGCACCAACAACAAGAACGCGATGACGTACAACGCAGCCATCCCCGAACTGGTCAGCGCCCGTGCGACCGCCGGGAAGCACGTCATCTTCGTCGACAACTACGCCGCTTTCGTCAAGGACCCGAACTACACGACGTCGGAGATGTCCAACTATCTGCACCCGAACACCGCGGGCTATGCGGTCCTGGGAGATTCGTTCTACGGCGCGATCGGCGCGCACTTGCCCTGAACACAATCGAACCGACGAGCTGGGCGTTCGCCTGAGAGTGATCGATGGCAGGGCCGATCGGCCTATTGCCGCGTTCACCGCCACGGGTCGATATTTGCGCCCGAAACGGAGGAAGGCACATGCGATCAACAAGAGCTTGGCTTCGCGCGATATCCCTCGTCGGTACCCTCGTTCTCTCGGCGTGCGGCACCGATCAAACGGGTTCATCAGGCGCGGGAGGCACCGGCGGCTCCGTTTCCAGCACCGGGGGATCTAGCTCCGCGACAGGCGGCCACCCACAGGGAGGGACAGGCGGCACCATCACTGGGGGAACCAGCGGAGCGGCCACCGGCGGCACGGGCGGCGGCGCCACCGGCGGCGCGACGGGTTCGTCGTCCGGTGGTTCGTCAGGTGGCGCGGGAGCCGCCGGCGGATCGACGGGACATGGAGGGGCGGCAGGCGGATCGACTGGTACCGGCGGAACCGGTGGTGGAGCAGCGGGCTCGACCGGGCGAGGGGGCAGCGGGGCCGGTGGCACCGCGGGCGGAGCAGGCGGGGCAGCCGGAACTACGGGCGCCGCCGGCGCCGGATCTGTAACCTGTCCGTCGACCGCCTTGAAGTCTGGCGACAGCACCAAGACAATAACCGTCGGCGGACTTACGCGTGAATACATTTTGCACGTACCGAGTGGGTACGTCGGTACGACGCCCGTTCCTTTGGCCGTCGATTTTCACCCAATTGGCGGCTCTGACACCGAGTGGCGATCGGCCTCTCCGTATCCCGCGGTCATTGACAAGGAAGGCGTGGTCTCCGCCTTTCCAAACGGCGAGCCGAGTCCAAATCTGGGGAATGCCTGGGACATCGAAGGTTGTTGCACGTCGCCGATTAACGGCGTCGCCGTCGACGACGTTGCCTTTGCGAGGGCGCTCGTGGCCGACGTGGAAAAGGTCGCCTGCATTGACGTCAAGCGCGTTTATGCCATTGGCTTCTCAATGGGTGGAGGCATGTCGAATTATCTTGGATGCCATGCAGCGGATATTTTTGCGGCTGCCGGACCAGCGTCGTTCGACCTGACGCAACAAAACGTGGGGGATTGCGCGCCTGCGCGTCCCCTCACCATGATCGAATGGCGTGGCAAGAATGACACTGTCGTGCCCTATGCAGGGGGTCATTCAGCGCTGGTCACGGGGATGGCGATCGATTTCCTGGGCGCCGTTGGCACGTTTCAGAAGTGGGCCAGCCTCGATGGGTGCACCGGCAATCCCAGCGCGGCAGACTCAAACAACTGCCAGACGTACTCTCAGTGCGGCGCGGGCGTTCAGGTCACGCTGTGCACCGACGACAATGGCGGACATGAGGCCGCGAATGCCAACATCGTTTGGCCGATGCTGAAGATGTACACGCTGCCCTAGCCGCGCGATCGCATCGCCGCTCCCGCCCGGTCGCCTTGGAAACGGGGCATCAGTGCGCCAGCCGCTTCAACAACGCCATCCCTCGAAACCTCACCGCCACTTGCTGCAGTTGCGTGAAGCTGGCAAACCCTGCGGCGACGGCTGCATCCGACAAGCTCGTGCGGCCCTTCGCCATCAGGAACGCGAAGCGGTCGAGGCGGAGTCGATTTCTGTACTCTGCCAACGACACTCCCAAGGTCGCCTCGAAGAGCCGCTTCAGGCTCAGGGGGCCGACGGCGAGCCGGCGGGCGATTTGCTCCGCCCTAACCCCGGGATCCTGTGCCAGCATCGCGACGCTGGCCATCACCAGGCGATGCGCCGGCAATCGGTTCGTGGTGACCGTCCCGACCTCTCGCGTTCCTGGCAGTGAACCGAGAGCCGCTCCCAGCAGCGAGCAGAGGATCGCCGCCTGCGCTTGCTTCCCTTCGTCGAAGGCCGTGTGCGAAGGCCCAGCGTCGTTGAACATCATCCCGATGACGTCTTGCCCGCAGAGGAGGGGCGTACAGGTGACCCATCCTCGGGCCACGACCTTGGTCCCCTCCGGTTGGTGCTCGACGATGAGGCAACCATCGAACACCCTGTATGGGACACCTTCTTCGTCAGGGTGGAAGGCCTTCTGCTCAGTGTTCATTGCGCACATGACGTGATGCTCGTCCACAATCGCGCCCTGTGAATCCGATCCCCAGGTCCCGAGCATGAGGTGGCGGCACTCGTCGAGCACGTAGATCGAAACGCGGACCAATCCGATCCTGTCACGGGCAAGCTCGACAGCCCGTCGAAGAAGCGCGTCGGCATTCTCGGTGGTCAGCAGCTGCGCGACGGCCGAGAGCAGAGGCTCGAGATCATCCTTCACCGCGGGAAGATTCGGTATCGCCGGGGGAGCGCGGGACGAGGTGGCACATTGATTGTCGGAACCGACTGGAGAGTGGCCAGATCGCTTCGGAGCCGAACCGTGGGGCCGGTGTCCTCCAGGTGGTCTCTGACGTATTTCAATCCGCCGCGACATGGTGCGCACCCGACGACGCATCCGTCGTCGGTTCGCACTCACCGTAGCTGGGCCTGGATCGCAACGACAATAGGCCGATCGGCCCAATGTCCGGTCGGGTCAGCGCTCGAATCCGATCACTGATTGCCCACCAGACCGCGCTTGGCCAACCACATGGCGGCGCCGACCCGACCGGTGACGTCGATCTTTCGGTAGGCGCGTGCCACGTGGTGCTGGACAGTCTTGCCAGAAATGCCCAGCACGAGACCAATCTCCTCGTTGGTCTTGCCCTCGGCCACCAGCATCAGGACATCGATCTCCCGGTTCGAAAGGTGCGGCGATGCTTCGCGCACGGGCAGCCTCCGGTCCGAGGCGCCGCCGTGATCCGGCGAACGCTCTAACGCGGCGGGCGCCGTGTGGAGCAGATAGTGGTAGCCCTTGCCCCCGCCGCCGCGCAGCCGCGTGGCGCCGATCGGGTTGGCGCAAAACATCTCGAGGACCTCGGTCATGTACCCCATGACGAAGTGCTCGAAGTAGGGATGCCATTGCGGCAGGTCGAACGCCTGGAACTCCACGGAGTCACCGTTCACCGAAGCCTGGGACCGGCTCGTCGTCTCCGAGAAGTAGGTCTCCCAAAACTTCGGAAATAACCCGACGAACCTGCGGAGGTCCTTCTGCTCCAGGAACGCCTTGCACGGTCCGTCGACCAGCGCCCATTGTGCCGACTCCCTGCCGAGCGCGAAATGGGAGCTGTCGTCGTCGCTATAGAAACGACGCACAAGCTCGTCGTGAAAGGCGAGGTAGTCGGCCAGCGGAATCAGCGTTTCGGGCGTGATGAGCGAGCGGAAAGAGCGATGCCTGCCGGCGACATCGCGATAGAGCAACAGCCAAGCCTCGGCGCCAAATCGGCGCGTCACGATAACCTTGCGCGTCAGGATCGTAAGTCCGCGAACCCTCATCTGACGACGTACCTCCTTTCGGACAGCCGCGGTTTCTCCCCCGACACCCGCGCTCGGCGGACCGTCGAATGGATCAGCCTCCACGGGCTCATGCCCGAGCATATTATCGTGCATAGAGGCTATCGCCGCCACCGCCTTTCGGCGTCGGTCAGTTCATATATCCACCGTGCCTTCGCCACGGCCGGACTCTGTCGGGCGTCGGATCCCCCTCAAATCACGATGTCCGTGACCGGACGTCAGGTGCCTGTCTCTCCAAGGCGTTGGAGCTCCAGCACCAGCACCGCCGCGCGCACGGGCGTCTCGATGAACCGAAGTCCCAGTCCGCTGGGGATGTCGACCAAGTCCTGGAAAGGGCGCGACCAACGAACCTCGCCCAGGATCTCGACCGGCTCGGTCGCTCCCGGAATCGTCACGCTCACGACCACCCAATCACCCACGGAGAGCAAGCGAGCGGTCGCCACGAAGAGCCCGCCCAGGCAAACGTTCTTCACCAACCCCGGCCCGAATCCCGCACGGCTTCGTAGCTGAACGGGAATCTCCAGGTCGACGCGTTGCGGCCGGGGCGGGCTCTTTTCTTCAAGGGGCTCGGTGGGGGTCAGGGCATTTCTCCCGACATTGTAGTGGCGTCCGGCCAGCACTATCAGTCGATGGGTGCGATCTTGAATGTATCCCACGCTGGCGTGTGGTTGCTGGTGGTCTGATCCTGGTTCCAGAGATAGACCGCCGGATAGGTCGCGATGGGTCCGACCTCGCTCTGAACAACGGCCGTCATGTAGAGCTGGCCGCGCGTGGGAGAGATGTCGTAGCGGTATGATGAAAAGATCAGCCAGTAATACTTTGTTCCGTTGACGACGGCGACCTCCGGAGACCACTTGGCCCAGGAGTTGTCCCAGCCGGTCGTGTTCGGGTACACGGTCGGGTTTGGCGTGACGGCTGGCGTACAGGCGGGCGGGTCGTTCGCCGCCAGCCGCGTTGCCGTACCGCCCGCGCTCGGCACCACCCATATCTCCGCGGCGGGGTTGAAGTACATACCCCCGTCGTACGGCTCGCCGGTGGGCGTAACGTTCGCGTTGGCCTGAGAGAGCCTGTTGAAGGCAATCAGCCCGTCGTCGGGAGAGAACGCCGGGTAGTACTCCGCATAGTTCGGATCGGAGGCGCCTGCGACGGGTGCGGCCGTACCGCCAGCGCGATCGCCGTACGGAACGGTGTAGAGATCGGCCGTTCCAACTCCCAGGCGGCCGTCTTGGTTGGCGTTCGTCGACGTGTAGACGATTTGGGTACCGTCGTGGCTGAAGCTGGGCGCGGCTGCCCCCGCGGGATCTCCCTGCCGGGCGATCAGGCCGGTGGCGCCCGAGTCGAGCTCCATCCAGATGAGGTTGGCGTTAGGATCGACAGCCTGCGTGCTGAGAGAGGTGATCCCAATGTGATCGCCGGAAGCCCAGTGGCCCCCCGAAAAAGTGATGATGCCGTGCCAGTAGGTCGTGAGGGTGTCGCCGCCGGCCGTGCCCAGAAAAGAGGGCATCGCCCCAACCGAATTCGACTGGACCGAGGCCAGCGCGTTGGGCCAGGGATAGTTTCCAGTGAACCCGACGTTGTTCCCATCCGGCGTCGCGGTGTGACAACCGATGCAGCCCATCTCCACCCCATTGCTCGTCTCCTGGACCTGCTCGACGGTCAACACGGAAGCGACACTCTCATCGCCGACCGAGAAGCCGTAAAGCTGGGTGTTGTCTGGATTGGACGCGTCGAATCCACGCAGCGCCCAGTAGACCATCTGGCCCGAAGCGCCCGCGGGGGCGATCGAAAAGCTGGCGGTGCTCGGCGTCGACAGACCGGACGGACCGTAGGTGCGGACGGTGACTGTGATTGGCAGGTCCACCGCGTGCGCCGCCAGGTTCGCCCAGGTGTTCTTGTCGAGCGCCCAATTGTCTTGTGACGTATAGACGACCAGATCATTCGCCTCCAACGCCGCGTGGAATCGAATCTCGAGCAGCGTGGCGCCCGGCGCGGTGACCTTCACGCGCGGCCGCAACCAGTTATTGGGAAACAACGTTCCATCCTCGGGCTCCGTGATGCACGGCGGGGCCGCCGTGCCGCTGCCGCTGAACATCGAGGGCGCGCTCCCGGGGGCGCTACCGGTGATGACAGGTGTCGCCGAAAAGTCGGAGCAGAGACTGCCGCAGGTTTGAATGGTGACCGGTGGAGTGCCGCCGGTGGCCGCAGAGCCGGATCGGCCCTGCGGGTTGGGTGGCGTGAAGGTGCAGGATGCCGACACGCCCAGCCCGATCGAAGCGCGGACGACCCAATTCCTGACTCGCCACCGGCGACTGCGTGCGGGGTCTTGCGAACGCACGGCCGCCTCCCTCACTCCGACCACAAGGCCCCTATGCTGATCGAACCGCCACCTTCTCCTCCACAGCAGCTACAGCCGCAGATCCCGCTGTCGCAGAACAGCGGCACGCAGGTTCCGTTGTTGCACGTATTGCCGCAACCGCAGGTGGGTGTGCAGGTCTTCTGAGGACACATCCCATTCGTGCACATGCCGCCCCCCGTACAACCGCACATGCCGCCGCACCCGTCGCTGCCACCACAGGTTCCATCCTTTGGGCAGCTCGGCGTGCAGCAGCTCCCGCCATAGAGAACGGCACTGCTCGGGCACCCGCAGGTCTTACCGCAACCGTCGGATTGTCCCGCCCGGCTTCCGCTGGCAGGACAGTTGGGCGTGCAGCAACCGCCCATGTACGTCATCGAGCCCATCGGACACGAGCACATGCCTCCGCACCCGTCGGACTTTCCGGCCGCAGGTTCTCGCGCGGCGTACGATCGAGCAGCGCCAGGTTTAGGATTTCGAGCAGCCGCGCATGCAGCCGCGACTTCAGCGCCGTTGCGCCTTCGATCGGCGCGTTCGCCGCCTTGGACGGGGTCTCCGCCGGTTTAACTTCTGACCACAGGCTGCTCATGACCAGGGCCACCTGCGTTTTTCTTCGATGGTTACGGCGTTCGGGGCGATCGCGGCCGCGAGCTCCTCGATCGCCCGCTCGAGCTTCGAACCCGAACGCAGGGCCGCCGCCACATGGCTTGATTTATATTTTAATTGGAATTTAACAGCATTAGATTCAGTAAAAGTAAAGATGGTCTCCACTT
>CAVRRT010000174.1:0-21620 GCA_963723305.1 uncultured Pseudomonadota bacterium
GTCGCCTGCCACGTGAACGCGATCTTCTACTCCAGCTGGGACGACACCCTGGTCTTCTCCGACCTCGACAACAACTGCCTCACCAAGGTGAGCCGGAGCGGGAGCACCGTCTGGGTCTTGAACAGCGGGGGCGGCGTGACCAGCTCGTTCAGCGAGGGCACCTACATCTGGCGAGGCGGCGAGCATGGTTTTCATATCCTGGGGCTCGACGACTTCGTCCTCTTCAACAACAACAGCATCAATCCGGCGGGGAGCTCCACCGGCTGGGCCACGGGGGCCGCTGGCAACGGGAAGGGTTCGTACGCCATCGAGGTGAAGCTCGACCTCGTCGGCGGGACGGCGAGCCAGACCTGGTCGTACCAGGGGATCAACCCTTCGAACGGCGATATGACCATCCCCGACGACGTCCTCGGCGATGCGCAGCGCCTCCCCAATGGCAACACCTTGGTCGACTTCGCGACCAAAGGGACCATTCAAGAGGTCGACGCGAACGGCAATCTCCTGCAGCAGATCGCGATGCCGACCAGCTTCGGCTACATGCAGAAGCGGGCCACTCTCTACGGGCCGCCTCCCCGCTGACGCTCGCCGGTGTCGCCGCCTGGCTCTTGGTGTCGATGTTGGCCGGTCGGTGCCGCTTTCTGGAACGGTGGAAACGGTGCGGCGCGTTGCGGCTCCGTCGGCTGCGGGCTCGGCGAAAATCTGAATTCTTTCGAGCCGGTTTCGGCCACTACCGTCACTGCTCTCTACAACCAATGACGAATTGGAGAAGGGGTTCGTCTATGCGGCATCTCTCGACGCCTCTGGTTCTCTGCGGATGTGCCCTTTGGATCGGCCTTGGGTGCGCCAAGAGCGAGGGGTTCCTGGGCGATGGGAGCGGCGGCGCCAGCGCCACCGGGGGAACGAGCGCCAGCGGCGGGGAGACCGGCACGGGCGGCAGTGGAACGGGGACGGGCGGCAGCGGGACCGGCACCGGTGGTAACGGGACGGGGACCGGCGGCAACGTGGCGACGGGCGGGCGCCCCGGAACAGGCGGCGGCGCGGGCGGGAAGGGCGGCAGCGGGACTGGGGGCAGCGGCAGCGGCGGCACCGGGACCGGCGGCGGCACCGGGACCGGCGGCGCCACCGGGACCGGCGGCACGACGGCCTCGTGCACCATCACGCCCACGGCGTCGACCAGCACGAAGATCCCGACGGTGGGCATCGTCACCTTCACGACGACGGCCTCGAGCCCGACCGAGGCGCACATCAACTTTGGCCTCGACACGACCTACGGCATGACGGCGCCGGTCAGCCTCACCGCGGCGAGCTATCGGACGCTGCTGCTCGGGATGAAGGCCTCGAAGACGTATCACTATCAGATCTCGGTGACCACCAGCAGCGGGACCTGCACCAGCGGCGACAACATGATCACGACCGGCGCGCTCCCCAATGGCGGGCTCCCCCAGCTGACGACGACGACGAGCAACAAGGCGGCGCTCTACGGCGGCTTCTTGGTCATCGGCTCGTACCAGGGCTCGACGATCCAGTCGTTCATTCTCGACGTCGACGGGGACTTCGTCTGGTGGTACGCCGACGGCAGCGACGGGTGCGGCACCCGGATGAGCTACGACGGCAATTACATGTGGATCAACAACGGCAACGTGCCTGCGATGACGGGCTCTACCCATGTGCATCGCGTGACGATGGACGGGCTGACCGACACCGACTTTTCCACACCCTTCGCCAACATGAGCCATCAGGTCACGCCGCTTCCCGACGGGAGTGTGGCCTTCTATGCCAGCGGATCGAACGGTTGCGACGACATCAAGCTGTTCCCGGCCAACGGGACCCCCACCTCCACTGCCACCACGGTGGTCAACTCGAGGACGGCGCATGGCGGGACCGGCGCCTGCCACGTCAACAACATCGAATACTCGCAGACGGACGACACGCTCGTCTTTTCGGATCTCGACAACGATTGCCTGACGAAGGTGTCGCACACCACGGGTGCGACCGTCTGGGTCTTGAACGGAAATACGATGGGGATCACCAGCACCTTCACCGGTGACCTGTGGAGCGGCGGCGAGCACGGCTTCCACCTGCTCTCGACGACCGACATCCTCCTCTTCAACAACAACAGCTCGTCGACCGGCGGTACCGGGCCGGCGATGGCGCTCGAGCTGACGCTCGACACCACGGCGAAGACGTCGACCAAGAAGTGGTCCTACACCTCGAATCCAACCCACAGTGTCATGGTGCTGGGAGATGTGCAGCGGATGACGACCAACGGACCGAATGGCAGCGGCAACGGCAACACCATCGTCGACTTCGGGACAGGGGACGTCGTGCAGGAGGTCAGCTCCAGCGGCACCGTCCTCCAGCAGATCTCGAGCCAGTCTCCATTCGGATTTATGGAAAAGCGCGCCACCCTCTACGGAGCACCGACGAGGTAAGTTCCCCCCGGTCGATGCGACGAGATAGAGTCTCGAGCCACCCTCTCTGCTTGCCGAGGTCCATCTGATGAGACGAGCCAAAGTTCCGCTGTTCGCCGCCCTCGCACTCCTGCCGCTCGTGACGACTGCTTGCAAGAGCAGCAGCTCGGGCGAGAGCGTGACCTGCACGAACGGGACGATCGTCGCGGACGAAGCGAACGACTACGCGTTCTCCAGCTCGATCATGCTGTCGCCGGTGAGTGTCATGCCGATGTCGGACCTGACGTTCGATTGGAGTGGAGTGACCACCGACTTCCTCACTCATCCGGTCAATCCCCAGACCGATCTGACCACCATCTTTCTCCTCCTCGTGAACCTGCCGGCCGCCACCTTCGAGATGCAGCTGAACGACGATATGTTCGCGACCTCTTCGATCGTCATCACGCCGCCCCCGCAGTTCAATCCGACCGGCGGCGTCACCTCGGCCAGCCTCTACACCGACTTTACCGCCGGCGGAGAGAACATCGACGCCACCAAGGCCGCCCCCTACCTCGACGCCACGACGTATACGCCCGCCAACTCGACCTTCGCCATCGCGGCGCAAACGGGCTCGAACCTGGGAACCAACATCCGGATGCTGCAGTCGTTCACGCTCGATCCCACCTCGACCAACACGACCGTCAAGCTGACCAACAGCTCGACGACGCTCAAGTACTCGGCGGATCTCCACAGCCTTCACCCGACGGGCGTCCCTGCGGGAACGGCGGCGCTCACCCTCGACTGGAGCCAGATCGCCACCAACGCCCTCGGAGAGACGTTCATTCCGACCAATATCGCGAGCGCGATCGTCGGCCACTACAGCCAGACGCCGGCCGAGCTCGAGAGCCAGTTCCTCGACCTCCAGACCGTCGCCGAGGATCTGTACACCGCGGACATCCCCTCCGGCACGACGCTCGACTTCACGACGCTCATGGACAGCCAAGGGAAGAGCTTCCCGGGCGTCGACTCGACCGGAACCTGGCTGGTCGGCCTCCTCTGCACCAACTGCCGCAACCCCGCGCCCTGGTACCTCACGGTGCTCGTGCCGGCCACGCAGCCCTGTAAGTAGCGGCCGCCCGGCGGCGGGCGCCAGAGCCTGGGGCCGCCCGCGCTCGGCAACATTAGAGGGCGTGGCCGAGAGGGCCTGGCCGGCACCGTCGGGGGCTCAGGACGCGCCGCCGACGCGACGGCTCTCGGGCACTGGGGTCGCGGCCACGACGTCCGGGGCGCGACGTCGCAGGAACTTCGGCGTGACCATCAGGATCACCGCCGGCAGGAAGGCGACCGTGGCGGCGCTGCTGGTCACCATGGTGAGCGCGACGAGGACGCCAAGGAGGACGTGCACCTTGAAGAACGACAGCGCCAGACAGAGGTAGCCGCCGGCCACCGCGCTCGCCACGTAGGCGATCGCCTTGCCGGAGGTGGTCAGCGCGGTGGCGGTCGCCTCCCGCAGATCGCCGGTGCGCTGGAACTCCTCGCGCACGCGGAAGATGAAGTAGACGGCGTAGTCGGCGCCGATGCCGACGGCCATCGCGGAGATGGCCGCCGTCCCCATCGACAGCAAGATCCCGGTCCACCCCATGAGGCCCAGGTTCACCAGCGCGGCGGTGGCCAGCGGCAGCAGGACCAGGAATCCCCCCGCCAGCGAGCGCAGCAGGATCGAGGTGATCACCACGACCAGGATCGAGATCTGGATGAGGTTGATGGTCTTGCCGTGCACCATCGTCTCGTTGAGGGCGATGGCGTTGGTGACGCCGCCGCCGACGCGGGCCGTGACCGGCAGCCCCGCGAACAGGCGGTCAGCCTCGGCTTGCACGGCGACGGTCATCTTCTTCATGGCGCGGAAATCATCCGTGCGCAGGTAGGCGGTGATGACGGCGTGCTGGAACGGGCGATCGACGAAGTGGCTCAGGTCCTCTTCGTCGCCCCCCATGGTGTAGAGCAAGAGGTACTGCGAGACGCCCTGGGAGGTGTCGGGCAGCTTGCCGCCGCCGCTGCTGTCGACGGCCAGGCTTATCTGTTTCAGGAGATCGACGATCGACACCACCTTGCCGACGGGGAGCGGCTGGTGCGCGATGAACGTCCCCAGTTGGTCCATGCGCTCGATGACCGCGGGGTCCTTGATGGCATCGGGCGCGCTCCCCGTCACCAGCACCTGGATGACGCGCGTGCCGGCCAGCCGCGCGTCGGCCATCCGGAATCCGTGGACGGGGGCGTTGCCCTCGAAGAACTGCGCGGCGAGGTTGTTGCCCGCCTCGAGGCGCGTCAGGCCAATCAGCGCCAGGACGATGAGGCCGGAGAACACCCAGACGATGGGCCGCTCCTTGCGGTGGCGGACCATGTTGGCCAGCTTTTCCAGGATGGGGTCGAAGTACTCCTCGCGCTTTTCCCGCTCGGTCTGTCGCTCCGAGGGCGGCGACATGAGGACGCGGATGGCGGGGATGAACGTCATCTCCACCGTCAGGGCGGCCACGATCCCGAACGCGGTGCAGAGGCCGAAGTTCTTGATCGTCGGCAGGCCAAAGGTGGCCAGCGAGCCGAAGCTGAGCGCGGCGATCGTTCCGGCCGCCAGCATGACCAGGCCGACCTTGGTCGTCGCCTCGATGACGGCCAGCCGGTTGTGCTCGACCGGCGAGAGATCGGGCCGTTCGGCGTGCAGCCGGTTGTACTCCTCATAGTAACGCTTGAGGATCTGCACCGAATGTCCGGCGCCGATCGCCAGGAGCAGGATCGGCGTCATGATGTTCCAGGGGTCCATCGGCGCGCGGATGAGGCCCATGAGCCCCAACGCCCAGACGACGCCCATGATCGCCGTGACGAGCGGGATGATCATCCCCTGCAGCGTGCGAAACGCGCGGTAGTGCAGGTAGCCGATCATGGCCAGGGCCAGGACGAAGAGGAGGGCGACCCGCCGGGTGTAGACCAGCAGCCAGTGCAGGACCGTCGGCGCCCCGGCAGCCACGATCTCCAGGCCGGGCGCCCGCTCGGGCGCCAGGATCGCCTCCAGGTGGTCGTAGAGATAGCGCGAGCCGCCCGCCTTCTCGAAGTCGTTGAAGTCGACCAGGATGGAGGTGGCGCGGCCGTCGTCGCTGACGAACAGGCTGGTCAAGAACCCATTGGCCTTCACGCGCTGGCGAAAGGCGGCGATCTCGGCGTCGCTCTGGGGGACCTTGGTGGCCAGGGGCGTGATCTCCAGCGAGTCGGCCGAGCTGTGGACGTCCTTGACCCGCGACGACATGAGCGAGAGGACGCTCCCCGGGTTGGCGCCGGGGAGCTTCTCCAGCTGGGCGGTGACGCGCGAGACCTTGCCCAGGATGTCGGGCGTGTAGATGGTCCCCGAGGCGGGATAAAAGCCGATCACCGTCATGTACTTGCCGCCGAACAGCTTCTCGATCCGCTTGCCGGTGATCACCAGCGGGTGACCGGGGGGGATCTGCGCGTCGACGTCCAAGAGGACGTGCAGGTGGGTCATGAAGAAGCCCAGCGTCACCGTCACCAGCGCAACCAGCGCGATGACCAGCTTGGGCCGGCCGACGATGGCGGTCACATAGCGGCGCAGCATGCTCAGCGCTTCTCCAGGAGCGAACGGATCAGCAGCTCGCGGGTGTCGCTCTTGGGGGCGAAGTAGCTGGCCAGCACGACCTTCCGCGCCCCTTGCTCGCGCTCGCTGAGATCGAGCAGCAGCTGCCCGCCCGCCGAGATGACCACCGTGCGGAGGGTGTCGGGGGTGACGGTGTAGATGAGGCGGTCCCCCTTCTGATAGCCGCGGTCCGCGAGCGGGGCGAACCACTGCGGGATCCCGTCGCTGACCTTGCGTTCGATGTCGCGCGTGATGAGGCCGGCCTCGCGCGCCAGCTCCAGGTTGTCGCGCACGACGCTCGATCCAGCGGTTGAGCGGGACGTCGCGCACGAACTGCATCTGCACTGCCGCGCGCGCGCGCCGATGGCGGCGGCCGCCAGCTGGGCGTCGAGCTGGTAGGAGTACGGCTGTCGCGCGCCAGCTCGGCGAAGCGGCTTTGCGTCGGTCTGTCGACGCGGACGTCGATGGTGGCGACGTTTATCTTGAGGACCGTCTTTTGCAGCAGCATGTGCATCGACGAGTAGGGACCCTGCGCCAGCTCGGGCGCGTCGAGCGACGGGAGCGCGCCGCTCGGCCCAAGCCGAAAAAGACGAATCAGCGCCAGCAGGCTCGCGGCGAGCCCGGCGACGGCGGCGGAGGATCTCGAGTTCGTTGCGTGGCATCGCTCTCTCCTTACTGGCCATACCTATAGATGAGGGCCAGCGCCACGAGGTGCGACGTGGCGGCGTAGGTGCCGGCGTTGACCACCGGTTCTGGCTGCCCTGGGAAGTTCGGATTCTGCTGCTCGACGCGCGCGTCGGCTTCGGTGACCGTGAAGCTGGGCTGGTAGCGGAGCTGGTAGGTGAGCGCGAGCTCGAGCGGTCGCAGCAGCAGCGACGCGCCGACGGCGGCGCCCAGCTCCTGGCCGCCCGGGAAGTCGACGTTCGCGTAGCTGGCAGGGGCGACGGCGGTCTCGTAGTAGGCGCCGGCGCGCAGCGTCCAGCGATCGGGGACCAGGTTGAAGTCGCCGCCTACCTTGACGCTGAAGGTGTCGTTCCAGTGCTTGGCGATCTCGATCGTCCCCAGCGGCACGTTCTGGTTGAGCGCCTGGGCCTCGAGATTGTTGGTGCCGACGGTGAAATTCTGCGCGCGCGACCAGGTCTCGTACTCGACGTCGAGCTCGAGGTCGTAGCGCTCCCGCCCGCCGACCATCCGGCGGTAGCGTCCCCCGGCGCGAACGAGCAACGGCAGCGGCAGGGTCACGGACACGTCGCTCGCCGGCGGACCGCCGTTCCGTGAGGTCGTGATAGGCCCGAGCAGCGCTTGGTCGAGCGCGGTCAGGTTGAGCGTGCTGTGCGTGACGATGCTGGCGGGGAAGATCTGGCCGGCCAGACCGAACTGCAGCGACGGGCGCGGGCGATACCAGGCCCCCACGATCAGGTTGGGGGTGAAGAGATCGGACCCCTTCGTCTCGGCCAGGATGTCGTAGTTGCTCGACACCGGGTTGCTCGCGCCGGGGGAGGTGTTGGCGTTGATGATCAGCGAGTAGTCGAGCCGCGGGACCGTGATCCACGCGAAGGTCAGGCCGACGCCGAAGAGGTCGCGAAACTTCCAGGCCACGCTGGCGGCGTAGTCGATGATGATCGCCTCGCGGTCGACCATCAGGTAGCGCTGGCCGCCGCTCTCCGGGAACTGCAGCTTGCTGATCCCGGGCGGCGCGAACGCCGAAAGGGCGAAGCTCCAGTTCGGCAGGCCCAGGCGTGAGGCCACGCCGACGAAGGGGAGGAGGGGTTGCCAAGGGGCGCCGTTGCTCACCTTGTCGAACGACACCAGGGGCGTGCCGCTCTGTCCGTAGTCGATCGTCGGCGCGCGGGTGTAGTCGTAGCCGTTGTAGCCGGCCTGGTCGCCGATCTCGATGACGGTTCCGTCGAGCTGGGCGAGCCCGGCCGGGTTGACGTTGACGGCCGTGACGTCATCGGCCCGCGCGACGAACGCCCCGCCACGTCCGGCGGCGCGCGCGCCGAGCGCGCCCTGGTAATATCCGCCGTCGGCCAGCGCCGAGCCGGCCAGGGCTGACGCCACGACGAGCGCGGTGAGGGCTGAGAGGGACCTCAAAGCCCGCTACTGGGGCTGGAGAATGGAGAACACGACCGGCGCCGGGACCGAGCAGGTGCTGCAGAGGACCGCCACGGCCCAAGTTCCTGTCCCGGCGGTGGCGCTGAAGCCGGGGAAGGCGCCGCCGCTCGAGGGCGTGCTGGCCAGGTCGACGTACTTCTGTCCGGCAGGGACGGCATAGGTGTAGAGGTTGGTGGCGTCGGTTTGGACGTTGAGGAAGTCGGCCTGGATTTGCGCCGGTTGCTCCCCCTGGAAGAAGCCCACCTCGACCGTGTCCAGCTTGGTCTGCCCGAAGTCGAGCGGGTTGCCGAAGTTGTCCTTGGTGATTCTGACTCCAGTCGACCTTCCAGGGACCGGCCGTCGGGATCGAGACCGGCGTGCTGCTGAGGGTGGGGATGAAGTCGAGGACGTTGTTGCTGCAGGCGTCGGGCGCGCTGACCGTGAGGTTCATCGACGTCGTCGAGGGCGAGAGGAAGACCATCGACTGCGCGCCGACCCCCAGCACCGTGCCGTGGGTGAAGAGCATCAGGTACTGCGTGCTCGGCGCGACCACGTAGTCCGTCATGGGTACCAGCGGCGACCCGAACGACAGATCGGAGAGCATCGTCGAGGTCGCGCCGTTGGTGTGGAACTCGCGGTAGGTGGTGACCTCGGTGGAGGTCAGCTGCCCCTGGGCCAGTTTGTCCTCCACCTGGCTCTGGCTCATGTTGCCAATTCGCAGGAAGGCGACGTTGTCGATCGACTGCGCCGGATGGCAGAGGAGATCCTTGGTGATTCCGTCCCAGGAGATCGACAGATCGGTCGCCGCCGTCGTCTCGACGACGGGGACCGTCAGGGTGCTCGTCGACGAATAGTTATTCACGTCCTCGATGACCACGTTGCCGACCGGGCCGGTCCCGGTCGTGGTGCCCGATCCTCCACACGCGGGCAGCAGCGCGGCGGCGAGCGCCAGCGGGAGGTGAAGAGCAAAACCGTGACGGAGGGGGCTGGATCTCATGCGGCGAATTAAAACGTAAAGCGGGTCCGCCGTCGACACGATCGGCATCTCTCCCGCCACGATCCGCGTTTTACTGGATCGGCTCATGCAATCGACGAGCGGCTGCATTTCTTATTTGTTGGAGGTCGATAAATCAGCGCTGTGGGGGGATCGACCGTCGAGAAGATCGGCTCAGTTAATCGGCAGGACGGTCTCGTTTTTGGCGCACCGCTCATTTTTGGCGCGTCGCCCAACTGATCGCTGCTGTTTGGTCTCGACGGTGATGGAGCGTGTGATAGCGTGATTTTTCTCCCAAGGCCCCCCGGAAGCTGTTCTTGAGCCTCCCCGAATTGCATCTGTCGAAGCCGGGCGTCGCACTGCCCGCGACGGCGGTCGACAACGCCGAAATCATCGGACGCGTACGCGCGCGCTTCAAGGGGAGCGACGCCGAGTTCGCCATGATTGCCTCGGCCATCGAGCGCGTCTTCGGCCTGTGCAAGACGCAGGTCCGCTACCTCGAGAGCGACGAGCGCCCCGGGCATCGTGGCCGACTACGCGGTGATGGCGGCGAAAGACTGCCTGGCGCAAAACGACGTCTCCCTCGACGAGGTCGACCTGGTGATTTCCGGCGGCATCGCCCGCCAGTACTTCGAGCCGGCGACGGCGATGGAGATGGCGGCCAAGCTCGGCCTCAAGACGACGCACGCCTTCGACGTGACGGCCGCCTGCGTGGGGCACCTGGAGGCGATTCAGACGGCGGCGGGGTACCTGACGCTTCACCCGAGTTACCGGACCGCGCTGATTTGCGCCTCCGAGCTTTCGGGGCCGTTCTTGAGCTACGACATCCAGACCGTCCGCGACCTTCAGATGAAGACCGCGGGGCTGACCGTCGGCAACGCGGCGACCTGCATGCTCCTGCGAAGGTCGCCTTTCCCCGGCGGCGGCCTGCGCCTGATGGCGATCAACACCTTCACCGCGCCCGATCACTGGCAGCTCTGCCAGGTGCCGATCGGCGGGACGCTGGTGTCGTCTTCGGTTGAGCTCATGCGCCTCGGCAAATACATTCCCCCCTGGGTGACCGAGCGGCTCGAGCGCGCTCGGCCTGCAAGCCGAACGACATCGACCACTACGTCTTTCACCAACCGAGCGAGATCATGGTGCGCAAGATCTTCGAAGACATCGGCGATCGATCAAGGAAAGGGCGTCTACACGCACGCGCTCTACGGCAACACGGCCAGCGCCAGCATCGGCGTGACCTACCGGCAGCCTGCTGCGGGAGCGGACGTTGAAGGCGGGCGACAAGCTGGTGCTGGGCAGCGCCGCGGCCGGTTACTCGATGGTCATGGCGACCGGGGAGTGGACGGGCTCCGCGGTGCTCGGCCAGTCGAGAGGTGATGAAGGCCGCGCGCCGCAGACGAATGCCGAACTATCCGGCGGGTGCGCCGCCGCGTTGGTCGCGGCGACGGGGCGCGGGCGGCGGGCGGGCGCGGGGAGCCGGGCGACGGTGGCGGCAATGCCGCGCCGGCCACCCGCCGGCGGTACCCGCGGCGCCGGCGCCGGGGCGTCTGCCGACGGTGGCGTCGAGGCGGCGCCCGCGGGAGCGCCACGGTGACGGCGCGATGCGGCGCCCGCGGGAGCGCCCGCCGGGGAGACCGGCGGCGGCCTGTTCGAGCAAAGCGCCGCGGCGCCGCGCCGGCCGCGGGCCCCGGCGAGTCGGTTGCGCCGTCCCTTCACGCTCTCGGGCTATATCCGCGGCGACATGTTCGCGGGCAAGGTCTCCGGCGCCGACGCGGCCGAGCTCAAGTCCGGCTACGGCGAGCTCGATCTGGCGCTGCGGACCGCGAAGGGCAGCTTACGGGGACGGCTTCGCCGAGGCGCGCGTCCGCTACGGGCTGCAGGGCGATCGGACGCAGGGGACGGTGGTCGAGCTGCGCGAGGCTTACGTCAATGCCTATCTGGGTCCGATCGACTTGCGGCTCGGTCAGCAGATCATCGTGTGGGGGCGGGCCGACGCGCTCAACCCGACCAACAACCTGACGCCGGTCGATTTTCGGATCCGCTCGCCGCTCGAGGACGACATCCGCCTCGGCAACGCGGGCGCGCGCGCTTTCCTGCGCTTCGCGCCGTTTCGGCTGGAGGGGGTCTGGATGCCGATCTACTTGCCCACTGAGCTCCCGGCGGTGGCGCTCCCCCCGTACGTCTCGTACGGTCGCGCCGGTCTTCCCGTCGCTGGATCTCAAGACGGCATCGAAGGGGTGCGCCTACACCTCGAGCTCGCCAGCCATCGAGATGTCCGTGTCGTATCTCCACGGGTCGGCGCTGCTGCCCGGGCTGACGCTGACCGGCCTGACGCTGACCGCCGATGCCGACGGCAATCCGGGCGACCACGCCGCCGTCGGTGCTGGTGTCGCGGACGGCCTATGACCAACAGGTGCTGGGGTTCGATTTCTCGACGTCGCTCGGTGAGGTGGTGACCTTGCGCGGGGAGGTGGCCTACCGGCAGCCTTACGACTGGCAGAACCGGGACGCGGTCGCCTAGCCCGACCTGCAGTACGTGCTCGGCGCCGACCACACCTTCGGGTCGCTCAGCGTCATCGTGCAGTACCTCGGCCGCTACGTGTTCGACTGGCAGAAGCAGAGCCCGCAGATGACGCTCGACACGTCGGTGCTGCCGATGGAGTCGATGGCCAACGCCACCTTCGTCACCGACAGCATCAACGGCCAGCTGGCCAAGATCAACCAGATCCTCTTCTCGCAGACGGCGCAGATTCAGCACCTGGCGACGGTGCGGTTCGAGTGGCTGACGCTGCACGAGACGCTGTCGCTGTCGTCGCTCTGCCTGCTCAACTTCACCACCCGCGAGTGGCTGGTGACGCCGCGGATCGGCTACCGCCTGTCGGACGCAATGACCGCCTATGTCGGCGCCCAGGTGTTTCACGGGCCTCCCGACACGCTGTTCGGAATCATCGACGCCTCGCTCTCGGCCGGCTACGCCGAGCTGCGGTTCACCTTCTGACCACGAGGACCATCATGCACACCCGCCGATTCGTATTCGCCGCGCTCGCCTTGCTGCTCGCCGGACCGGCGCGGGCGGAGAAGGCTCCTTCAGCCCGCGAGATCATGGACAAGGTGACGGTCACCCGAAAGCTCGACGGCTCGGAGGCGGTCATCAAGATGACGGTCGTCGGCGAGAACGGCCAGGCGCGCGAGCGAGAGATCTCGATGGCGACCAAGCTCTACGACGGCGGCAAGACGGAGAAGCGGATCTATCGATTCCTGTCGCCGGCCGACGTCCAGGGGACGGGGATCCTGGTCTACGACTACGAGACCAAGCCCGACGACGTCTGGATCTACCTGCCGGCGCTGCGCAAGACCCGCCGGGTCGTCAGCACGCAGCGCGCGCAGAGCTTCATGGGGAGCGAGTTCTCCTACGGCGATCTCAACATCCCCTCGCTCGACGACTTCAACTACACGCTGGTGAAGGAAGAAGTCTCGGGGGGCGAGCCGTGCTACGTGATCGACCTCCTGCCGAAGAGCAAAGAGATCGCCGAGGCCGAGGGCTACTCGAAGAAGACCTACTGGGTGAGCAAGGCGAAGATGGCCGTCGTGCGCGGGCTCTACTACGACAAAGACGGCAAGCTGCTCAAGGAGCTGATCGCCCAGGACATCAAGCTGCTCGACCCGAAGAACAAGCGGTACCGGGCGATGCACATGGAGATGACCAACAAGCAGAACGGCCGCAAGTCGATCTTCGACTCGAAGAAGGTCGTCTTCTCGCCGAACGCCAAGGACGACTACTTCACGACGGCGTACCTCGAGCGCAGCTAGGCTCGGCTCGCTTCACCGCGCTTCGCTCGTTCTTCCGTCGGGGGGAGTCGGTGGGGATATCTCTCCGCCGCTCGCGAGAAGGAATCCTCGGCCGCGAAAGATCGGAGCGGCCTGCGGGCTCGCGGCGGAGAGATATCCCCACCGACTCCTTCCGGCGGGCGGGCCTCGGCTCCGCTCCCTGGGTTCGCCCACCGAACTCCCACCGGCGGGCGGGCCTCGGCTCCCCTCTGTGGTTCGCCCACCGACTCCTTCCGGCGGGCGGGCCTCGGCTCCGCTCTGTGGTTCGCCCACCGAACTCTTCCAGCGGGCGGGCCTCGGGTCCGCTCCCTGGGTCGGAGGGAGGCCGGAGGGGTGGCGGGGGAGGTCAGTTGGTGGCGAAGGGCGGGGGAGGGCCGTACAAGGTACCGCGGTGCTCGGAGTAGCCGACCGCCGTGGTGGTGGTGATCTGGCGCAGGAGCGTCCCTGTCTTGGTGATCTCGTGGAACACGCCTGTGTCGGAGAAGGTCACGTAGAGGTTGCCGTTCGGCAGCTCCTTGACGTCGCCGAAGGTGGTGCAGGAGATGCCGGGGTTGTAGTCGAGCGTCTTCGTGGCCGTCTTGTTCGACTCGTTGTAGGTGAACCCCAGCACGTGCGCATTGCCGCTCTGGTTGTTGTTGAAGATCCAGATGTGGTCGGAGTGCACGTCGTGCCCGTGCTCCCAGGTCCAGTTCATGGCGCTGAAGTCCGACTTGCTGCCGCCGAACGTCGCCAGCAGCTTGCCGCCCGGGTAGCTGACCACCGCGACCGTGCTGAGGAAGAGCATCGACACGGTGACCGCCTGCAGGTCGGGTGAGTAGGTGATGTGGTTGGTGTGTGGCATCCCCATGCCGGAGGTGATCAGCGCGCCGAAGTCGGTCGCCTCGTCGTAGATCTTGGTCGATGTGCCGGTGGAGGTGTCGAGCTCCATGATCTGCTCGGCGGTGTTCGTGGTGTTCGCCATCATGTTGTCGGTGGCGAAGTAGACGACGTTCCCGTTGGGGAGCAGCGCCATGTCGTGGCTGCGGCCCGGGAGGCTCCAGGTGGTCCCCGTCCCCATGCCGTCCATCCCGATACGGTAGACGACGCCGGCCGTCGACGAGTTGGCGAAGTTGGCCGCGAACATGTACTGGCCGTCGTAGGACATCCGGGCGCGTGAGCAGTTGTTGGCCATGGTGCTGGTGACGTCAAGCGCCCAGACCAGCGCGCCGTCCTTGTCGAGGATGAAGATGACCGTCTTCCCCGTTTGGCCGGGAATGCCGGGCGAGCCGGCGAGGCCGATGCAGTTGACCGTGAATCCGCCGCCGGCGTACAGCGCCGAGGCGTTGCTGTCGGTCACCGTGAAGACGGGAAGCCCGTTCGGCAGATAGCCTGTCTTGACCGTGGAGACGTCGCTGACGTAGGTCTTGCCGCCGCCCTGCGCGGTGATCCGCACCGCGTAGCTGGTGTTCTGCTTCATCCCGAGGAGCAACGTGCGGTAGTTGGTCTGGGTCAGATCGACGGGCGCCTCGAACTCGAGGTTGTTCGCGTCGGTGCCGAAGTCGATGACCGCGCTGTCGATCGAGACGTTGACCGACCAGGTCACGATCTCGACGGTGGCGACCGACGTGCTCGGGGTGATCGTGACGTTGAAGGTGGCCGACCCGGTGGCGGCGCTGCCGGCCGCGCCGGTGGAGCCGCCGCTGCCGGTGGAGCCGCCGCTGCCGGTGGAGCCGCCGCTGCCGTCGCCGGTCGCCGTCGCCTTACAAGCGGAGAGGGACAACGCGACCGAAAGGAACACCAGCTCCAGGCCGGTGACGAGAGCTCGTCGTCCAATCTCAGGCATGCATTCTCCTTCAGCGGGCGGCCGCCGGTGCCGGGATGGGCGCCGGGACGCTGAGGTCGAGCGGGGGCAAGAAGGTGTCGTAGAAGAAAGCGCAGTCGCGCCGGATTCTGCTCCTCGCTCAGACCGAACTTCGCGAGGTCGTACTTGTGCTCGGACTCGTACTTGCGCTGCTTCTCGCCGCGCTTGGCGACCGTGGCGCGCAGCGCGGGCGTCATCTCGTGCCCCAGGAACTGGCACATCTCCTCCATCATCCCCTCGAAGTCGGCCATCATCCGGTCGTAGCGGACGATGAAGACGCGCTGCTTGTCGATGGCGCCGCCGGTCCAGTCCTCGTGGAACTTTTGCAGCAGGAGGACCCAGGCCTTGTACATGCGGTCGAGCCAGCGCTGGCGGACGGGATCCGGCAGCGACCAGAAACCGACCGCCTTGTCGAGCACGCCGATGACCAGGCTCATCGAGCTGGGGATCACCGAGAGGGGATCGCGCGCCATGTAGAGGATCTGCGCCTCCGGGCAGTTGGCCAGGAATTGTGGCAACCGGACGGCCAGCGAGAACAGCTTGGCGATGTTGCGCTCCGACTTGTGGACCACGAGGCTCCGGCGCCAGAGCGCGTCCAGCCAGGCGGCGTCGCGCTTCGAGGTGTCGCGCACCCGCGGGTCGAACCAGGGGAGCAGATCCTCGTCGTCGAACGACAGGAAGAAGCCGTAAAGAAAGAAGCCGTCGAGATAGCGGAACAGCACGCCGACGTCGTCGGTCTCGACCGAGCTCAAGCTGGTCTGGTGGGCGTCGGTCGAGTGGAACTTGGCGGGGCTCACCCGTTCCAGCAACGGCAAGAGGGGGCGCAGCATCTTCTGCAGGAGGAGCGACGGGTAGAGCATGAGGAACAGCTCCATCCCCGAGCCGAATCCCTCGTCGGCCAGGAACCGCTGCAGGAAGGTGGTCCCGGTGCGCGGATTGCCGACCAGCACGATGGGGCGGTTGGCCCGCGTCCTCCGCAGTCGCGGGAAGAAGACGTTGTCCAGCGCCATCGCGATAGCCACGAGCGTGCGGACGAAGCCAAAGAGCACCGCGATGAAGAGCGGTACCACCCTGACGCCGAAGGTCCGCCGCAGCACGCGGTAGACCCTGCCCATTCGAGAGAAGATGCTGTTCATGATCCGATCCGAGTCATGCTCGGAGGCCGTTTTATCGCAGTAGCAGTGGCGGGCTGGAAAGGCTCACGTTATCTGGGGCGCCCTTTCACCCCACGCCGAATCGTGCCTCGAAGGCGTCGGCGAATTTTTGGAGATCCTCGCCCGGCAGATGGTTGATGCCGGCCGCGGTGCGCCGTCCGCCGCCGGTCGGAAAGGTGCGGCAGAAGGCCTCGGCCGAAACGGATGAGTCGCGCGGCACACGCACCGACACCAGGTACCCGCCCTCGGTCTTGGGCGAGACGATCGCCACCGCGTCGCCGGCGTACGACTTGGCGAGATCGTTGGCCAGCGTGCCGCTGGCGCGCCGGGCCCAGGCGGCGTCCGGCAGCGTGAAGAAGACGGCTCCCTTGGCCCGGCGGGCGGGGGCCAGACCGCGGGCCAGCTCCATGTCCTGCCGGAACCCCTCGGCGAGCCGCCGGCAGGTGGCGGAGCGCTCGGCGAACTCGAGCGGGTCACCGTAAGGCGCCATCTCCTCGGCCAGAACGCCAGGCGGGACATGCAGGTCGGCAATCGTCTCGCCGTAGGCGTTGTAGTTGATGGCGACGCCGAGCTCCTTGAGGCGGTCGGCCGCCGCGGCATCGAGCCGGGCCGCGGCGCAGAGCGGGCGCGCCACGTCGCCCAGGCTGTCGCCGAAGAGGCCCACGATGGCCCAGCGGCGAAACCGCCCGTCGAGGGCGCGGTCGACGAGGAGGCTGGTGCAGACCTCGGGGCTGAGATCGAGGTGCGGCTCGAGGCCCGGGTGCTGGGGGACCTCGCCGGTGAAGTGATGGTCGAAGTAGCGCACCCGCACCCCCGCCTCGAGCAGCGCCAGCAGCGGGGCCCGGTTCACGTCGAGCGAGACGTCGAGCACCGTGCAGTGATCGCCCCTCTGCGCGCCGCGCACGCGTCCGAGCAGCGCGATGTCGCGCTTGACCCCGGTGATGAGCTGGCCGGGAGGCGCGCCGTCGAGACGCAGCTGCTGGAGCGCGCACAAACCATCGGCGTCGCCGTTGAAGACGTAGCTGTGATTCACGCCAGGATTCCTTTCGCCTGCAAAAAGGCCACGATCGCCTCGGCCGCCTCTTCCGGCGAGCCGCAGCTGGTGTCGATCCGGAGCTCGGGATTCTCCGGCCCCTCGTAGGGGGAGTCGATGCCGGTGAAGTTCTTGAGGTCGCCGCGGCGGGCCTTCTTGTAGAGCCCCTTCGGATCGCGCTGCTCGGCGATCCCCAGCGGGGTGTCGATGAAGATCTCGAAGAATTCCCCCTCGGCCACCAGCGCGCGCGCCATCATCCGCTCGGCGCGAAAGGGCGAGATGAAGGCGGTGCTGACGATGAGGCCAGCGTCGACCATCAGCTTGGCCACCTCGCCGATCCGCCGGATGTTCTCCACCCGGTCGACGTCGGTGAACCCGAGGTCCTTGTTGAGCCCGTGGCGGACGTTGTCGCCGTCGAGCAGGTAGGTGTGCCGGCTCATGCTGTGCAGCCGCTTGTCGACCAGGTTGGCGATCGTCGACTTGCCGGCGCCGGAGAGGCCGGTGTACCAGAGCACGCAGGCCCGCTGCCGCTTGAGCGCCGCGCGCGCGGCCTTATTCACCTCCAGCGCCTGCCAGTGGACGTTCTGGGCGCGCCGCAGGGCGAAGTGCAGCATTCCGGCGCCGACCGTCTCGTTCGAGAGCCGGTCGATGATGATGAAGCCGCCCGTGTCGTGGTTCTGCTGGTACGGATCGAAGGCCACGTTGCGGTCGAAGTGGACGTTGCAGACGCCGATCTCGTTCATCCCCAGCGTCACGCCGGCCAGCCGCCCCAGCGTGGCGACGTCGATCTTGTGCTTGAGCGGGGCGATCGTCCCCGTCACCTGCTGGGCGCCGATCTTGACGAAGTAGCCGCGTCCGCGCAGGAGCGGCGCCGGGTTCGCCCAGACGACGGTCGCCTCGAAGTGATCGGAGATCTCGGCCGGCGCGTCGGCGGGGACAATCAGATCGCCGCGCTCCAAATCGAAGGCGTCCGCCAGCGTCACGGAGATCGACTGTCCGGCGGTGGCCTGCGGGTGATCCCCGCCGGGGGTGGCGATGCGCGCGACGCGGCTGATGCGGCCCGACGGCTGAACGCGGACCGCGTCGCCGACGCGCAGCGTGCCGGCGACGATGGTTCCCGCGAAGCCAGTTCCGCCGAAGCCAGTTCCGGCCAAGCCGGCCCCGGCTTCGGCGGGGGCCAGCCACTGGACCGTCAGTCGCAGCGGCGCCGCGGCGAGACGCGCCTCGTCCATGTCGGCGGCGTCGAGCAGCTCGAGCAGCGTTGGCCCCTTGTACCAGGGCATGGCGGCGGAGCGTGTGAGGACGTTGTCCCCCTTGGTGGCCGAGACCGGCACGGAGGTGACGGCCGGGAGCGTCAGGCCGGCGGCGAATCGTCGGTACTCGTCCTCGACGCGGGCGAAGGCCGCCTGGCTGTACTCGGCGAGATCGATCTTGTTGACCGCCAGGACGATCTGCCGCGCGCCGAGCAGTGAGAGAAGAACGATGTCGCGCTTGACCGGCGTCGACAGCCCCTGCCGCGCGTCGACCACCAGCACGCTCAGGTCGGCGGTCGAGGCGGCGGTGAGGACGCCGCGCGGGTCGTCATCCTGGCCCGGGACGTCGGTCACCACGAAGCTGCGCTGGTCGGGCGCGCCGCGCGCCGCGGATGCCGACGATAAAAGAGCGGCCAGCGCGCTCTTGCCGGTCCCCCTTCCGCCGCAGGTGTGCAGGTCGAGCGACGACGGCCCCTCGCCGCGCGCCTGCCCGGCGTAGAACCGGACGTCGAGCTCGCTCCAGCCGGCGAGCGGGGAGACACGGAAGGTTTCACCCCGCCGCTTCATCGCCTGGACCAGGCGCCAGACCGGCGGCGGCTGGCGGCCGGCACCGCCCCGCGCGACGTCACCGTCGATCACCAGATCGAAGCCGTGCTTGGCCGTCGCCGTCGCGAGCTCTTCGGGTGCGACGAGCGGGAAGGGGAGCTCGGCTGGATGGAAAGCGCGGCGCGCCAGCCGCAGCAGGGCGGCGCTCTCCTTGTCGTCGGACTGCACCATCACCGGCCGTTTGGCCTCGGCGACTGCTTCCCAAAGCAGCTGAAGGCTGGCGCCCTCGAGGCGGTCTAGACGGGAGGTGCTCATCGTCGAGTCAAAAACGCGAGGCCCGAAACGAGCGAAGCGAGCAAAGCCTAGCGCGAGGCGAAGCACCGAATCAATGGGCGATCGCAGACGAGCGCGGAATCGCGACGGGCCGCGCGATGCGGCGGCCCGTCGGATTTACGGAAGACCTACCAGCCGCCGCCGGCCGGCTTGCCGGGCGCCGCAGGCGCGGCAGCGGCGGATGGAGCGGCCATCTGCGTGTGGCAGCCGTAGCAGCCGAAGCCCTTCGGGTTGGTGGGGCTCCACTCGTCGACGTTGAGGAGCGCCGCCATGGCCGGCTTGACCTGCGTTCCCATGAACTTCACGGCCTCCGGCTTCTTTTGCTGGAGCGCCATGAATCCAGGGCGGTCGGTCGGGCCGGGCAGCTTGGGGAGATCGGCGTTTGGCATCTTGAACTTGTTCTCGACGGCCTTGTCGCCGTGACAGGTCATGCAGGTCATGTCCTTGTACTTTTTGTCGAAGCCGACGAAGAGCTTCTTCATCTCGGGAAGCACCGTGGCCTTCATGTACTTCTTGCGCTGGCTCTGGTTCATCTTCTCCCAGTCGATTTTTGCGCGCGCCGGGAGCTTCGGCGCGACGGTGGCATCGATCGCCGGCTTGCCAGGAGCGCCGGCGGGAGCAGGGGCCGGTTGATCGGTCGCGGCAGCCATCCCGACGAAAGAGAAAAATCCCAGGAGCAGTCCGAGCATCGTCTTCTTCATGGCGGTCCTTTCCGTTGAGCCGTTAGTGATGCGCCGAATTCGCCGGAGTTACAAATTCCGATGCCGGAAGGCCCATTTGGGCGCCTGAAAAGTTGTGCGGCAACGAACGGGTCGCGCTCCGCCAGATCTGTCACCTTTGTCATCCGCTCGACTGGATAGCTCGGGGTCAGACCCGGGCGGTCAGTTCCAGGATCAACGACGGGACGACGGACGACGCGGTCCCGCGCAGGTAGACGCCGCGGGCGCTCTCCTCGGCCAGCCGCGAGAAGACCGTCGGCTCGGGATCGACGACGATGAAGGGCGCGCCGCGCGCGGCGACAATCTCGCACATGCGGGCCGGCAGCGTGGTGGCGCCGCTCGTCCCGATGACGATGAGCGCAGACGACGTCTCCGCCGCGCGCAGGGCCGAGACGTAACGAAACAGCGGCTCGTCGTACGACTCGTCGAACCAGAGGACATGCGGCCGCAGCCAGTCGCCGCACGCGCAGCGAAGCGCCGCGCGCTCGCCGCCGTCGAGCGGCCGGTGCTTCGCCCAGTCGTGCGCCAACGCTTCAGGCAGCGGCCGGACCGCCGGGGCGCACCCGCTGCGGCAGCGGCAGAAGTCGAGGTTGCCGTGGATCTGGTAGGTGCGCGCCTGGGAGCTGCCGGCCCGCAGGTGCAGCCCGTCGACGTTCTGCGTGACCAGCAGAAACCGATCGCCGAGCTGCCGCTCGAGACCCACGAGCGCCAGATGCGCCGCATTCGGCGCGGCGGCGCGGCAGATCCCGCGCCGATACAGATACCAGCGCCAGACCTCCTCCGGCATGGCGGAAAACGCCGCCGAGGTGGCCATCTCCGTGGGCTGGTAGTTGCGCGACCCGACGCGCCAGTAGCCTTCGCTCCCGCGGAAGGTCGGGATGCCGCTCTCGGCAGAGATCCCGGCGCCGGTCAGGACGACGATCGGTCCGCCCGAGGCGGCGATCTCAAAGGTGGGGGGGAGAATCACTGGGGGGCTCCGGCGTTGCTCAACGATTGCCACCTGGCGTGCCGCGGGGGCGCCGCGATGAGCCGCCGGCGATGATGCGCGCGCCGGGGTTGGCCATGACGTAGGCCCAGATCCAGTTGAGGAAGACCACCAGCCGATTGCGGAAGCCGACCAGGTACCAGAGGTGAACGAAGACCCAGGCGAGCCAGGCGACAAGACCGGTCATCCGCAACCGGCCGAGCTTGGCGACGGCGCGCGCCCGTCCGATCGTCGCCATGAACCCTTTGTCGAAGTAGCGGAATGGTTCGGTCGGCAGAGAGCCCTTCGCGCGCAGGATGTTGCGGGCGGCGGCCTGCCCTTCTTGAATGGCGACCGGGCTGATGCCGGGGAGCGGGACCGAGGCGCCGGCCGGCGTCAGCGACGCCATGTCGCCGATGACGAACACCTCGCGGTGGCCGGGGATCGTGCAGTCCGGCTCGACGACGATGCGTCCGCTGCGATCGCACGGCGCCCCGAGCGCGGCGGCGAGCGGGCTGGGGCGGACGCCGGCCGCCCAGAGGACCGTCCGGCTGTGAATCACTTCGCCGCCGACCAGGACGCCGTCGTCGTCGATCTGCTCGACGCGCACGCCCAGGCGCACCTCGACACCCAGCTCGCCGAGCTGCAGGCGCGCGCTCTCCGACAGCTTCGGCTCGAACGCCAGCAGGAGCCGGTCGGCCATCTCCACCAACACGACGCGCGTCTCCGACGGTTTCACCCGCCGAAAGTCCTGGTGCAGGATCTCGGCGGAGAGATCGGCGATCGCTCCCGCCAGCTCGACGCCGGTCGGGCCGCCGCCGACGACGACGAA
>CAVRRT010000175.1:0-36151 GCA_963723305.1 uncultured Pseudomonadota bacterium
TTGGGACCTACGGGTCGCATCGAAGCGGAACGGATCGGGGAAGCGGTCCTCGTCCCGGTTGGCCGAGGGGTACAACAACAGGAGTTTCTGGCCGGCCAGCAAGTGCTGCCGTGGAACTCGACGTCCCGGGTCACCGTGCGGGCCATGTTCTTGATGGGGCTGACCCAGCGCAACATCTCCTCCACCGCCCCGGGCAGCAGGGAACGGTCCTCGAGGAGGAGCTTCCACTGGCCGGTGTGCAGCAACTGCCACACCCCCCGGTGATGACGTGGCGGGTCGTCTCGTCGCCGCCGATGAGGATGAGCAGCGACTCGTAGATGATCTCCTCGTCGCTCAGCCGGTCCCCGTCCACATCGGCGTGGACCAGGATGCTCATCAGGTCGTCGGTCGGCGACGGCCCGCCGGGCCTCGATGACCCGCTGGGCGTAGGCGTTGTAGTCGACAAAGGCCTGCATCATGGCTTCGATGTCGCTGTAGTCGCCGCCCTGGCCCCGCATCAGGGTGTCGGACCACTCGAGCAGCGCCGGGTGGTCGGCATCGTCGACGCCCAGGGCGTCGCCGATCACCTTGAGGGGCAGCCAGGCCGCGATGTCGGCCACGAAATCGCAGTGGCCGGCGGCGGCCACCGCGTCGATGAGGCGGTTGGCGTCCGTGCCCGTATCGAGGGCTCGCGGCGGACGCGCAAAGCTGCCGTCTACGAGCTGCTCGGCTGGAACGAGGGTCGCTTCGCCTTCACCCAGACCGACCCGGGCGACATCGACGACGAGATCGGCGCCCCCACCACGATGCTGCTCATCGAGGCCGCCCGCCGCGCCGACGAGCTCGAAAACGGCCACGCCCCCTGAGCGCGTCCGTCAGTGCCGAGAGCGGGTAGCGCGTCTGAGGCGGTGAACGAAACCCGCCCGAAACAGGCCCAGCGCTATCATCCGGAGCCATGTCCACCACGACTCGACAGCAGCTCACCGAGACCGTTGTCGCCGCGAGGATCGCCAGGAAGCTCACCTGGAAGGCGCTGGCTGATGCCTGCGGGCGCAGCGACGTCTGGACGACTTCGGCGCTCCTCGGTCAACAGGCCATGGATGCCGACGAGGCCGGCGCTGTGGGAGGGCTTCTCGGGCTCACGCCAGAGCAGATCGCCGAGCTGCAGGTGCCGCCGGCGAAGGGATCGCTCGGTGGCGCGGTCCCGACCGATCCGCTCATCTACCGATTTCACGAGATCGTCGAGGTTTACGGAACGACCCTCAAACAGCTCATTCACGAGCGCTTCGGTGACGGAATCATGAGCGCCATCGATTTCGAAATGACCGTCGACAAGGTCCCCGATCCGAAGGGCGATCGCGTGAAGGTCACCATGCACGGCAAGTTCCTTCCCTATCGAAAGTGGTGAGCCGAGGCGCGCAATAACACCGGCCGGCGTCCCCTCGCTTTTGGCACTCGCAAATTTGCTGTCGCTCGCGGGCGTCAGTTATCGTGTTGCCGTGAATTCTGGGAGGCGGACACGCCTGGGCTGGCGCGAGGCTGCGGGCCTGCTCGTCTGTCTCTCGGCGGCGTCGCTTCCCACCCTCGGATGTGAGGCGACCATGATGTCGGCGGAGGGGGCTCCGGTTCCCGTCTTGATCGGCCCGGTCGCTTGCGTCGGCTGCTCGGCAGGGAGTCCCCCAGGCCCTGGGTTGGCAACGATTCAGGATCGGTCCCTGGCGCGGGTGATGGCGGGGGGATACAGCAGCGCCTCGGAAAAAGGTCGCGCCACGCTTGGCCGCAAGGTCGCCGCGGTCGTGCGCGATCGCTGCCGCATCGACGTCCGCGTGTCCAAGCTGCAGGCCCACGCGGTGGGCGTCTTCGCCCTCTTCTTCGGCATGACGTCGGTCGAGGTTCAGGTCGAGGCCATGGCGACCCTCGTGCCAAACGGGTCCTGCAAACCAAATCCATGACCAAGCGTCGGAGACCGGACAGTCGCCTGGCGATCGCATTGCTTGGTCTCCTCTCCGGGTGCGCGGGTGCGCGGGTCGAGGTGACCGCAGATCGGGCGGCCTATCCGATCTCGATGTCCAGCGTGGTTCGCGACAGCGCCGGTGTGTTGCTGGACATGAGCTCGCTGCGAATTGCCTCCGGCTTCCACGTCGAGAAGACGCGCATCGGAATCCTCTATTCCGACCTGACGCCGCGATCGACGCTCGACATCTCGGACGACGTCAACGCGCAGGTGTCGGCGGCGGGAGGCGAAGCGATCATCCGCCTGTCGGTCACGGTCGACGGAGGGTGCAACATGCTGAACACCTTCCCGGTCCTCAACATCATACCCGTCTGGCCTGGGTGCGTTCCCGTCATCATCGACGGGCTGGTGGTCAAGCGCAGACCTGCGCCCCAGCCCTGACCGGGCGCCGGCCGCCACGTCAACCGGAGGTTCCCGCGAGGAGATTGCCGACCAGCGCCTGCGCGTCCGCGGTGACCCGCGCCGCGAGGGCCGGAAGAAAGCGACGCAGGGCGACCGCCTCTTGCGCGGAGAGGGCGAGCCGCGGACGCCGGCCGAGCGCTCCCACCAGGCGGTCGGCGACGAAGCCGGATTCGCGGTAGCCGTCGGGCACCGCGCCGGTGCGAAGGCGAATGACCAACGTCTGCCAGCGCGACCGGGAGAGCTCGTCGCGCCAGACGAAGGGCGTGCCGGTCGTCTCGGCCTCGGCGAGGCTGCGGGCGTAGGCGGCGCGCGCCCCGGTCTCTGCCGCCAACACCCCGTCGAGGAACAGCTCGATGCCGACGTGGGCGGCGCCCCGGGCGGCGCCGCGCTGAAGACCGACCTCCACCAGCGACCGGGAGGCCCACGACGCCAGGGTCGTGAACGCGGGGTTGGCGTGAAAGAGCAGGTCGACGGCGTGGTGATGCGCCTGCCCCGCGGTCACCCGCGGCGAAGTCTCTCCGCTCGCGACGGACCCACACAGGGGCAAGAGATCCGGCGCCATCGCGCCCAGGATGAAGAGGGGATCATCGTCGACGCGACGGGCGGCGGCCGCGTGGCCAAAGAAGTTCACCGCAGAAGCTTAGCCGGTCAACCGTTCCGCGGGACCTGGCGCGCCACCTGCCGGAAGTGGAACGGGAACGTCCGATTGCCGACCCGGATCCTCAATAACACGTTCTGGGAGCCGCCATCGGCGGGAATGAAGACCTGACCGCCGACAGACGCGCCGGGAAGCAGGGTGCTGTGACGAAGAGCGACGTCCGACCACATCTCACGCTGTGCGGCGATGGCGGGGAGGGCCCGATCGTGGTCCGCGGCCTGGTTGTCCATCTCGTTGGCGGCGCCCTCGGTATCACCGAGGGGAGCGCTTCGGCCGTGGCGGCCGGCCAGCGCCGCCGTGTCCGAGGCGGCGGCGAGGAGCAGCAACGCCCCCGACGCCCGCTGGTCGTCGATCGCGTCCGCCTGCTCGCGCGAAGCGGCTTGGTCGAAGTGGTCGATCATGTCTTCGGGATCGACCACCAACAGCTCCTTCGCGCAGGAGGTCTCCGCCGCCGCCTTGCAGGTCACGAAGCTGAACTCCTGGCCCGGATCGATCTCCAATTTTCGGTCCGTCCCGTTCTCGATCTCGACGCGCACGCCGAGCAGCGGCCCCACCTGCCGATCGAACGCGGCGGCCACGCGCACGCCCCGTTCTTCGAGTTGCACCGACGGTCGACCGGAGACCCAAAATACTTGGTCGGAAATCGGGTCGAGGCGGACGAGCGGGGCGGGAGTCGCGCAGCCGACGACCGACGCACTGACAACGGCCAGCAACGAGACGAGAAGACGCGGATTTGGTCCCATGTATCGGGGTGCAGCAACGCTCGTGCCAGGAATGTCACCACGCCCGCGGGCCAAAGATGCCGCGATGAGCGCGCGACTGTGAAGCCGCGACATCACGGGTGGGCGGGCGCCCGACGGCCCGACGGCCCGGCCGGGCTTTGCAGGCAGCCCGCGACTGTCGCTGGACGCCGCCTTCCCTTGACGCCTATCCTCGGGAAGCCAGGTGACGCCAGGAACCTGACCGGCGAGGAGGGTGGCCATGCGAGCAAATGTCGGCGCCGCGTTGCTGGGGATGTTCGTGGTGTTGGCGCTCGTGGCCCCGGCGAGCCACGTCAGCGGCAAGCCCAGCGGCAAACCGCGCAAGGTCGACGATCTGCGGGGCGCGGTCGTCGACGACGGCAGCTTTCTGCCCGTCGCCGGGGCCGAGGTCGTGGTCGGCGGTGCGCGCGCGACCACCGACCTGGACGGCAAGTTCAGCTTGCCGCGCGTCCCGGCCGTCTACGAGGCGGTGGTGATCAGCGCCGACCGCGCCGTGGTCTCGATCTACCGAGGGTTGCGGCGCCGGGACCCGCTGCTGGTGCTCAAGTACCGGCCGGCGCAGAGCGGCCACGTCAGCAGCAGCACGCTGGGCGGAACGTTGACCGGCGGCGGTCCCTTCCCGTTCACGGTGGGCAAGGTCGTCTTCGCCTTCTTTTCGCCCGAGGCGCACCAGACGGGCGCGATCATGGCCGATGTCACCTCGTACGTCGGACGCAAGGCCAGCCGCGGACCACAGTATGGTCCCATCGACGTTCGTTGGATGGAGGCACCGACCACCTCCGGAACGTTGACGGCGCTGCAAACCATCCCCGGACCGGACCCGATGGCGAAGCTGCCCGGTCAGCTGCTGCCTGAGCCCTGGCCGGCCCTGTCGCAGACGCCCGATGCTTCGTTTCTGTTCGCGCGCCGGGCGCTGACGCTGGCCGACGGCAAGCCAACCGAGGCCGACCTTCAGCTCGCGCCGGTGCCGAGCGTCCACCTGACGGGCCGGATCGCGACCCACCGGCGGGCGCTCAACTGGCCCATGGCGATTTCGGCGGATTATGTCTTCCCTTATCCGCAGAGCGCGATCCGGGTGGCGTCCGCTCATCCGGCGCCGAAGTTCGATTACGTGGTCCCCGACCTGCGCGGGGAGGGCGGGCAGCTTTGCGTGACCGCCTTCAGCGGCAGCTATCTCTGGATCTCGAACCGGCGTTGCGACGTCGTGCCCGGCGAGCCGGTCTCGTTGCCGATGGACTTGCCGCCGAAGTTGCTGACCCCCGTGCGAGGCGACGCCGCGGTGCCGGGGATGCGCGTGGCGTGGACCGGGCCGACCCCCGCCGCCTACGAGCTCAAGCTGGAGGCGCACGCCGCGACGCCGGAGAATCCGAGCCTCCGCCTCTACACGGAGGAGACCGAGACGACCTGGCCCGACCTTTCCGCGCTCGGTATTCCGTTTCCAGAAGGCGCGGCGGCGTACGAATGCACGATTGGACGGGTGGGCCCGCAAACCACGGTCGACGATCTCGCCGGTCCTCAGGGGATCGGGGCGCGAATCTCGCCGGCCAGATTCGAGAGCGCCACTTTGGGGCTCCCGATCATCACCCGGCCCGTCACCCGCGCGCCCGACGGAGGTGTGCCCGAGGCGGACGGCGTTGCCTGTCAGGATCCCGGGACGGTGATTTGCGCGCCGAACGCCGGGGAGTACTACCGGACCAGCGCCATCAACCGGAAGCTGCGACACTATCCCGGGCTGGCCGCGGCGCTCGGCACCAGCTGCGTCCGCGACTGCGCCGGGGCGCGGGCGTACCTCGACGTCTACGCCAAGTACCAGCAGGCGCATCCACGGTTCGACGTGAACGAGCCCTGCTGCGACAAGCCCTAGTCCGAGGCGAGGGCGTGCCGACGCCGTGGGTCCCGGAGTTTTCGGATTTTCTTCTCTGATTACTGGCGGATTCCTATCATTTATGGCGGACAGGGAGAGAGGGCGGGGGTTGCGGGACTTTGTTGCACAGTCCCCCACGCCGCGGTCGCGGTCGCGCTCGCGAAGGAGAAGGCAATGGCACACCACCCAGTCGTTCCCAATGTTCGGTTGTCCGTACCTTCACCCGGTCCGAGTGGGCAGCGACCTGGGTCGCCCACAATGTGTCTCCTGGCGATCGCGGCGGCGTTGGCCGGCGCCTGCGCCAACTCCGGAACCCAGGGCGGCGACACGGGCACCGGCGGCGCGGGGACGGGGGGCACGACAGCGGGCACGGGGGGCACGGGCATGGGCGGCGCGACGACGGGCACCGGAGGCACGGGCACGGGCGGCGCGAAAACGGGCACCGGCGGTGCGGGGACGGGGGGCGCGACGACGGGCACCGGAGGCACGGGCACGGGCGGCGCGAAAACGGGCACCGGCGGTGCGGGCACTGGCGGGACGACGACGGGCACCGGAGGCACGGGCACGGGCGGGACGGCAACGGGCACCGGAGGGTCGGGCGTCGGTGGTTCCGGGACCGGTGGCCACGGCGGCACGGGCGTCGGCGGATCGTCGGTCGCCGGCAGCAGTGGCGGCACCGGTGCCGGTGGCGCTGTCGGTGGCAGCTCGGGAAATGCCAGCGTCTACAATCCCAACTTCGTCGAGTTCTACGGGTCGGACTGCACGGTCGCCGCTCCCAAAGATGTGAGCATCAGCGGTCAGCTGCCGAATCTGTTCACGAATCTCGACGGATCGACCATGGCCAAGATGTCGGACTGGCGCTGCCGCAGGGCCGAGCTGAAGGCGATCATCGAGAAGTACATTCACGGCGCGAAGCCGGGCGCCCCGACCACGGTGACCGGGTCGGTGAGCACCACCGCCATCGCGGTGCATGTCGCACAAGGCGGCAAGACCATCGATTTCAGCGTGCCGATCAGCCTGCCGAGCGGCACAAAGGGACCCATTCCGATCATCATCGGGCTGGGCGGATCGAGCTTGGATCCCGCCATCGTCAGCGCGGAGGGCGTCGCCACCGGCACCTATGACCACGACGCCATGATGAACGAGGACAGCAGGACGGGTCTGTTCACCACCATTTATGGCACCAGCACGGGCGTCAGCTCTCAGATTGGTTGGGCCTGGGGTTTCAGCCGCATCATGGACGTGTTGATCTCCGAGAAGGCCGCGGGCCGCAACAACATCATTGATCCCACGGCCGTCGGCGTCACCGGATGCTCCAGGGACGGCAAAGGTGCATTCACTGTCGGAGCATTTGACGAGCGCATCGCGCTGGGCATTCCACAGGAGTCCGGCACCGCCGGCGTATCTGCTCTCCGAATCGTGAATACCGCTCCCCTGGGGCCCAACGGGAATCCGGCCCAGTCACTGGCCAGCGCCGTAAGCACGGCGGCGGGATGGTTCGGACCCACCTTTGAGAGCACGTACATCAACAAGGTGGACACGATCCCCGGAGACATGAGCTCCCTTGCCGCCATGTACGCACCGCGCGGATTACTGGTGCTGGACAACTCGCGTATTGGCGAGCTGTGCGCGACTTGCCAGCACGCGGCGACCGATGCTGCCCGGGTCGTGTACCAGTCACTGGGTATCGCGGCGAACGTCGGCTACAACGGCGGCAACCCGACCGACCCTCAGAACCACTGTACGTTCTACGACGCGACCCAGGGTCCCCCCCTCCAAAGGGCCATTCGGGGACACCTGACCAGGACGGCCGCTCCGGATGGAAGAATGGAGCCGCAGCCGGCTGGCACTGCCGATCTGGCCAAGTGGGTTCCTTGGTCCACCACCGCTCCGACTCTGACGCCCGACGTGAGCTGGGCTTCTCCGCCCCTGACCAGTATGTAGTCCGCGGCCACGCGCCGGTGGCGTCGAGTGATCGACTCGAGTAATCGACTCGCGTCATTGACCCGACGCCGACGGCGGTGCGATCGTGCCTCGCATGTTCGTCGAGATCGCACTGCTCAAGGCCAAGACCGGCCAGGCCGATCGGCTGCGCGAAGGGCTGCGCGCGGCGCGCCCGGTGATCGCCAGCGCGGCCGGATACCGCGGCAGCGTATTTTACCAAGGGGTCGAGGACCCGCAGGCGTTCATCCTGCGCGTCGAGTGGGAGACCCTCGAGGCGCACAACCAAGGTTTCCGGGAGGGGCCCCTCTTCGCCGCCTGGCGCAGCCATTTCCAGCACCTGCTCGAGGGGCCGGTCGCGATGACCCACTACCAGCCCATCGCCGGGCCGTAGCCGCTCGACAACCGTCCAAGCGGGCGGTAGCCGCTCCGCGGGCGGTCGATTCGAAGCAACCCTTACTTCGAGCCGTTCCCCGCTCCTGGTCGCAACCCTCTTCCCGCCCCGCCTCCGTCGCCTTCGCGTGGTCCCTGTCCGGTGACGATCTGCGCCGCCATCAACGTCTGCACGACGCGGAGCACGTCGTTCGAACCGGTGGTCACCGCGCTGTGCGTCGCCGTCGCCGCTGCCGAAGTTGACGAACTGGCTGTTCGAGAGCGCGCTCGCCACCTGCGCGGTCAGCTCGGGCGCCATCTCGAGGCGCCGCAGATCCAGGTAGGCGCCGCCGGCTTCCATCAGCGCCTGCGCCTTGATGCGGATGGCCTCGGCCTCGGCCTGGGCGATGGCGCGGATGCGCGCCGCCTGGGCGCGGCCCTCGGCCTCCTGCTGGATGACGTTCTGCTCGGCGTCGGCGCGGGCCTGGGTGATCTGGGTGGCGTCCAGCTCGGCCTCGCGCTGCTGGCGCACCGCCGCCTGCTTCTCGGCCTCGGCCTTGGCGATCGACGCGCCGTTGGAGGCGATCTGCATGTTGAGCGCGCGCTCCTGGTCGTTGATCTTCTGCGCCGCCTCGAGCTGGGCGATGCGCGCGCGCTGCTCTTCCTGCGCCTGCACCACGTCGGCGTCGGCCTTGGCGCGGGCGGCCGACTCGCGCCGGCGCGCCTCGGCCACCTCGCTCAGGACCGCCTTGATGTTGAGGCTGTTGAACGACAGCCCGAGGTCCATCAGCTCGCGCGAGCAGGCGTCCTTGATGATGACCGCCAGCTCGTCGTCCTCGCTGCGCTGGGCGATGCGCCAGCGCGCTCGACGCGGCGGCGACCAGCGCCGCGGTGGCCGGCTCGGCGCCGACGGGCCGGTTCGGACGCTGAAGAGCTGATCGTGCTTGAGCAGGTTGATGGCGCGGCGGCCGGCCGACGAGAGGACGTCGGTCAACGTCGAGAGCTGCTCGGCGACCGACTTGGAGAAGAACTTGTTGGCGGCGGTGTTCACCATCGCCTCGTCCTCGCCGACGCTGACGATGGCCGAGGCGCGGACGGTGACCTTGACCGGCGCCGAGCGGCCGTTGGCGTCGACGTCGGCGGTCTGATCGGTGATCTCGATGTCGACGTTGATGGCCTGCGCGGGGATCACGCGGGTCTGCGTGATGACGGGGACGATCAGCGCCTTGCAGGGGCCGCGGTAGATTTGCAGATTGCGGCCGCGGCTGGCGAGCAAGATCTCGCCCGCGTCGACGCTGCGCAGGAACGTGGTGACGATGATCGAGGTGAGGACGATGACGCCGACGACGACGCCGCCGACGAGAATCAATGACGGTTCCACGATGATGGCTCCTTGCTGCGTTGGGTGTCTCGGTGGAGTTTGTCGTGCGAGACGGCACGCGAGACGGTCACGCACTCGCGGCGGGCGTCGACATCTTCGATTTGAACTCGCTGGCCGACGGCGACGGGCACGGTCGTCTGTTCGGCGGAGAGCTGGGCGCTGAGCTGAATGCGGCGGCCATCGCGCACCGTCGTGACCAGACCCCGCCCGTTGCGAAATGGCACCACGGCGTGCGCCTCGCCGAGGACCAATTCCTCGAGCGGCCGACTCGGGTCGCCCTGGGCGCGGAAGAGCAGATTCCAGATCGGTCGAATCAGGACCCATTCCGTCAACAACGCGGGCCCGATCGCCAAGAGCGCGGCGCCGCCGCGCGCCAGGTGCGCGGCGTGGACCAGCGCATTTCCGAAGGCGCCGTAGAGCGCGCAGAGGCTGAACAGCGCGCGCGGAGAAGGAAGGAAACGGAGGCCCAGGTGGGCGACCGTGGAGTTTGCCCGCGCCAGCCCGCCCGGGTGGCCGTGGTGTCCCAGCCCAGCGCCGTGCCCGTGCAGGCGGATCTGCGCCAGGTGGTGGCGCCCACCGAGGGCAGGCACCGCCATCATGACCAGGCCGACGAGGCCGATGACCATCACGGTCAGGAACACGCTCCCACGCTCCTCTCCACAACGCCGTTGCGACATCTACTATGTCCCTCGCCCGGTTTTTGTCGACCCGAGCCCCCCGGGGAGCTCGAGGGGCGCCGGCCGCCAGCTCAGCCGGCCGCTGCCCCGAAATGGTTTCGCCTTCGGGCCGCGTAGCCTAAGGTACGCCCGCCCGATGATCGCCACGACCAACCTGGCCAAGGAGTATGGCGCCCGCGTCCTGTTCGCGGACGTCTCGCTGCAGCTGAACGCGGGGTCGCGGTACGGCCTGGTGGGGGCGAACGGCTCGGGCAAGACCACCTTCCTGAAGATCCTCGCCGGCGACGAGGAGGCCTCCGCCGGGACGGTGACCATCGCCAAGCGCGCGCGGGTCGGCGTGCTGCGGCAGGATCGGTTCCTCGACGACGAGGCGATCATCCTCGATCTCGCCATGCGTGGCGACGCCGTCGTCTGGAACGCGCTCGAGGAGCAGCGGCGCCTGACCGCCGCTCAGGGCGAGGTCGACGCCGGGCGGCTCGGGGATCTGGAGGACGTCGTCGCCGCGCACGACGGGTACACGCTGGAGGCCCGCGCCAGCGAGGTCCTGGAAGGCCTGGCCATCCCGACGCGGTTTCACCGCGCGGCGCTGTCGACGCTGTCGGGCGGGTTCAAGCTGCGGGTGTTGCTGGCGCAGGTGCTGGTCGGTGGTGTCGACGTTCTCTTGCTCGACGAGCCGACCAACCACCTCGACATCCTCACCATCCGCTGGCTGGAGAAGTTCCTGGCGGGGTATGCCGGCTGCGCGGTGGTCATCTCCCACGACCAGCGCTTCCTCGACAACGTCACCAGCCACACGCTGGACGTCGACTACGGGACGCTCACCCTCTACACCGGCCCCTACTCGAAGGCGGTGGTAGAGAAGGAGGCCACGCGCGCGCGGGCGGAGACCTCGGTCGCGCGAGCAGAGGCAGAGATCGACCGCAAAAGGGCCTGGGTCGAGCGCTTCGGGGCCAAGAACACCAAGGCCACGCAGGCGCAGAGCCGCCTCAAGCAGATCGAGAAGATCGAGGTCGCCGAGCTGGCGGACAGCTCGCGGCGCACGCCGATGTTCAAGGTCGTGCCCGAGCGCCCGAGCGGTCGCGAGGTGCTGGAGCTGGCCGGCGTCAGCAAGTCGTACGGCGACAAGCGGGTGCTCACCGATCTGTCGCTGCTGGTGCGGCGGGGGGAGCGGGTGGCGATCATCGGGCCCAACGGCCTGGGGAAATCGACGCTGCTGCGGATCATCGTCGAGCGCCTGGAGGCGGACACCGGCCGCGTGAGGTGGGGGCACGAGGTGCGGGTCGGTTACTTCCCACAGGATCACCGCGAGGTCCTGGACGATCCGGAGACCACCCCGCTCGCGGCGCTGGAGGCGCTCTGTCCCGGGGAGAGCCCGACGTTCGTGCGCGCGCAGCTGGGGCGGGTGCTGTTCTCGGGCCCCGACGTCAGCAAGCGCGTCGCGCTGCTGTCGGGCGGCGAGGCGGCGCGCCTGATCTTCGCGCTGCTGGCGGTGCAGAAGCCCAACGTGCTGGTGCTCGACGAGCCGACCAACCACCTCGACCTGGAGGCGATCCACGCGCTGGTCGAGGCGGTGAAGGCCTACGCCGGGACGGTGGTGTTCGTCTCTCACGACCGGTGGTTCGTGAGCGCGCTCGCGACGCGGGTGGTGGAGATTACGCCCGAGGGCCCGCGCGATTTTCCTGGGACCTATGCCGAATACCTGGCCAAGCTGGGCGACGATCACCTGGACGGCGACGCGGTCGCGTTGCGCGCCCGGGCGGAGCGCGCCGAAAAGCGAGCCGACGCGGCGCCGAACGGCGCAGTTGCGGCGAGCGGCGCAGGTGCGGCGACGGGCACAGGCGCGGCGAGCGGCGAGAGCTGGGCGGATCAGAAGAAGCGCCGCAACCGCGCCGCGCAGCTCCCCAAGCTGCGCGACAAGGTGCTGGCCGACATCTCCGCCGCCGAGGCCCGCAAGGCGGAGATTCAAACCATCTACGCCGATCCGGGTTTCTTCCAGCGCGCCGGCCGCGACGAGATCGACGCGCTGGTGAAGGAGCAGGAGTCGCTCGGGCCCAGGCTCGACGGCCTGGTCGGCGAGTGGGAGGCGCTCGAACGAGAGCTGGAACAGGGCGAGAAGTAGCTTCGACTTCGAAGCCAGTCGGTCGGGAAGCCTCCAGCTGCAGGCCGGTGAGCATCGACTGAAAATCCTCTACGCCCAGACCACCGACAGGATGGCGCTCCAGCTCTTCGTACGGGTGCCCGGCAGCTTCCGCGAGAAATTGTTCACGCCCAGAATCTGAAAGTCGCGCCACGAGGTGAGGAGACGTACGCAAGCCCGGCCAGCTCAACCGGCAGAACGCGGCCTCGGCTAGACGCGTACCGCTACCCATTCACGCTATCGGTGGCGCGAGCGTCCAGGTGCCCTGGCACCTACCGATAGGACTTGCAGAGACGACATAGTGTTCCTTGTCCCCGCTCTGTTTGGGCTTTCCAAAGGGGATCCAAGTGGCGCCCGCCGCCGGACACGGCAGTTCCTGATGGGTCTCTCTCTCGTGGTTGGGCTGGCCTGGGCAGCGCCCGCCCGGGCGGTGGGGCGGGTGCAGTTCTGCACCGGCAGCAACAACTCCGTCGCCGCCACCTCGGTGACCTGCACCTGGCCGGCGCCGACCACGGCCGGGAATCTGCTGGTGGCGGTGCTGGTCGAGGCGGGAAACGGCGGGTTCCAAAATCCGACCACCGACGCCGGCTGGCAGCTCGGCAACCCACAGCAGGACAACGGCAACCTCCACCTGAGGATGTACGTCAACACGAACGCCGCGGTCCACAGCGGCGCCGTCACCTGGACCTTCACCGCCGTGAACGCCTCGCTCTACATGGTCGAGTACGCCGGCGTGCTGACCTCGAACCCCGCGGACTCGAGCGGGACGAACCAGGGGACCACCAGCCCGGGCTCGACCGGCACGGCCGTCCTCGGAACGCCGGACGAGATCGCCGTCGGTGCGATCGGCGTTCTCAACAGCGGCTTCACCTTCAGCGGCGAGACCTTCACGCAGGTGGCGCAGAAGAGCTCGACCGACACCAGCTACGGCCTCAACGCCGCCTTCGAGGAGCAGATCATCAGCGGCGGGTCCGGCAGCGTCGGGACCTCCGCGACCATCTCCGGGAACGCCACCTGGGGCGGCATCCTGCAGACGTTCAAGGTCTCGACCCGGAACTGGGTCGGGGGTCAGCCAGGCTCGCTGTTCAGCAACCAGAACAACTGGAGCGCAGGGGTTCTCCCCGGCGCCAGCGACATCGTCATCCTGAGCGGCACCAACAACGCCGCCATGGTCATCGACCAGGACAGCACCCTGGCGGGCTTCAGTGTCCGCTCCGGGTACACGAGCAGCATCACCCAGTCCGGCGCGCACAACATGACCATCGGCGGCGACCTGGAGCTCTTCGCCGCCTCGGGGACCTTCACCGCGCCCAGTGGGCGCCTGCAGATCAGCGGCAAGTTCAACAAGACCGGCGCCATCACCTTCGCCCACAATGGCGGCACGGTCCTGCTCGACCCGGCCACGTCGGTGACCGACACGTTCGGCGGCGCGCTCTTCAACACGCTGGCCGTCAGCGACGGCATGGTCGGCTACTGGAAGCTCGACGAAGCGACGGCCGGATCGACGGTGGCGGACGCGTCGGGCAACAAGAACGACGGCACGCCCACCGGCAGCCCGGCGCCGTTCTCCTCCAGCACGCCCGCGGTCGCCTTCGCGGATCCGCGCGGCCTCAACTTCGTGGCCGCCAGCAGTCAGTCGGTGGCGCTCGGCACCGTCAATCTTCCGGCCAACAACGCCGCCCAGACGATTTCGCTCTGGGTCTACTACGGGGCGACCGCAGCGACGAAGGACTTCGTCGCGCTCAGCAACGGCACCAGCACGATCCAGATTGGGTTCAACTCAGCCAAGCAGATCGCCATGTGGAACTCCGCCGGTTCGGCGGCCTCGCTGGTGGCCGCGACCGCGCCGGCGATCTCCGCCTGGCACCAGGTGGTCTACACCTTCGACGGCACCACCCACCGCCTCTACATCGACGGCGGCGTCCCGGTGACCTCCATCGCCGCCGCCAACACCGCGATCCCCACGGCGCTCACCCTGGGAAACCGGGCCGGGGCCAGCGAGTATTTCGGCGGAAGCCTGGACGACGTGCGTGTCTATAGCCGCGCCCTCTCGGTCACCGAGATCAGCGCCCTTTACGCCGGCAACGGTCCCGGCACCTCGGTCGCCACCAGCACCTTCGCCGACGCGCTGACCGTGGCCAACGACTTCATCCTGGATTCGGGGACGGTGAGTCCGGGCTCGAACAGCATCACTGTCGGCGGAAACTGGTTCAACTATGGCGGCCTGTTCGCGGCCGGGACCAGCACCGTGACGTTCAACGGGTCCACCGCCACCAACGCCATCCTGGGCGGGCGACAACCGTTCAACGCGCTCACCATCAACACGGCGACCACCGGTCTTTGGACTCTCAAGGGGGCGCTCGACGTCAACGGAGCCCTCACCGTGACCAACGGATCTCTGGACGGCTTCAGTTTCACGATCCACGCCGGAAGCCTGGTCAAGGGCGCGGGCGGGACCTTCACCCCCACCACCAGCACGTTGGTGCTCGACGGTGCGGTCAACACGACCTTTACCGTCGCGACCGCCCTCAACGGGTTTCGGATCGAAGATCCCACCGAGACAGGCCTGGTCGGCTACTGGAAGCTCGACGACGGCGTCGGGATCGCGGCGCTCGACTCTTCGGCCAGCGCCAACGCCGCGACGTTGGTTGCCACCGCCGGCGGCGGCGTTCATTGGACTTCGACCGCCGCCGCGCCATCCGCCATCACCTTCGATGACCCCTATTGTGTGACGCTCGACGGCAGCCACGACTACCTGTCGATGGGGACCACCTCCATCCCAGCCAACAACGCCAGCCAGTCGGTCTCCCTCTGGGTCTACTACACCAGCAACAGCGCTTCGGCTGCGCGCGACTTCATCGCCCTCGACAACGGCTCGAACAGCGGCCTTTACATCGGGCTCAACGCCTCGAATCAGCTCGGCGCCTGGAAATGGGGCGGAACGTCGCTGGTGGCCATGACCGCGCCCTCGGCCAACGCCTGGCACAACGTGGTCTACAGCTGGAACGGAACGACCAACAGCCTGTCCGTGGACGGCGGAGCCCCGACCACCTCGACCACGGCGGTCAACACGGCGACGCCCACCAATGTCCAGCTCGGGCGCAAGCCCTCCGGCGCCGAGTACTTTGGCGGCAAGCTCGACGACGTACGAATCTACAACCTCGCCCTCACTGCCGGACAGACCAGAAGCCTCGGCGCGGGCACCTACGCCGGCACCGGCGGCACGGCGGTCGTGACCCTGGCGGCCAACACCATCGTCAACGGCGCCTTCCGGATTGACAGCGCCACCCTGGATACGGCGACCTTCACCCTCAGCACGGCCGCCACCGATGCCACCCAGGTCGCCTTCGTCAACGCCGGGACCCTCAAGGTGGGCTCGATGGCTCAGACCTTCAACGGGGGGCTCACGGTCCGGAACGCTGGAACGTTGTCGCTCGCGACCTCGGGTGGAAACGTCCAGATCGCGGGCGCCAAGGCGCTCACGGTGGACGGCACGCTGAGCGCCTCCAGCACCGGCGCGACCATCGCCAGCATCTCGGGCAACTACGCCTTTACGGTCGGCTCCAGCGCCACCGCCACACCCACCCTCAACATCAGCGGGCTCAAGGTCGCCAACACCGACACCAACGGGATGAACGTCAATGTCGCCGCGGGCGCCATCACCACCTTCACCCGCTTCGACAAGATCGCCTTCGGAGCGGGCACCGGCAACAACCTTCTGCAGATCACCGCGCCCACGCTCTACCTGAGCGCGGCGGGGTGCACGTTCGACGCCGGCGTCACCGCCACCACGGTCGATACGGTCAAGCTGACCGGCAACGGGACCGGCGACGGGACGGATACCCGGATCGTCTTCGGCCAGGCCGTTTGCTCGTCGAGCTTCGCCAGCTGTCAGGCCTCCAAGGTCGACGACGATCCCGACAACAACGGGGTCGGAAACACGCCCGCCAGCAACGGCGCCGTGGTTCAGTTCATCTCCAGCGTCGCCGACGATACGGCCGGGACGGTCGATGGCTTCCCCACCGCCGCGCTCGACTGGAACACCTTCACCTATTACTCGACCTACGTCGCCTTCCACGACGCCTCGGGAACCAGCGACATCGTGTACGTGCGCGACGAGACCGGTGCCCCGAAGTACTCCTGGTCGGCGCCGGCCGGGGAGAACATCATCGGAACGCCCAGCTGGACCACCGTCAGCGCGACGCACTACCTGTACGTGGCCACCACCGTCGGTCACGTCTATCGCTTGATCGACAACACGACCGCTCAGACGCTCACCGCCGACAATTCGGGGAACTGGGCCGGCACCAACAACCCGTTCAACTGCGCCTGCACCATCACCTCACCGCTGACGATCGACGCCAGCAACATCTACTGGGGTGGGGTGGCCAGCGGACAGAAGCTCTGGACCCTCGGTCAGCTCTCGCGGGCGCAGCCGGTGGGATCGCCGTTCTCCATCACCCCGGTCATCACCAGCGCCGCGCCCACGTTGTGGCAGAGCGGCACGACCAGCTATCTGTTTTTGGGCCTCGTGGGGCACGTCCTCAAGATCAACATCAGCAATCAGACCCTCGATTCCGACAATTCGTCGCCCGGAACCGCCTCGATCTTCGGCCGCGTGGTCGCTTCTGCTGGCCGGGTGTTTGCCGGCGACGACGGCGGGACGATGTGGGCCCTCGACCCGAACAACTTCACCAGCACCAACAAGCTCTGGAGCTACCACGACCCTGCGGGCAACGCGATCAAGAGCTCGGCCTACTACGACCCGGGCAGCAACAGCGTTCAGTACGGCACGCAGGGGGGGACGCTCATCGTCCTCAATGCCGCCGGGACGCCCTTTGCCGGCTACCCCTATCTTCCCGGCACCTCGACCGACACGATCAACACCGCCCTCATCGAGTTGAACGGCGTGCTGGTGGCCGGAACGACGACCGGGAAGCTGTACTTCATCGACCGCAACAACGGCACCACCGGCCCGGCGCTCATCCGACAGTACGCCTTCGGCCCCACCGAGGCGGTGTCGGGGATCGGGTTCGACGCCAACGTCGGCAGGTACATGGTCTCCACCGCCAATCCGAGCGTGCTCGACGGCCGACTCTATTACTTCGACTCCATCCTCAATCCCACGCCGGGGGCCTCGTGAACGTCGACGTCATGAAGAGACGGGCGTTCGCACTGTTCGTGCTCTCGGCGATCGTCACGCTGAGGGCGGCATCCCCGGCGCGGGCCGACGACTGGTCGAGCGCCGGCCTCGATTCGGCGCACGGTCGGTTGAGCGCGGAGCATTCGGGCGCCACCTTCTCGGACGGCCGCTGGTCGTTCAAGCCCGCCCGTGGAGCGCCGGTCGTGGCCAGCCCGGTGGTCGCGGAGGGGTTCGTCGTGAGCGTCAATCTCGCCGGCGCCATCAACGTCGTGCAGGCCGAGGACGGCCAGGCGATTTGGCGCCTGTCGACCGGCACGGCGGTCCAGGGGACGCCGGCGATCGTGAACGGACGCCTGTTCGTCCCCACCGCCGGCAACAAGCTGCTGGCGCTGGCGCTGGCGACCGGCGCGCCGCTCTGGAGCCTCGACGTCGGCGGCATGATCCTCTCGTCGCCCACCCCCATCGACGGCGACATCGTGGTGGCGGCCGGTTTTCCGTTGCGGACCGTCATCCGCGTGGCGGGAGCGACCGGCCAGATCGTCTGGCAGAGCCCCCCTGTCATGGAGCAGTTCAGCAACAGCTCGCCGGTGGTGGGCGGCGGCCTGGTCATCGTCGCCGCCAACGGCGGCCACACCTACGCCTTCGACGCCGCGACCGGGACGCCGCGCTGGGACTATCTGGCCGACGGCATCGTCAACCTGGCCGCCCCCATCATCGCCGCCGGGCGGGTCTACCTGGCGGGAGGCGACCTGAGCGACCAGGTCCACGCCGTCGATCTGGCGACCGGGACCGCGCTGCCCGGCTGGCCGGTTGCTCTGCCCACTCCCGATCCGGACGTGGCGGGCACCCGCCTGGGACGGCAGCGGGCGGTATCTTCCCCGGTTTCGGCCGGCGGTCTGCTGATTCTCGAGACGCGGCTCGACGATTCGCTCGACACCGACGGCGACGGGATCGCCGACGAGACGCTGTCGCGCGAGATCGTGGTGGCCCTCGACCCGACGACCGGCGCGCTGGCCTGGCAACACGCGCTCGCCCGCGCCCTTGTCACGGACCCCAACGACGTCCCCAAGCTCTTCGTCTGCCCCCCTCCGGCCGCGTTCAGCACCGACGCCGGTCCACCGCTCTTGGCGGTCGGCTCCTCACTGGCGGCCAACCTGTTCGTCATCGATGCGGCGACCGGCGGTGAGCGTGCGGTGCTGGCCACGGCCGCCTCCATGCTGGCCGGTCCGGTGATGGCCAACGGACGCCTCATCACCATCGCCATCGACGGTACCGTCGAAGGCAGCCTCTCCAGCGTCAACCACCCGCCGTCGGCGCCGATCGCGGCGGCGAACCCACGGCCGCTCGGCGACGACGCCGTGACGTTGCGCTGGTTGCCGGCGGTCGATCCGGACGGCGAGCTCTCCACCACCGAGCTCCGCATCGACACCGACGGTGAGATCCTGCAGACCTGGCAGCAACGGATCCTGCTCGGCGCCGGCGTGACCTCGACGCCGCTCGCGGGGCCGTTCCTCCCGGGCGTCACCTATACCTTCGCGCTCCGGGCCCAGGATCCGCACGGTGCGCTCTCGTCCTGGTCCGCTCCCCAGACCTTCACGGTGGTGACCAACCCGCCGGTCCTGGCCGGCGGCGCGGTGGCGAAGAGCCTGCAGGCCGCGCTGGCGGCTGCGCAGCCCGGCGACGTCGTGCTGCTCGGCGCCGGCACCTACACGCTATCGGAGACGGCGCACGTCGGCCCCGGCGTCTCCGTCCAGGGCGCGGGCGCCGGGCGGACCACGTTCGATGCCAGCGGGCTTCCCGTCGGGCTGCGCTTCGACGGAACCGCGGCCGGCCATCCCGCCGGGCTCGACGGGGTGACCATCCACGGCGCCGACGTTTGTCTCCAGGTCGGCGCCGGCGCCACCGGCGTCGAGCTCGGGCACGTCATCATGCGCGACTGCCCGACGAGCGGCCTCTCGGTGGAGGCGCGCGGCGGCGCCAGCGTCGTCAACGCCACGATCGTCGGCAACGGCATCGGCCTCCAGGCCGGCGGCACGACCACCATCAAGAACAGCCTCCTGACCGCCAACCGGATCGCGCTCGCCGGCGACACGCCGGGCACGCTCACCAGTCGCTACGACGATCTGTTCGGCAACCAGAGCGCCTATCTCGGGGTCGCCGTGGGTACCGGCGACTTCGCCGAGGCGGTGACGTTCGTCGATCTGGCGGGGCGCGACCTGCGCCTGGCGAGCAGCCAGCCGTCCACCGACAAGGGCGATCCCGCAGACGCGGTGGCGTTCGAGCCGGAGCCGAACGGCGCGCGGATCAACCTCGGCGCGTTCGGCGGTACGGCCGACGCCGAGGAGAGCGCGGTCTCGACCACCGTCGACAATCCGAACGACGCCGGCGCGCCCGCGCCGATCACCACGCCCGCCGGCGACACTTCAGGCGCGGCGGACTCGTCTGGCTGCGCCGTGGCCGGCGATGCCGGTCACCGCGGCCCGGCGGCGTTGCTGCTCTTCCTGACGATCGTTTGGGCCCGGCGTCCCGCGCGACGACGGCGAGACGCCTAAGGCCTTTTCGACAGCGCCCACCGTCGCGCTCGCTCTTTAACTCGAGCGGGAAGGGTCCCCGGCGGCTTTCCGCCGCTCCCTACCAACGGCTCGAGCGCTCTTGGCCGGGGCGCGCCGACCGGATCGGAGGACGAACGTCCGCGCCCAGGCGGGCGGGTCCGGCAGCGCGTGGACGCGCTCGCGCAGGGCGGCGAAGCGCGCCACGTTCATCGCCGGCCCGATGAACGAGATCGAGCGCAGGATTCGTTCCAGGGTCGGGTGGTCGATGGGCGTCTGGTCGTGAAATCGCCGCTCGTCTGTCAGCGGCACACCCGAGAGCGCGGAGAGGTGAACGATCGACTGCGTGAGCGCGCGCGGCCGGCGCGGGGCCGCTTCCTCCATCAGCCGAACCACGCCGCGCATGAACGGCGTCTGTCCGAACCCGCAGGTCAACAGCGCCAGCGCGCCCCCTGGCGCCAGCACGCGCGCGATCTGCCGGGCGGTCAGCTCGGTGTCCAGGAAGTGAAGCGCGTCGGCGATGATCACCAGATCGAGGGAAGCCGGATCGAGCGGCAGCGCCTCGGCGGCCGCGTGAAGGGCGCGCAGGGCGAGCCCCCGGTCAGCCGCCGCCGCGCGAAGCTTGTCGAGCATCGCCTGCGCCGGCTCGATCGCGACGACGTCGAAGCCCCGCTCCGCGAGCGGCAGCGCCAGGTGGCCAACCCCGGCGCCAAGATCACCGATTCGTCCGCCGATCCGGCCGCCGGCCACACCCGCCAGCTCGGCGAGCGCGTCGACCAGCGCAGTGGGGTAAGCCGGGCGGGCCGGGTAGAAGGCCGCCATTCGGTTGAAGACCCAGCGCGACGGTTCTTCGAGACCGACCTTGCGACGGCCGAGGCTCACCGATCAGGCCCGGGCAGCCGTCGACAGCTGTTCGACGGTCTCGAGGGTGATCCGCCCGAGCGTGCCGGAGCGAAAGTCGTTGAGCAGCGCGACCGAAGCCCGGGCGATGTCCGGTCCACCCGACTTCTTCGCCAGCGATCGTCCGGCGGCGATGAGCGCCAGCAGCGTGTGCTCGTCGCAGGGGCGGGGGAGCACGCCGAACCGCCGCGCCAGCAGCTCGGGGTACTGCCGGAGCAAACATCGCCCCAGCGTCAGCGCGACCTCTTCGTCGTCGTAAGCCCCGCGGCCGATGCTGTGGAGCGCCGCCAGCTTGGACGCGGTCTCTTGCGCCATCCCCGGCCACAACATGCCCGGCGTATCGACCAGGCTCATGCCAGGGCCGAGGCGATGAAACATCTGAATCTTGGTGATGGCCGGCTCGTCACCGACGTGCGCGACGTGGCGCTTGAGGAGCGTGTTCATCAAGGTCGACTTGCCCACGTTGGGGATGCCGAGGATCATCATCCGCAGCGGCTTGTCGGCGGCGCCACGATCGGGACGCAGCGCCCGACAGGCGGCCAGGACGCGCTCGAGCTCGCCCGATTTCTTGGCGCAGAGCGCGATGGCCTGCACACCCGGCTGGCTGTTGTAGTGCAGCAGCCAGCTTCGGGTCTGCTCCGGATCGGCGACGTCGGATTTGTTCAGCAGCTTGAGCGCGGGGCGCCGCCCGGCCAGGCGCAAGCGCTCGAACACCGGATTGCAGGTGGCGAGCGGCGCGCGCGCGTCGAGCACCTCGATGACGAGGTCGGTCGTGCGCATGGTCTCGGCCGCCTTCGACCGAGCGGTGACCATGTGGCCGGGGTACCAGTTGATGGACATAGAGCGACGGGCCGCCAGACGGTATCACCCGCCGGGGGGGAATCGGTCGCGATGGGTGCCTGAGCCTCGCCGAGTCGCGCCCTGAGGCGCGGCCGCCGCAGGGGTGGACGGCAAACTCCCGGCTTGAATCGCGAAGGCCGCGACCCTAGGCTCCTGCCTGTGCTGGAGAGCTACAGGGGGCGCCCGGCCAAGAGACGTTCGCGCCCCCGCGGCGCGCCGGGGGCGAGCGCGGCCGCCCTGACGCTGGCCGCCGCCGCCGCCACCTTTTTGGCCGGCAGTGGACAGCCGACGCAGGCGAAGCAGCCGGCGCCGGTGGCCCCAGCGGCGCAGAGGTCCCAGACCGCCCAGACCTCGTCATCCAGCGGCGGGCTCATGGTCGTCGAAGGTGGGCGCGCGGTGGGCCAGACCACCCTCGAGAGCGCGCGCTCGGACGGCCTGACCGTGGTCGATCTCTCCGACGACTGGCTGCCGTACGTCTTCTCCGAGGAGCCCGGGAAGCCGCAGCCGCTGCGGCCCTACCTGATCGACTTGGCCAACGGGCGGTTCCGTCCGGGCAGCGCCTACGCGCGCGCCCGCGAGGACCGCTTCTTCGAGGCGTTCGGGATCTTTCCCAGCCTGAACTACATGCGGCGGCGGCTGGCGGACAAGAAGCGCCACGCTTGCCACGAGCGGGTGAAGGACTGCGTGCTCGAGGAATTGTCGCCGAGGAACGTGGTCCCGGCCGAAGAGGCAGAGAAGGTTCCGAACCCCGACACTGCGGCGGTCGCCTCCGGGGAGGCCCCGGCCATGATTCCGACCGGGAAGACGATCTCGCCGCGACCCCTGACCCCGACAGAAAAGCGGGCCGTGATCGCGATGCAGGGGCACCTGCGCTGCGAGGATCTGCTCTCCGGTAAAGCGAGCTCCGGCCGGATGGATCGCCGGACGGTCGAGGGCCTGAAGAGCTACCAGCATCTGCAGATGCTGGCGGACAACGGGAACATCGATCTCGAGACCCGCACCGCGCTCCTGGGCGACAGCCGCGAGCAGGACTTCCGGGCGCTGCTGCGCGCGCTGCGCGCCCGCGTCGTCGACGTCACCGGCCTCATCGAGGACGGCTCGGCGCTGGGGGCGCAAGGTCAGGTGCAGGGGCGGGTGATCGACACCAACGAGTTCCAGCCGCTGTCCGCGCCACCGGGCGCTGCCGCCTCCACCAAGCCCAACCCGGCGCAGGCCACCGCGCAGTCCACCCCACCACCCGTCGCCGCGCAGTCGAGCCCGCCGGCCCCGGCTGAAATGCCACCGGCGGCCGCTGCCGACCCGTCGGTCAAGGACGCGTCGGTAAAAATCGTCCCGGCGCCGGATCTGATCGCGGCGGCCACCCAAGCTGCCAGCGCGGCGCTGGGCTGGACGTCACCGGAGGCGGTCCTCGCCAGCACGCTGGTTGCTCCGCCGCCTTCGTCGAAACGGCCCCCGCGCAAGGCTGCGAAGCTCAAAGGTCCGGCGCCGTTGCCCACCGCCGTGGCGATCCGCCTGCCGCCGCCGCCCTCGTACCACAGCGCCAACATGGAGCTGCGCGCGGAAATTGACCGTGGCGAGGTCGACCTGGTGCGACCCAAGCTCGACAAGGAGGGGCACAAGAAGTGGAAGCCCCCGGTCGGCGACCGCCCGACCATCACGCTCTATGCGCGCGTGGGCGATCACGACGTGGCCCTCTGCCGCTGGCCGACCACCATCGGCGGCTGGAAGATGTTCGAGAAGTCCGACGGCACCATGGCGCTCAAGTACAAGGAGTCCGTCACCGGCGACGCCCTCTGGACCGAGGTCCTGGCCACGCCCACCTGGCACCCGGCGCCGGGCATGCCCACGCGCCATCTGCTGATCAAGGTGGGGGACACGTTCGTGCCGAAGACCGAGATCATCGGCCCGGGCTACCACGCGGCCTATGGCCTGGTGGCCATGGTGCACAAGCAGATCATGGGCGTGACCCCGAACGGCGAACCGGACCTCATGGACCTCCGTATCCGGACGCACGGCACGCCCGGCTACCGCTCGGTCAAGCGTGGCGAGAGCAACGGCTGCCACCGGCTGCACAACTACGAGGCCCTGCGCCTGGCGGCCTTCCTGGTGAAGCACCACGCGAACACGCGCGACGGCCTGGTGCCCGAGGATTACGTCCGGCACCTCCAATACAAGGGACAGGACATCGCCCTGCAGAGTGACAGCAAGGGCTACCGCTTCAAGCTGACGCCGCCCGTGCCGGTGAAGGTCCTCGGCGGCGACATCCACGGCAACGCCAAGGCCGTCAAGCACATGGTGCCGATGGCAGCGGTTCCGTAGCGGCTGGTCGTCAACCGGCCCGGCCGCGGACAGGCCGGCTCACCCGGATTGTCATGAGCCCCGTCCGCCGTGGCAGGCGCCTTCGTGCGAGGCGCGCACCAGCGCGCCGACGATCTCCAGCTCGTCCTCGTCGCGGGGACCATAGACCATCACGATGTTCCTCGGCAGGCCGTGCTTCCCGGCCAGCGGGTGGTATTCGGCCCACCCGTTGGCGATCACGCTGTCGACGATCCGCGGAGGCAGCGACATGTGCAGGCTCCCGTCGCTGGACGGGTGCAGGTGGGCGAACTCGCGCTCGAGCATGAACCCATCGTCAGCAGGGTGGCCGCAGGAGGGCAAATGGAAGGCCCGCGTGCCCGGCACCGAGACGTGGCTCGGCCCCACCACGACGCCAGGCAGGAGGCGCGCCAGCGAGAACACCCGCTCCTGCAACGGCAAGGGGGCGTTTTGGTCGAGCTGTGTGTGGGGGTTCGTCCGTGTCGTGCGCGGGCGGGCGCCCGCTCGCTTGGTGTCGAGGGAGGTGGCCATCGGGCGAGCTTATCGCTATCGCGGGCGTATGCTGGGACCCGTGATGGAGGCTTGATGGCGGACGGACCGCGGCACTTCTCGATGATCCGAGGGTTTCAGCTGGCCGATCTGGTCACGCTGTTGAACGGCTTCCTCGGGGCCGGCGCGCTGCTCGCCTTCATGCGCTTCGCCGTCGACCAGCAGACCGCGTTTTTCTGGTTGGGGACGGCGCTGCTGCCCGTTGCCCTGCTCATGGACACGCTCGACGGACGGATCGCGCGGCGGCGGGGGATGGCCTCGCCGCTCGGGCAGGAGCTCGATTCCCTGGCCGACGTCGTCTCGTTCGGCGTGGCGCCGGCCGCCATGGCCTTCGCGGCGGGAATGCGCGGCGGGTGGGACGCGCTCTGCCTCATTTACTTCGTCGGCTGCGGCATCAGCCGGTTGGCCCGCTACAACGTCACCGCCGCCGCGCTGTCAGGCCCCAGCGGAAAGGTGACCCACTTCGAGGGGCTCCCCATCCCGACCAGCCTGCTCCTCGTGACGGCGCTGGCCATCCTGGCCGGCCTGGGACACTGGCAGGACCGCCTCCCCTTGGGGGTGGTGGCCCTGGCCGGGGTTCGCCTGCACCCGTGGAGCGTGCTCTACGTCCTGCAGGGGAGCGGGATGATCAGCAAGACGCTTCGGATTCCGAAACCGTGAGCGGCGGTCGGTGCCCATCTGCAACGCTCGAGCCCGCGCCGAGCTGCAGCGCGCGCAGGCAGAGAGGCGTCGTCCCGAACAGGTAGACACAGTTCATTTGACAACGACGGTTGCCGTCGTGAAATCAATGGTTCCGCTGTTGTTTTGTGCCTCCACGAGGATCCTGGCCTCTTCGAGGTTCCCCAGTTGCAGGCCCAAGCTGGCCCACTCGGCAAAGTGTTTGGAGATGGAGATGTGTCCGCACTGGCGCGGGGTCTGGTTGACGCTCCAATACTGCACGAAGTCCTGGTTGGTGCCCGTGATGTTGGGTTGGTCCTTTTGCGTGTTCGTCATGACGTCGTAGGTCCCTTCACCGTCGATGGTAAAGGTGGCCACGTAGGTGAAATTTGGCTTCTTGCCGAGCCAGTTTTCGGCGATGTAGTACTCATGCAGCGGGTTCACCGACCACCCGTAGATTCCGACGTTTCCAAAGCCGCCGGTCGTTATTCCCGTCGTTGTGTACGCGAAGTCTGACGAAAAGGTTCCGAGTTGAGCGTATGTCTTGGTCTTGTCAAATGCCAGGCCGGCACGGGCTATCCAGTCCCCAACGTTGGTCCACGTTGCTTTGAACGCGGCATTGACACCATAGACGGTCATGCATCCGGACCCTTGACCGTCCGACCAGAGATCATAGGTGTAGTTGCCGTCCGCGGTGCCGTCGGACGTTGCGCAGTACTGCTTGCCGCCGGTCAAAGGGGTGGCCGGCGGGCAAGCGTTTGATGTGCCGCCCGCCCCGCCGCGGGCGCCGCCCGCGCCCGCGGTGCCGCCCTTGGCGCCGCCCGCGCCCGCCAATCCGCCGGTGCCGGCGCCACCACCGCTGCCGCTGATGCCGCCGGTCCCCGGGGAGCCACCCGTGCCGGTGCGGGCGCCGCCCGCGCCCGCCGATCCGCCGGTGCCGGTGCCGGTGCCGCCGCCGCTGGTCGCTCCGGCGCCCGCGGAGCCACCGCTGCCGGGAGCGCCGCCTGCGCCGGTGAGGCCGCCCGCGCCGGTGAGGCCGCCTGCGCCGGTGAGGCCGCCCGCGCCGGTGAGGCCGCCCGCGCCCGTGAGGCCGCCCGCGCCGGTGACGCCGCCGCTGCTGCCGCCAGTTCCGCTCCCTCCCGTCGATCCGCCGGTCGATGTCCCGCCACCGGCCCCAGGGTTGGCACAGCCCGCGAGGGCTGCCGCCGCAAGGCAACCTACGACGGCACCAAGCGACCTACGGGGCTGACGCGGACCATTCATCATGATGTGAGCATTCCCGGGTCCCGCTCACCTGGATCAATCGGCACGAGCAGACGACCATCGCGCGTTCGCCTCGAGACAGGCGCAAACCTGGACTTCCGGTCCTGGCGCTCGTGATTGAGTGGACGGCGCAGACGCGGGCGCAGCGCGCGCCCGCGTCGCTAGCCGTCAAGCAATCGTGTCCGGAGCTCCGGGACGCGCCGGCGACGGGCAGGGGCTTCTAGTCTTGAGACGCGTCTTTCGCTGGGCGAACCGAGGGACCCAGGATGGTCGGCGCGGCGGGCGGGGGCGAGGCGCTCTCGGCGTCGGAGGTGAAGAGCAGCTGGGTCTTTCCGATGTTGTTCGCCTCGAGGTAGGCCTGGATGGTCCGGGTGTAGTTGGTCGTGGTGTTCGGGTCGTAGGCCGGGTAGTCGAGGATCGGGACGCTGATGGCGTAGAGGGTGAACGCGTAGTTGTCGTTGTTGAGCGCCGCGTCCGTGCCCGGGCTGCTGTTCGGGCAGGGAGGGAAGAAGCCGAACTGGTTGCGGTTCGCCCACTGGCGCGCGCCGGGAACTTCGGACGGAAACTCCGCGTCGTCGTTGCCCAAACTGGTCGGGATCTTGTGGGCGATGTCGGCCGGAATGTCCCAGATGACCCAGTGGAAGGCATGGTTGAGGGTCGCCGAATTGTTCTGGGCGAGGACCGAATTGTCGGTCAGCACGATGGCGTAGCTCTGCGCGCCGCTGGGGCCAGCCGTCCAATCGAGCTCGGGGAGGTTGCCCGAAGCGAAGGCGCCGCCGTTGCAAGTGTACTGGGATGGGATGGCGCTGCCGCCGGCGAAATCGGGAGAGGTGAGCGCCCATGCCGGAGCGCCCGCCGCGCCGCTGTTGCCGGCGTTGCCCGCCGCGCCGGCGCTGCCCGCCGTGCCGCCGGCGCCCGTGGGGCCGGCGCTGCCCGCCGCGCCGCCGGCGCCCGTGGAGCCAGCGCCGCCCGCCGCGCCGCCGGTGCCTGTGGAGCCAGCGCCGCCCGCCGCGCCGCCGGTGCCTGTGGAGCCAGCGCCGCCCGCCGCGCCGCCGGTGCCTGTGGAGCCAGCGCCGCCCGCCGCGCCGCCTGTGCCGTTCGAGCCCCCGGTGCCCGTCGTCTTCGAGCTGCTGCCGCAGCCCAAGGCAATGGTCCCGAGCGCGAACGTGCATCCGAGAATGAGTGTCGTCTTCTTCATGGGTCTTCTTCGCTCCGTGTTTAGGGTCCGTTGAAACAGCAAGGTTTGGCTCGCAACCGCCGCTGAATCTCGGACGCGCGCACCGCTCCCCCCCTTCCTTAATGGGCGCAGATACCAGGAACCTGCACCGAATCTCCATCAGCAATTTGTTAACGCTGGCGCGACGGCGGCGGACGCAGGGCGCTTGACAGGCCGGGCGCGCGATGGTTGAAGCGAGGGGCAGTATTGAAAACTGAATAGGTGCCTTCGGTGCCCAATCGGGCGTAACAGGGAAGCCGGTCGAAGCCGGCGCGGTCCCGCCACTGTAAGTGGAGGCCGCCCTCAAGAACCCACTCGACCAACGGTCGGGGAAGGGGAGGGTGGCCGCCAATCGCGAGCTCCGCGATTTGCAATCCACGAGCCAGGAGACCTACCGAAGGCTGAAGCTTTTTTTCTCCGCGCGGACGGAGAACGGGCGTCGGTCTCTTGTTCCTTGAGAGGTCGGCACCGTCCCCTCGTTCGTGTCCGAGCGAGGGGTTTTTTGCGTGCCGCGCAGACGGCGACGCCCGGGGTTCGGGTCGCGCCGATGTCCATGTCATTCCAAAGGAGCAATTCGATGCGACGTCTGTTTTGTCTCGGTGTGATGGTCTCGGCGGGCCTGCTCGGCGCTTGCAGCAGCGACTCTGCGGGTGGCGGCAGCGGCGGAGTCGGGGGAGCCGCGGGCGCCGGCGCGGCGGCCGGCACGCCGGGGCACGCCGGCTCGGGCGGTGCCGCAGGCCAGGCCACGGGCGGTGCCGCAGGCCAGGCACCCGGGGGCGCCGCAGGTCAGGCTGCAGCCGGCGCCGGCGGCAACGCCGCCGCTGGCGCGGGGGGCGCCGCAGGTCAGGCCGCGGCCGGCGCCGGTGGCAACGCCGCAGGCGGCGCGGGGGGCGCCGCGGGTCAGGCCGCGGCCGGCGCCGGCGGCAACGCCGCAGGCGGCGCGGGGGGCGGCGCGGTGACGTGCCTGGATCCGTCGATGTTCTCCGCGTCCTTCGCCATCGCCGACTCCACGTTCTGCGCGGTCGCGATCTACACCGCTCCGGAGTCGCTCGGTATCCAGGCGCCGACCTGGGGATCGCATGGCGGCCCGCTGGTCGTTCAGCCCACCTCGACCGTCTCGACCAACACCAGCGTCACCTTGGAGCGCTGGACAGCTCCGCCCACCGGGAGCACGGGTGCGCTGACCGTTCAGACGACGCCGGTGGCTTCGGCGCTGCCGACCGGCATGTACCTCGGCACGCAGGCCATCGATCTTCCGTTCTTTGGGTGGACCGCGATCTCGTGGACGGCCACCGATCTCACCGGTCAATTCGAGATGATCGCCAGCGGCGCCATCACCACGACCTACGACGCGAACGGTCCCTACAGCGCGGCCGCCGTTCCCGCGGCGTCGTCGCTGGGGCGGCTGCTCTACTCCGGACTGTCACCTCTCAGCACGACCACGACCACGACGAACACCAACGGCCTCTACGCGGCGGACGCCTGTTCGTCGCCGTCGCAGGCTCTCGGTGCGGGGACGGGTTGCTCGGCGTCGTCTCTGGTCGCGGCCTGGGATGACTACAGCGGACCGGTGACGGTGGATTCGAACGGCGATGTGTTCGCTGTGATGACCTCGTTCACGAACGGCAACCAGGAGGCGCGAGGATTCCTGGCCAGCTCGGTCGCGCGCGGCTCGACCGCCACGGCCGGAGTCACCCTGTTCACGGTGGACGGCTACGCCGGCTCCCTGGCGGCTCTCTCGCCCAGCGCGACCGATCCGGGCCTGGTGGTGTTTCAGGCCATCGATTCGACGACCAACGACGCGCTCGACGTCATCGAGCAGAAGTTCACGACCGGCAGCAGCCTGGCGACGATGGGAACGCAGACGACATTGCTGACGGTGGTATCTGGGCAAGGGCTCTCCTTCCTGGTCGATGGATCGCAGCGCCTTTGGGTCGCGGTGAGCGGAACCTCGAGCACCACATACGTCGTGCTGGCGCGCCAATAGATCCGATTCATCGTGCGCGGGAGTCGAATTCTTCGGACGGTTGCTGTCGCCAGCCTGGGCGTCGCCGCAGTCGCCTGTGGAAGCAGCTCGCCCCTTCCTGCGACGGGGGACGGATCCGTCGGACGTGACGCCACGGCGCGAAGCGACGCCACGGCGCGGATTCCTGATGCCGGCCGGCCCGACGCAAGCGGGCCATCGGATGCCGGCCCGCCCGACGCGCGGGAGCCATCGGACGCCGGCTCGTTCGACGCGCGCGGGCCGTCGGACGCCTCGGGCGACGCCGTGCCCGATCGCTGCGCCGAGCAGATATGTGGGCGGAACGAAGTCTGTGATCCGACGTACGGCGCCTGCGTCTGCGCCGCGACCTTCGTGGCCTTGCCGGGCGAGGCGAGCTGCGTTCCTGCCGCCTGCAACGCCGATGCGGACTGCGACGATGGAAACGCCTGTACCGGCGTCGAGAGGTGCGACACCTCGACGCATCAGTGTGTCGGGGGGACGCCCGTCGACTGCGGTGCATTCGGAATGTGCGTTCTCACGGCGAGCGTCGCCAGCTGCCAGTGCGCCGTCGGATACGCCGTCGGCGTGAACGGGCTTTGCTCCCCCGCGTGCCCGTTCCCCCTGGCGCCCGATCTCTCGGTCATCGCGGACGACGAGGTGTTGAATTTCGTCGGGTCGGACGGCTCGCCCGTCGAGATCGCCACCCTTCCCGCGGCCGCCTCGACCGCGAGCGCGGTCTTTCAGGTTACGAATTCGCTCGGCCTCACGACTCTCTCGGGCCTCACGCGCGTCATCGCCCAGAACACGGCCTCCGGATGCGCTCAGACACCGTTCAACGCTGTCTACGACGTCCGCGCCACCTACGCGCCCGCTCCACCGGACCCGACCACGACGGCGGTGGCGTACGATGATCCTCGGATCGTGGGATGGGCCGCCGGTTGCGTCAGCTATCTGCAGGGCCCCGGCGTGACCCAGGCCCAGTACATGATGCCGAGCCAGGCGTTCGGCCCGGCCGGGACCAACACTCTGGCCGTCGTCACGCTGGGGAACGGCGGATCGATAACCCTCACCTTCGACGCCCCCATCACCGACGGGGACGGCTGGGACTTCGCGGTCTACGAGAACAGCTTCGCCAGCGACGTCTTCCTGGAGTTGGGCTTCGTCGAGGTCTCCAGCGACGGGAGTCAGTTCGCGCGCTTCGATTCGGCGTTTCAGAGCACGGTGACCCCCAGCCTGGACAGCTCCGGCACCGCCGCACAGATTGGCGGTCTCGCCGGCAGCTACATGATCGGCTACGGAACGCCGTTCGATCTGGCGGCGCTCAGGAACTCTCCCCTCGTGCGTGACGGCGCGGTCGACCTCACCTCGATCAAGTACGTCCGCATCGTGGACATCATCGGCGACGGGACGACGCTCGACTCGTTCGGCCGCGGGATCGTCGATCCCCTCTCCAGCGGGCCGACCGCCGGCTTCGATCTCGATGGCATCGCCGTGCTCAACCAGCGAATGTAGGCGCGCCGATTCGGCCCCGCCGTCGCCCGATCAATACGGCGCGATCTCCTGAGGCGGGAGACCCGTCACCGGGTCAGAGGTAAAGGTCGTCGTCGCCGTCGGCGCCGCGGTGACGTCATAGAGATCGATCTGTGGCATCGAGAGCGTCGAATTCGGCATCAGGAGGAGCCCGGGCAGTCCAGCCGGCGTCCCCAGCGTGTAGGGATTGGAGGTCGCGAACTGACTGGCGGTGCCGGCGACATAGTCGAAGACGAAGAGCGCGTCTGGCTCGATGTCATTCGGATCGTTGGTGACCGCGAAGGCGCGCGTTCCCCCACCGGTTGGCGGCAGCGCCAGCACCCAGCTGATGTCCAGCGGCCGTCCATCGAACGCCGTGGAGGGAATCACGCGCCTCAAGACGGGCGGCGACGCGCTGAGATCGACGACCGCGATGCCCGATTCCGAGGTTGCGCCTCCGAAAGGTCCGCCACAGGCGACCAGCAGGGTCTGCTGCGCGTCCAGGTAGGTCATCCCCTCGCAGTTGGCGAGGCCGGTGAGCGCGACGCTGGCCGCGACTGTATCGGTTGCCGGATCGACCACCACCAGCATTCCCTGGCCGTAGTTCTTGAAGCCCTGGTCGACCTCGTCCAGCGAGACGATGACCTTTCCTTCGACCAGGAGCGCCCGATCCGGACGGGAGAGGATGGTTGCGCCTGCGACGGGGGAGGCGTAGAGGTCGAGGGCGATTCGGCCCAGCAGCGCCCCCGTGGTCGGGTTGATGACCGCGATGTCGTTGCCGGCCAGGGTCGGATTTGTCGCCGCGAGATTCAGGTCGTAACGGGTGACATAGGCCTTGCCGTTGGCCAGCATGACCACGTCGTGCGGATTGGTCTTCACGCCGGGGACCGGAATCTGGCGGACGATCGCGCAGGTGCTGGGGTTGACGAAGGTCAGCGCGACGTTCCCCCGATCGATGATGATCACCTCTCCGCCCAGCTGTGGTTGCGAGGGGAGCACGGCGTCGCCGGAGATGGTCTTCGTCGCGCTCCCGGTGGCACCGGTGGCCGAGTCGACGCAGTCGGCGCGCACCAACGCCCCGCTCGTGTCGAGAATCGACAGGCTGGTCGTCGAAAAGTCGCTGTTCACGGCCGCCAGCCCCGTCATCGCCGGCGGGCTCGTGACGGGGGAGGCGTCGTTGGCGGCGGCATCCGCCGCGTCGGCCTGCGCCGGAGCGGAGGTGGTGGTGTTGCCGCATCCGCTTGCGACAGCCGCCGCCATCAAACCAATACCCAGTATTCGTAACATCGAGGTCGCTCCTTGGGGGTTCTGCTCAGGGGCCGCTCAATGGTTGGAAGCCGGTCCAGTCGGCGTCCGGGGCGACCGCCGAGTCGTAGGCCAGAGAGATGAATACGGTCCGGCCGGGGAGCGGCCAGGTGCTGAAATTCCAATTCTGGAGGTCGGTCAGGTTCAGCGCGCTGAGCGTGAGCCGCAACCGGGAGCGTGGCCGGGACAGACTCGCCCCGGCGCCGATGAGGGCCTCCGGGGGAACCGGGAAGACATGGGCAGGATCGTCGTAGTCGCCCGCGAGAATCGCCGCGTCGACGTAGGCGCCGAGCTCGATTCCGCGCGGCAGGCCGATACGGACCAGCTCCGGTCGGGCGTAGCCGCTCAGGCGCGGATGGTGCGGAATCTGCTTTCCGTGCGTCGTTGGGTTGTCGCTCTCGTCATCGGCGACCAGATAGGTCGCCTGCGCGACCAACCGCGCGTGGCGCCCGATTCCGAATTGCAGCTCCTGCTCCACGCCGTAGACGCGTGCGCGGCTCAAATTCTCGGCGCGCGACGGCCCTCCTGCGTTCGGCAGCCAGTAGATGAGGTCGTCGGCCAGCGCCCCGAAGAGCGTGGTGCGGCTGGTCGTCGACACCCGGGCGCCGGGGCGATCGATCCAGACCGCGAGATCGGCATTCATTCCCGATTCGGGAACGAGGCCGGGGTTACCGAGCAGGCGCCGCGTGCCGTCTCCATAGAGCTCGAGGAAGGAAGGCGCGTGGTCGTATTTTCCTACGTTCGCCTTGAGCGTCAGGGCGGACGAGACGGGCCGCACCAACCCCAGCCGGTAGGTGGGCAGCAGGCGCCTGGTGGTGGGGCCGGCGGCAACCGGCTGACCGGATCCATCTAAACCGGTCACCATGTCTTCCATCCCTTCGAAGCGCGCGGAGGGGATGATTTGGAGGTCCAACCGATGCCAGAGAAGAGTGAGCTCCGCTCCCGCCACGCCCACCAACCGGCGCGCCGGGATGCCGGAATCGGCTGGGTCGAGCTCGTTGTCGGGCGTGTAGGTCTCGCGCCGCCCTTCGAGCAGCGCCGAGGCTCGGCCCCAGTCCATGAGGGGGCGCGTCGCATGCACCGTCGTGCCGATCGAGAGCGTCGTTTCGTGGACGAAGAGGGGTCCCTGGTTCTGCGATCTCCCCGTCGGGATCGAGCAGCCGATCGCGCTCCGCGCTCACGAAGGCCTCCGCCGAGAGGTGTCCTCCGGGGCCGAGATCGTCGCGCGACTCGTAGCGCAACGTACCGAGACCCCGTCCGGTGTGAAAGCGCGTGTGAAATGCCAGGTCGGTGGTCGGGCCGGGGAGACCCTCCGCGCGCGCGAACCCGATGAGCCCGAGACCGAGCGTCCGCCGCCCTTCGAGCGGCAGCGTGGCGCGAAAGACGCCGTTGCCTTCCAGGGTGTCGTTGTTCTGGCGGACGGTGTCGACCACCGTGTTGGGGTTGAGCGGTGTGTTGTTGTATTGAAGCGGATAGTCTCCTTTCGCGGAGAAGACGTGGGCGCCCAGATAGAGCCGCAGTCGGCCGATGCGATCGCCGCCGGAGAGGTCTCCGAAGACGGTTCCGAACGAGCCGACACCGGCGCGCATGCTGGCGCGGATCAAACCGGGCGTGCGGGTGGTGATCGAAATGACCCCTCCCAGCGCGGACTCGCCGAAGGCCAGCGGCGTCGTCCCCCGATAGATCTCCACGCGCTCGACGTCCCCCAGCGGCAGCGTGGAGACGTCGACGCCTCCGCCTTGCGCAATGTTGAGAGGGACGCCGTCCACGTAGATCGATACCTGGTCGGGGTTCGAACCGCGGAGGGTGACGCTGCTGAATGCCTGTGACGATCCCGTCCGCGCCACCGTGACGCCAGGAACCTGCAGGAGGAGCGAACCGAGATCGTCGTAGGCGCGAGGGCTGTCGGAGGGGAGCACCACCGACGCGGCGGCCGACGGATCCTCGCGCGGCGCAGACGGCTCCCGGCCGGCCGCCGTGACGGTCGTTCGAAAGCGTTCCAGGCCGGCGGGGGGCGACGGCGGGACCTCGACCAGAGGCGCCGGGCCGGCGTCGGGAGGGCTCCGCGTAAGGCCGTCGGCCGCGCCGTCGGGCGCCCCGGCGTCCGTTGCAGTCCGTTCCTCGGCCGCCCGGGCGGGGACACCAATCGCGAAGGATGCCGCCATCACGGCCACCGCCAGCGCAATGCGGCCGTGATGACGGGCGGTCGAACGTTTTGCAGTCGGCTCGGCCCGCGTTTCAGGCTTCGCCAAATTCAGCGGCATGGAGAACCCTCGCTCAGTGAACGAGGGAAGGTGCCCGCTTCAGACAAGGACAGCCGGCAGCCGACCTCCGTCCGCGCGGAGAAAGAAGCTACGGCCCCGGGTAGGTCTCCTGGCTCGTGAAGAGCAAATCATTCGATCGATTTGCGATTTGCTACGCCTTCCCCTTCCCCGACGGATGTCGAGTGGGTTCCCTCGACGGATGCCGAGGGAGTTGATTGAAGGCTCCTTCACCTACAGTGGCGGGACCGCGCCGGCATCGACCGGCTTCCCTTTTATGCCCTGGCTGGGCACCCGAGGCGCTTATTCAGTTGTCAGATGGTCTGTCGGCTCGTCGGTCTGCCCGGCCAGCCGGCTGATTCACCCGGCGTGATCGCCGGGATGTCAACGTGTCAGCTTCAACCATCCCGACGGCTCGCCTGTCAAGCGGCCGGTTGCTGGCTTGGGCACCAGGCGACGCAGCTTCGAAACGGGCTGGCGTGGGCACGTAAAGGCCTGGAATCGTCCTCGTCAGGGGTCACTTGGGCGTCCAGTGGGGTACAAATAACTTTCCATTACTTGGCATAGGTGACATTATGAGCGGCAATATGTTGCAGCCTTATAACTCCGGCCTGGTACAGTTTACTACTTTTTCTATCACCAGTGACAATACTTATGTAACGCAAGCGTGGCAAGGTTTTTACAATATTGTAGCGCATTGCAATGTCAATATAAAGGCTATTAACACCAAACTGCCTGATACGGTATCGGTAAAAGGTAAGAACGGTGCGCTTGGCGAATTGCGATTTTTGCGCGCTACCGCTTATTTTTATTTGGTGCAGCTATGGGGCCCGGTTCCGATTATTGAGGATAACGATAAGCTGATAGCCAACCCTTTGGTACCTCGTAATAATACAACTGATGTTTATAAATTCATTATAAACGATCTGCGTTTTGCAGCTACAAATCTGCCAACTTCCGATCAGCCGGGACGTGTCACCACATGGTCGGCGCAGGGCTTATTAGCAAAGGTGTATTTGACCAGGGCAGGCTTAGGGCAAAGCATGAACCGAAACCAAACCGATCTGGATAGCGCTGCTTATTTTGCAGGCAAAGTTTGTAATACCAGTGGATTAACCTTATTGCCAAGCTATTATAATCTTTTCAGAACGCAGTATAACGATAACCCTGAGTCGCTTTTTGCATTTCAGTGGGCCCCTGGTGTGGGTTATGGTAACGGTAACGATATTGAAGCGCAGTTTGCACCAAGCGGGACTTTGGTTACAGGCGGTGGCGGTTGGGGCGCCGCAATAGGCCCTACAATTGACCTGGCTAATCTATATATTCCGGCAGATTCCATACGCCGTAAAGCTACTTTCATGCTCACCGGAGACTATTACCCGGAATTAAACGCTGCAAATGGCGGCTATACGGCAACTGGTTGTAACGTTAAAAAACATGTGGTAGGTACTGCGAGCGATAATAATTCGCCAA
>CAVRRT010000176.1:0-42337 GCA_963723305.1 uncultured Pseudomonadota bacterium
ATGTAGTCTACTGGTCGGTACGTACTGCTCCTACCGCAAATATGCCGATGTACGGCTGGTGTCGCGCCGGAAATGCAGACCGCCTTTTTCGGCGGCGATCCCGACAATTTCAACTTTCCCCGCTACGACCTGGATTTCTCCTTTGTGCGGCTTTACGAGAACGGCGCTCCGGTAGCGACGCCGGATCACCTTGCCTGGCGCGACGGCGCGCCGAAAGACGGCGAGCCGGTGTTCGTCTCCGGCAATCCCGGCACGACACAGCGCCTGCTGACCGCCAAGCAGTTGGAGACGCTGCGCGACAAGTCGCTGCCCACCACTCTGATTCAATATTCCGAGCTGCGCGGCAGGCTGATCCGCTTCGGCGCAGAAAGCGCCGAGCATGCCCGTATCGGCGACGATCTGCTCTTTTCGATCGAGAACAGCTTCAAGGCATTGACCGGCGAGGAGAAGGCGCTGGTCGATCCCGCGCCGATCGCCGCAAAGCGCAAGGAAGATGCCGACCTGAAAGCGAAAGTAGGAGCGCGGCCCGATTTGGCGAAAGCGACGGGCGAACCTTGGCGCGAGATCGCGACGGCGCAGGGATTCCTACGGCGCCTCTATGACGCCTATACCATGCAGGAATTGCGCGCCGGTTTCCGCTCCCAACTGTTCTCTTATGCCCGCGCCCTGGTGCGTGCGGCCGAGGAACGCGCCAAGCCCAATACCGAACGTCTGCCCGGCTACACCGACAGCCAGCTGCCGCTGCTGGAGAAGCAGGTGCTGGATCGTCAGCCGGTCTATCCGGAAGTCGAACAGCTGGCGCTGGAATTCTGGCTTTCGAAATTGCGGGAATATCTGACGGCGGATGCGCCCGCGACAAAAACCTTTCTGGGCAAGGATTCGCCGGAAGCGCTGTCGGCACGGCTGGCGAAGTCGGGGCTTGGCGATTCCGCGTTGCGACGCAAGCTGTGGGATGGCGGCATGACGGCCATCAAGACCTCGAGCGATCCCATGATCCGCTATGTGCTAGCGACCGACGGGGCCAGCCGCGCGGTACGCAAGCAATGGGAGAACCAAGTCAGCGGACCTACCGACCGGGCGCAGGAACGCATTGCCCGCGCCCGCTTCGCGGTTTATGGCGCAGACAGTTATCCCGACGCCACGTTCTCGCTGCGGCTCACTTATGGCAAGGTGACGGGCTGGAACGAGAATGGCGCGACCCTCGGCCCCTTCACCCGCTTCGCCGGGCTATGGCAGCGCGCCACCGGCCAGTTCCCCTTCAACCTGACGCCGCGCTGGCAGGGCGCGCAAGCGAAGGTAAACGGGGAGACGGTGTTCGACTTCACCACCGACAATGACATCATCGGCGGCAATTCCGGCTCGCCGGTGATCGACTCGCGGGGCGAGGTGATCGGCGCGGTCTTTGACGGCAACATCGATAGTCTGGGCGGATCGTTCGGATTCGATCCACGTACCAACCGATCGGTGGCGGTCTCTACCGCAGCCATCACCGAGGCACTGCGGAAAGTCTACGGCGACGAGCGAGCTGGTGAAGGAGCTGACGGGGTCGTGATGGGCGGACGGGTAGCTGTGGTGCTTTGCGTGGCGGCGATGGTGAGCGATTATCGTCGGCATGGATTTGGCGTTCTTCAGAAACCGGTTCTGGGAACTGGCTGTTGGCGAATGTCGGCATTGTCCTGTTGTTCGCGGCCTTCTATTTGCGATTCCTCCGGCATCCATGATCGTCACGGAGACGATCACCGCGGCGCGAGCGGGTTGGTCAAATAATTAACTCAAGGCTAAAAAATGACTGACGCGATCCCCTGTTCTATGTTTTCCGCGATCCCCATTTTTCACCGACAGCTACAACCCGCTCGGCACCGGCACGAAGACGCTGGGCGCGCTCTCCGAGATCTACGTCGCCGGCCGCGGCGTCTCCGGCCACCCGAACCAGGTGCTGCTCGACGATCTCAAGAACAGTCCGACACCGACGCCGCTTCCTCTGGCCGACGCGGACGAGACCTGGACCGCCAACACCTACATGGTGTCGCTGGCCGCCGATCTGGACGGCGACGGCATCGACGAGATCGTCAACGTCTACTGGATCGACACGGCGATGGAGCTGCACGCCAACGTGCTCAAGTGCTCGAGCGACTGCACCGGCAACGGCGGATCGTTCAGCAAGGTGATGGACAGCAAGCTCAACGTCTACAGCACCACCAAGGCGCCGACCGACCGCAGCTGGTTCAAGCACGGCATCACGGCGGCCGACGTCGACGGTGACGGCAAGAAGGAGCTGGTGATCGGCAACTTCGGCGGGATCGACGTCTGCACGGCGGCCGCCGACTTCTCGTTTTCATGCATGAATGAGCTGGTCAACGCCGCGGCCGTCAACATGAGCCTGGCCACGGGCCACTTCGACGACATCCCGGGCGTCCAGAACGACGACGTGGTGGTCGCCTGGAGCGACGGCCAGCTCGGTCACGTCTCGATCTATGACGGGACGCCCAACGCCTTCGGCGCCAACGCCACCACCAACCCCAATCACAGCCCGATCGATCTGGCGATCCAGTTCGCCGATCAGACCAGCGTGCTCTCCTTCTCCGAGGCCTACGTGACCGCCGGCGACTTCGATCTCGACGGGCGCGACGAGATCATCCTGGCCGCGCGCGAGGCGGGCACCGTGCACCACGATCTGGTGCTGCTCGACGACGCCGAGGTCTTCTATCGTCCCTTCAAGACGTTCCGTTACCCCCTCGGCGACGACGGGGGATCGCCGGTCATCGGGGCGATCATCGACAACCCGCAGAACAACACGTTCCGCCCCGCGCTCAAGGTCTTCACCAAGACCGGCGGCGTCTCGACCGGCGCGACGACCACCCAGCTGGCCAAGGCGATCTACGCCGGCGAGTACATCATCGACTCTCTCCCGAACATTCTCGCCTCGTCGACGACGGCGCTGCCGTCGAACGAGGACGTGACGAACAACGTCACGGCAGACTTCATGGGCTATTACGAGACCGGCGGGGGCGGCTACAACCACGCGCCGGACGACGTGGTGGCCGGCGACATCGACGGCAGCGGCCGCGACAGCATCGTGGCGATGTGGGACGAGACCAACGAGACCAGCGTCAACGAGAACGGCTTCACCCCGGCCACGCTGGCCTCGGTGGCCTGGGACGCCGGCAGCAACTCCTGGCCGCGCTGGACCAACTTCTTCACCACCACCAGCGGCATGGCCCAGATCGCGCAAGGCTCGGCGACCGACACCGACGGCTCGTACGGACCCGGCCTGGCGCTCCCCAACGTCGATCGCGACAGCCCGGTGGTCCAGTACCAGGGGCAGCACGAGGAGCTGTTCGGCACCCCGCGCGTGCTGGCGGTGCTGGCGGCGGCGCCGTTCTTCACCGGGCAGAACTCGGCCAACTCGCAGACGGCGATCTCCTTCGGCAGCGGCTCCGGCTACGACGCGCAGAGCACGATCGGCGTCTCGGCGGGGTTCTCGATCGGTTACTCGGCCCCCAGCCTGTTCGGCCTCGACGAGGCCTCCTGGAAGCTCTCTTTCAATGCTTCCCTCGACTCGATCTCCACCACCGACGCCCAGATCTCCGAGACGGTGACCTGGACGGCCGGCGCCGAGGACGCGGTGGTCTTTCAGGTGATCCCCTTCGACGTCTACTACTACAAGGTCGTGAGCTCGCCCAATCCGGCCGACCTCAACCAGCCGCTCTCGATCAACGTCCCGCGCACCATCGAGACGTTCAAGGTTCCGGTCGCGCTCTACAACCAGAGCATCGTCGACGGGCCGACCGTCGGCCCCGACGTCCTCACCCACACGGTCGGCGTCCCCAGCAGCTATCCGACCGCCAACGTCTGCGCGGCGGCGACCGGCACCGGCAGCTTCGGCAGCACGTCGTTCCTGGTCGACCCGACCAGCTGGTGCTACGCGGTTTCGTCGACCACCCACGTCGGCGTCGGCACCGGCTCGGTCGGGTTCCAGAATCGCGCGGACGACCACCTCCTCCGCCGGCTCGAGCCAGAACTACGACGTCAGCTTCGAGACCGAGGCCGGCGCCGGCGGATTCACCGTCGGAGCCTCGGTCGGCTACCACTGGGGCTACCAGTACACGGTGGACGCCACGCAGAGCTACAACTTCGCAGGGCAAGTGGGCGACCTGCCGAACGCCACGCACGGTTACGACTTCGGCCTGATGGCCCACCAGGGGATGCTGGCCGGGACGTCGGTCAGCTATCCGGTCTTCTCGGTCGACTACTGGGTCGAGAACGTCCAGTAGGCCGGACGAAGAGCGCTCTCCCGGTTGCGCTCGCTGGACGGGCGGCTCGCTCAGCCGCCGTTCGCCACCCGACCGGCCGCGGCCATCAGCAGATCGATCCCCTGCGGCGTCGCCTCGAAGTAACCGCGAATCCGCAGCTGCCGGTCGACGAGGACCAGGTGCTCGCCGTGGAAGATCTGCCAGAAGCCGGTCGCGTCGTCGGCGTTGCCACCGGGCGCGGCGACCTTCTCCTTGCCCATCCCTTCCTTGAAGCCGCCGACGACGGCGGCCTCGATCGCCTCGACGGGGCCGGTGAGGAACGACCAGGCCAGGGGGCTGGCGCCATAACGGGCGGCGTAGTCGGCCAGCCGCGCCGGGGTGTCGCGCGTGGGGTCGACGGAGAACGACACCAGGTGAAAGTCGGGGCCGAGATTGCGGGCGCGGTGGCCGACCTCGGCCATCTTCTGGCTCAAGAGCGGGCAGGCCTCCTGGCAGGAGGTGAAGATGAAGTCGGCCACCCAGACCTTGCCGGCGAGCTCGCGCGTGCCGAACGGCTGCCCGCGCTGATCGGTCAGCGTGAACGCCGGCACCCGGCCGAGCAGCGCCGGGGCGGCGCCCAGACGGCGCGTGACCGAGCGGAAGATGGGGAGGCCGAACAGCAGCCCCAGCAGCGCCGCCCACACGAAGGGGTTGCCGGCCGCGCGCGCCGCCGCCGGTCGGCGGGTGCGGAAAGCGTCGGTTGCCGGAGAGCTGCTCACCGTCTCGTCTTCCGCCGCGCCCGTCGATCTGTCAAGCGCTGCCCTGTGCCGCGACATCAGGTGCACACCTGCAAACTGGCCGGCGCGGCTTGACGAGCGCCGCCGACTCGTTTACCTCATGAGCAGCAGCGTCATGCGTCTACGTGCGGGCAATCACGGGGCTTCGGCCGCCGCCAAGAGCTTCACCGTCGCGGTGATGGTGCTGGCGACGTTCGCCCAGTTCGCCTCGCTGGAGCACGAGATGACGGTGCGGCACTTTCGCTGCGCCGAGGACGGCGAGCTGACGCATATCGCGCCAATGACCGGAACTGGCGCTCCCGTGCCGCTGTCTCTCCCCCGCGTTGCGATGCGGGCGCCAGAAACCAATCTGGCGCACGACCACGAGCACTGCGGGGTCGCTTCCGCTCTCGAAGGCAGCTCGTTTGCGCCGGCTGGCTGCGACGCGGGCATCGCCCTGCATCCGCTGCCGCTGATCGGTCCGGCCCTCGGCGGGCCCGAGGTTCCGGGATGGGCCTGCGGCCTGGTGAGCGCTCCGAAGACCTCGCCTCCGGCGGCGTAGTTGACGTATCGTCGTCGCGCGGCGAGGTGTGCTCCGGGCCCGCTGCGCGTCTTTCTGGTCCGCGGCCGTTCGGAATTGCTGAGGTCTCCGTGCTTCGCTTGGTCCATTCCCGCACAATCTGGTCACTCGCCCTTACGCTCGTGTTCGACGTTGGCGCGATTGCGCGCGCCGAGCCGCCGGCCGCCGCTCCGCGCCTCCAGGCCCCGGTGGTGATCGAGGAGAACCGTCCCGCTTATCCCGCAGAAGCGCTGGCGACGCGGCCGAGCGGCGAGGTCTCGGTGACGGCGACCGTCAGCCCGGCCGGAGAAGTCAGCGGGATAGAGCTGACGCAGGGAATCGCGCCTGCGCTCGATCGCGCGGCGCTGGACGCTGCGACGCGGTGGCGGTTTCGGCCCGCCATGCGGGACGGCGTTCCCGTGGCGAGCCGTGTCCAGCTCCTATTCCACTTCGAGCCGCCGCCGGCCGTTGCTCCGACAGTTACTCCGGCGCCGGCGGCGCCGGCGCTCGCGGCGGTGTCGACCACCTCACCCACGTCCGCCCCCGGCGTGCCCGCGCTTCCAGAAGTCGCCCCCTCGCCGGCGCCGAAACCGGGAGAGGCGTCGGCAATCGACGTTACTGTGCGGGGCCGGCGACAGGCGGAGCCGAACCGCGGCGCCTCCGACCTCGAGATCGAGGTCGGCCAGCTGGCGGTCATCGCCAATCAGAAGGCGTCGGACATCCTACAGTTGGCGCCGGGGATCTTCATCGCCAACGAAGGGGGCGCCGGGCACGCCGATCAGGTCTTCCTGCGTGGGTTCGACGCCGAGCAGGGGCAGGCGATCGAGTTCACCGTGAACGGCGTCCCGATCAACGAGGTCGACAACACCGATGGACACGGCTACGCCGATACGCACTTCATCATTCCCGAGCTGGTGAAGAACCTGCGCGTGATCGAAGGGCCCTTCAGCCCCAAGCAGGGAGACTTCGCCGAGGCGGGGAGCGCCGACTACCAACTGGGCGTGACGAATCGTCGTACCGAGCTCAGCACCAGCTACGGCTCGTTCGACACGCGCCGCTACCTGGCGCTCTGGGCTCCCGAAAACGAACGCGAGGGGACCTTCGCGGCGGCGCAGTTCTTCCAGAGCAGTGGCTTCGGCACCAACCGCGCCAGCACCAACGGAAGCGCGATGGCGGAGTACGAAGGAGATCTGGGGGCCCGCGGATCGTGGCGGCTGCTCGGCACCGCCTACGGGACCCACTATGAGAGCGCGGGCATCGTGCGCGCCGACGACGTCGCCGCCGGACGGGTGGGCTACTACGGTACCGAGGATTCGAACCAAGGGGGAGACGCCCAGCGGTACACACTCTCCTTCGATCTTCAGAGCCCGAGCGACAAAGACTTCCTGACACAGCAGGTGTTTCTCACCTGGCGGTCGCTCCGCATCGACGAGAACTTCACCGGTTTCCTTCTCGACAACCAGGAGCTCGGCCAGACCTATCACCCGCAGCGGGGCGACATGCTCGAACAGGACTACACGGCGTTCACGGCCGGCGGGCGCGGCAGCGACAAGCGGACGAGTTTCTTTTTCGGGCGGCCCCAGTCACTCGAGGTCGGGTACTACGCCCGTTATGACCATACGACGCCGGAGATCCAACGTCTCCGCGTTAGGGGACGCTCATGGTCCCCTACGCCATCGACGAAGAACTACACCACGGACATCATGAACCTGGCCCTTTACGTCGATCTCGACCTGCGACCGACGCGCTGGCTGACCGTGCGGGGCGGGATTCGGCAGGAGTACTTTGACTACAACGTTCTCAACCAGTGCGCGACCGGAGCAGACGTGTTCATCCAGAACACGCCGCTCAACCCGATCTGCCCCTTATTCGACAACACCGGACCGCGGCTGCCGACGAGCGCGCCACCGCCACCGCCCTGGTGACCGAGCCGAAGGTTACGGTGCTGGCGCAGGTGTTGCGTCCGCTGACGTTGACCGCCAGCTACGGCCAGGGGGCGCAATCGCTCGACGCCGTCTACATCACACCAGAACGAGCAGGCGCCGTTCTCCAGTATCACCGCCGCGGAGGGGGGCGCCATCTACCACCAGCGCTTCATGCCGGTCGATTTGACCGCGCGCGCCGTCGGTTTTTACACGCACGTCAGCCGTGATTTGATCTTCGACCCGCTCTTGGGCCGTTTGACGACGTCGACGGGGACCACCCGTGATGGCGGGCTGGTGTCGCTGCGCGCGACCGGCCGTTGGTTCGACGAGCTCGCCTCGGCCACCTACGCGCACGCCACGTACGACGCAGACGGCACGCTGGTCCCGTACGTGCCGTCGGTGATCGCGCGTTCCGACACCGCGGTGTTCGGACCGCTCGGCCGGCGCCGCTTCTTCGATCATGGGTTGACCGGAACGGCCGGGTTCGCCATCAACTTCGTGGGGCCGCGGGCGTTGCCGTTCAGCCAGACCGCGGCGTCGACGCTGGAGCTCGATGCGTCGGCCAGCGTGCGGTGGAGCTTCCTGCGCCTGGGGCTTCTGGCCCAGAATCTCACCGACGCGCGCTATCCCTTGACCGAGTATTACTACGCCTCGAACTTCAGACCGCCGGGACAGCCACCGACGCTGGTTCCGACGGAGCACTTCACCGCGGCGCCGCCGTTCTCGCTGCTTGGCGACGCTCTCGTTCCTTTTCGACGCGGAGAACGAGCGATGAGGATCCGCCTTTGTGGATTGGCGTTGCTGGCGCTCGGGGCTGGTGGAGTGCGGCGGCACGACCGGCGGCAACTTGATCCAGATGCCGCTCCAGGTGGGCGGGATCGCGCGGGATGCCTCCCAGCCGTTCACCTTCCTCACCGGTCAAGGCTGGACCGTCACGCTCACCGCGGCCCAGGTGGTGCTCGGTCCGCTGTATTTCAACATCGATGCGCCCTCGACGGCCTCCTTTCGTACCGGCGTGGTGATCGTCCAGGCCACCGATGCAGTTCATCGTCGACATGCTCGACCCGACGCTCCAGAACGTTCCGGGTGGCGCCAACGGCGAGACGGGAACCGCCGTCTCGGTCGAGATCGGATTTTACACCACGGTCGAACAGCTACAACGACATGGCGCCTCGTGGGCGCCGACGGCGGAGCCACAACGCTGCCGGCGCCGCTGGCCGCCAACGGTCAAAAGGGGACGGCCTATCTGGCCGGGGAAGCGACCAAGCAGGGGGCGGTCGTCGACTTTGCCGGACGGGTGCAGATCACGGGGGCGCTCGTCTCGGAGATCAACCCCATCGACTTTCTAGCGACGCTCCCGGGCGCTTGCGCCGGCGTCAACCCCCTCATCCCTCCTGGCTGCAGCCTCAAGTTCACCACCACGAGCGGTCCGCTGCAGCTCCGGGTGAAACCGTCGTTTTGGTTCGACCAGGCCAACTTCTGCGACATCGTGCGTCCGCCGCCGGTGCAGGTTGGCGACGCAGGCGCGCGCGATGCCGGGCCGAGCGCCGTCTCCACTGTTGACGGCGGCGTCGATGCGGGTTCCGGTATCGTCGATGCGGGCTCCGGCGTCGTCGCTCCTTGCGCGCCCACCGCGGGGACGGTTTACGACTGGGCTGACACCAATCCCTTCAACTCGGCGGTGCTGCAGGGAATGAAGGGGACCGACGGGGTCTATCTATTCAGCCTCGGTGGTCAATGACGTGGCGTCCTTGACGAGCATTATCCGTCGGGTTACTGAAGCGCAGGGCGGCGGTATGCGTTTGCGTGGAAGGAATCACCAGTTTTCGCCGGCGGCGAAGTCATTCGCCGTCGCGGTGGCGCTGGTCGCGACGGCGGCGCAATTCTTCGCGCTCTCGCACGAGGTCACCGTCCGGCACTTCCGCTGCGTCGAGCACGGCGAGCTGACGCACGTCGCGGCCACGTCGGGGGAGTACCCGCTGCCGATGCCGCGGCCGACGGACGCGTTCCACCGCGGGGAGACCGACGCACCCGACGCGCATGAGCATTGCGCCGCGGCGTTCACCATCCAGGGCGGTTCGTCATTACCGATCGTCGTCGGCGCAGCTCGTCTTGCTCCGCCGCCGCAGGACCGTCCGCCGCCGGTCCTACCTCCGGCCCGGGGTCGGGGCTTCGTCCTGGCGAGCGCGCCCAAGACCTCGCCTCCCGCCGTCTGGTCCTGATCCATCGCGATCGCGCGCGCTCGACGAGCCGCCGCGCGATCCCAGCCGTGCGTCCCTCTGGGCGGCGGCACATCGGCGGGAGGTCCCGCCCGCGCGCGAGCGCGCGCTCTCGGAAAGCCTGGGCGAGGCGCGCACGCAGATTCCCTTTTTGCACCCGGGCGAGATGGCTATCTATGAATCGAATGGATGGAGAGACAGATGAAAAACAAGACGGAAATGATGATGCTCGGGTCTGTACTGTGTGCGTTGGCGGCCAGCTGTGGTGGCAGCAGCAACTCGAACAGCAACGAGCCCGAGACCCCCCCTGCGGGAACCATGCTGACGGCGCCCACCATCAACTTCTCGATGACCTCGCCCAACACGCCGCTGTCGGTCGAGGTGACGTTCTCTGGGGAAACGCTCGGAATCAACGGGCTCCCATTTCAACCAGTGAGCCAGGGAGATCCCTACTTCGTCGACGGCTGGAACATGACGATCGACGAGGACATCGTGGTGGTTGGTAATATCGCGCTCAACACCATGCCGACCGAGGACCAGACCTGGTACGACATGGGTCCCCAGGTCGCCCATAAAGAGGGTCCCTTCGTCTTCGATGCCCATCAGGCAGCCGGGTTCATCGGCAAGGACGGTGTCGAGCCGGCCAGCCCCATGTTCGTCTTCGACAAAGAAGACGACGGGTCATCGTTCGATTCGAGCCAGCGCTACGCCTTCTCCTACGACACCATCGTGGCCGCCTACCCGGTCTGGAACCTGAACCTGACGCCGCAAGGGCAGGCGGACTACGACATGATGGTTTCGAACGGCTGGGACAAATTCATCCGCGCCACCGCTACGTACGTCGGAACCGGAACCTACAACAACACCAGCGACCCGAACCTGAAGACAGCACAAATGAACTTCCAAAACCTGCCAACGACGGTGACGTTCACAATGGGCTGGAACGACGCCACCTCCAACACCAACTGCGTCAACGCGGACCTCGGCGACGAGGCCGATCTGGCCAACCGGGGTGTGGTGATCGTCCCCAACGGCCCGGCGGTCGCCCAGATAACCATGCACGTCGACCACGTCTTCTGGGACAAGCTGAAGCAGGAAGGGGCGGCGCTGCGCTTCGATCCGATCGCGGCGTTCGCGCCGGCGGATACCAGCACGACGCCTTTCAGCCTCAACACCTTCCACAGCCAGCACCTGCTCGCGGTCTTCGCCGACGGCACCCCCCTCCCGGACCGCGCGCCATACCAGCCGAATCCGTCGCCGAACGCCGGAGCGAACACACCCGACGACGTCCAACCGAATCCGCTTCAGATCACCTTCAACCTCAACGGCGTCACTGCGCCGGACGGGAGCGCGTTTCCCGACGACCTGGTGCAGTTCATGGCCTTCAGCGCGCAATCGCAAATGCACCTGAACGCCCAGGGCCTCTGCTACATCAAGGGACAGAATCCTGCCGATCCATACTATGCCCCGAACGTTCAGTAGCCAATCGGCGGGCGAGCGGCCCGATGCCTCGGCTCCCGCTCGCCCTCGAGATTCGATCACCGCCGTCCAGCTGACGGCAATAAAAGGACGAACGACATGAGCGCGATGGAGTCGGTCAAGGAGGTGCTGCTCGCCTCGGGCGCGGGGTGGGTGCTCTGGTTTCTGGGCGCGCTCTCGATGTCCAGCCTGGCGCTGGCGATGGAGCGCTGGCTCTATCTCCGCAAGCGGAGCGGCGATCTGGAGGCGCTGGCGCGCATGCTCGACGAGCAGCTGCGCGCCGGTGACTTCGCGCGCGCCCGCCAGTTGCTGGAGGCGAGCCCGGCGGTGGCGGCGCGGGTGGCGGACGCCGGGTTGCGGCTCGCTGACCGCGGCAGCGAGGCGGCGGAGAAGGCGATGGACAGCGCGGCGGCGCTCGAGCGTGGGCGTCTCGAGCGGGGTCTCGCGTTCCTCGCCACCATCGGCAACAACGCTCCGTTCGTCGGCCTGTTTGGGACCGTCGTCGGCGTCATCCACGCCTTCGAGGAGCTGGGGCACGCCGCCCCTGGCCACGGCGCGACGTCGGCGGGGCAGGCGGCGTCGCAGGCGGTGATGGCGGGGATCGCCGAGGCGCTGGTGGCGACCGCGGTCGGCATCGCCGTCGCGCTGCCGGCCGTGGCGGCTTACAACTTCCTGCAGCGGCGCGTGACGTCGCTGCTGTCGGGGACCGAGGTGCTGTCGAAACTGGTCCTGGCTTACGTCGCCGACGAGACGCGCGGACCGCGCGCGGCGCCGGCGCTGCGGGAGGTGTCGGGTGGCGTCCACTAGCGGCGGCGACAACGGCGGGCTCATCCAGGGCATCAACGTCACGCCGCTGGTCGACGTGATGCTGGTGCTGCTGGTGATCTTCGTGGTGACCGCCAAGATCATCGTGACGCCGGCGGTGCCGCTCGATCTGCCGCACGCGGCCCACGGCGACGAGGTGCAGGTGGTGCTGTCGATCATCCTGCCGGTGCGCGGCCCGATGCTGGTCAACGGCGCGGCGGTGACCAACGACGCCGACTTCGCGGCGCGTGCCCGCAGTACCTTCGCCGGGAACCCCGATCTGCGTGCCGTCATCCAGGCCGACGGTGAGGTGCCCCATCGTAAGGTGGTCCACGTCCTCGACGAGCTGAAGGGGGTCGGCATCAGCCGGGTCGCCTTCGGCGCGCTCCCCGACGCCCCGGCGTCACCTGGGCAATGACGGCATGAGCGGAGCCGAAGAGACGCCCGAGATCGCCGGCGCTCGCCCGCGTCCGCCCGCGGGGCCCGAGCGGATCGTCGATTCTCGTCTTCGCCGGCGAGCCCGGTGGGCGGGTCCGACGCCTGGCCATCGGCGGCGCCTGCGTCGTCAGTCTTTACGCCAGCGCGATCCTGGTGGTCGGGCACTTCGGACGCTCCGGCGCCTCTCTCTGCGCCGAGATGGCGGCCCGGGTGCACGACGCCATCGCCGCCGAGCGCGCCGTCGATGTCACGCCGCCGCCTCCTCCGCCGCCCCCCGCCGAGACGCCGCCCACGCCGCACGTCGCCGAGCCGGCGGTCCACGAGCACGTGCACCAGGCGGCAGCGCACCACGCACCTGCACCGCCGGCGCAGGCCGGACAGATCGCCGCGGCCTCCACCTCGCCGGTCGACTTCACCGGCTCGGCGTTCGTCGTCGGCTCCGGTCCGTCGTACGCCGGTGGCACGACCACCAGCAGCGGGACCAACCGCAAGCCGGTCGGCGGCCCGGTCGCCGCGAAGGCCACCGCCGAAGTGGCGCGCAGCCGCGCCCGCGCGGTGTCGCTGGACCAAGCCGCCTGGAACTGCCCCTGGCCGGCGGAGGCCGACGCGCGCCAGGTCGATCAGGAGACAGTGGTGATCCGTGTGGCGGTCGGCGCCGACGGGCACGCCGATTCCGTCGACGTCATCGAGGACCCGGGCTTCGGCTTCGGGCGCGCGGCGCGGCAGTGCGCGCTCGCCACGCGGTTCGGCGCCGCGCGCAGCCCCGGCGGCGATCCGATCGCCGCGCTCTCACCTCCCATTCGCGTCCATTTCTATCGATGAAGCGGGGGGGCAAATCACGGCGCCTTCTGTTGCTGTCGGCGCTCGCCTGCCTGGCGACGCTGGGCGGCTGCCACCGGCACACGGCCAGCCCGGCTGACTGCCGCGCCATCCTCGACCGCCTGGTTTCGATGGAGCTGAAAGAGCAGGGGTATCACGATCCGGCGCTGGTGCCGCGCTGGCAGGAGGAGCTGGCGCGCCGCTTCGACGACGATCTGCGGCGCTGCCGGGTCATCCGCGTCGGTGATGACCTCGACACCTGTCTCGGCGCGGCGCAGAACCAGGAGGAGATCGCCCACCGCTGCGTGAAGTGATCCGTGCTATCGATCGGTCGTCGATGACCGAGGCAGGAACGAGCGCGGCGGCCGCGCCGATGGTTCACCGCGCGCCGCGCGTCGGTGTCGCCGGGATGTGGACCTTCTTGGCCACCGACGCGATGGGGTTCGGCGGCCTGTTCGTCGCCTACGGCGTCCTGCGTGTGCGCGCCGACGCCTGGCCCGACCCGCGGGCGCACCTCGGGCTCGGTCTGGGGGCCGCGATGACGTTGGCGCTCTTGGCCTCAGGCTTCACGATGACGCAAGCGGCGCGCGCCGTCGACCATCGCGCGCGGGTCGCCTGGCTGGGCGCGACCGTCGGGCTGGGGCTGGCGTTTCTGTGCGGCGAGCTCATCGAGTACCGGAGGCTGTGGGCCGCGGCCGATCCGGTGCGCCTCGGTCGCGACCTCTACGGGGCGACGTTCTACGCGCTCACCGGCTACCACGGCCTGCACGTCGCGGCGGGCGTCATCGCCCTGCTCGTCGTCGCGCTCCGCGGCGCGCGGCCGCGGTCGCTGGAGGTGGTCGCGCTCTACTGGCAGTTCGTCGATCTGGCCTGGATGCCGATCTTCACGTTCTTTTACCTTCTGCCCTCGCGATGACGGCCGACGCTCAAACACGATCCTCGGGCGGCCGACGCGGCGCCACCGCGGTGACGTTCGTGGCGCTCGCGGCGCTGACGCTCGCCGAGCTGAGGGTGGCCAGTCTCGACGTTCCGGGGCCAGGGCGGGCGACGGCGCTGGCGGCGCTGCTGATCGGGAAGGTCGCCATCGTGCTGCTCTACTGTCTCCGCGCCGATTTCCGGCGCCGGGCGGCGCCGCGGCTGGTCCTGCTCGCGCTGCTGATCGCGGCGGTCTTCGCCGCCGTGTTGATGCTGGAGGCCGCGTTTCAGGCGCGCGTGCGATGAGAACCCGCGCCGCTATCACGGCCGCCGTGCTCGCCCTCTGCACGCGACCGGCCTGGGCCCTCTGCCCGAACTGCCTCGGCCAGTCGTCGACGCTCGGCACGGCGCTCCGGCTGGTCGGCGTCTTCTTACTGGTGCCGCCGGCGATCTTTTTCGCCGTGGCGATCGCCATCCGCAAGCTCTCGCGCGCCACGAGGTAAAGACGGCCAGGTCGGGACGGCCACCTCGAGATGGCCACGGAAGATCGCCACGGACGATCGCCACGAAGATGACCACGATGGCGCGGTCAGGGGCTCGCGTCGCTTCCGGCGTCGGGAGGGGGCGGCGGGGTCCAGGGGGGCTGATCGCGCAGCCTCGCGGCGAGCGCGCCGGCAGCGGGGGTGTCGCGCAGCGCCACCAGCGAGCCGACGTAGTGGGCCATCGCCCAGAGGTCGGCCTCGGGCAGGACGTTCTTCCAGGTCGGCATGGCGGTCCCGCCGATGCCCGCCGAGATCGCCCGGTAGATGTCGGCCAGGCGGTCGCCGCCGCGCAGATCGTTGAAGGTGAAGTCGGGCGGCAAGATCTTCACCCCGTAGTCGCTCTCCTTGGCCACCGCGAAGTAGAGGTCGGGGCGGAACTCGATGAGGCCGTTGCCGGTCATCTCCTTGCTGAAGGCGTAGATGTCGGCCTTCGTCGCGTAGGCCGGGTGGCAGGCGACCGCGCACTGGGCGAGGCCGTGGTAGACGCGCGTGCCGCGGGCCAGGGCGTCGGCCTCGCGCCCGATCCACGGATCGGGCGAGGCGGTCAGTGGATCGCCGGCGCTTTCGCTCCGCCACCTTGGCGCGAAAGACTTCATGTATTGGATGAGGTCATCGAGCTCCGCCCGGGGGACGTCCCAGGCCAGCATCGCCGTCCCGTGCAGGCCCTGCCGGATGGTGCGGACGAAGTCGGCGTCGCTCGGGAGCTGGCCGGCGGCGACGGCGGCGAACTTGTAGACGCCGAGGCGCAGATCGCGCGGTGGGGGCGAGAGGCCGGCGGCGGCGGTCCCCTTGCCGTCGCCCGCGTCGCCGTGACAGGGGCGGCAGAAGTGGGTGAAGATCTCGCGGCCGTGCTCGAGCGCGGCGGGCGCCACCAGACGGCCGCCCAGGGTGACTGGCGCCGTGAACGGCGGCGGCGCCCCGGGGAGGGTCCGCGTGCAGGCCGGGGCGGCGAGCAGCAGGATCAGCGCGGCAGCGGGCCTCACAGCAGGCAGACCGCCACGTAGACGACGATCCAGACCGCCAGCACGAAGTCCCAGTAGATGATGTGGAGGCGCAGCCGCGCCGGCCGAGCTGCCCGACGGCTGCCGAGTGCGAGGACCACCAGGCCGCCCAGCACGTGCAGCGCGTGCAGCGCGGAGAGGGCGAAGAAGACCTCTCCCAGCGCGCCGGCGCTCGGTCCGAGGTGGATGGCGACCAGGTGACGCCAGAGCAGGGCCTGCGCCGTCAGGAATGCCGCGCCCAGCGCCAGCGCCGCGCGGGGCTGGCCGCGCCGGAGCGCGACGCTGGCAGCCACGAGCGCCAGCGTGTTGGCGGCGGCCGCGCCGCGCGGGAACGGCGGCGCGCCGGCGGGGGGCCAGGATGGCGCCTGCGCGCGAATGATGGCGTAGGCCAGCAGCAGCGCGGCGAACAGCATCGCCGTCGCGCCGAGGAAGATCACCAGGCCGACCTGGGCGTCGATTTCGCGGCGGTGGGAGATCGTCGCCGGCGCCGGTGGCGTCGCGGGCGCGGGCGCCGGCGAGCGTGTGGCCACCTCGATCATTCGGGCTCCCTCGAGGTCGCCGGCGTGGGCGTCGGCGTCGGCGTCGGCGGCAGGTCGAGCACCTCGGCCTGTCCCAGCCAGTCGCGTCCGAGCGCGCGCGCCGCCGGGTGGCCGAGCTCGTGTGGCCCGCGCACCACGACCGGAATCCGATCGAAGTTGTGGTGGGGTGGCGGCGAGGCGACCATCCACTCCAGCGTCCCGACCTCCCAGGGGTTGGCCGCCGCGCGTACCCCGCGGGCGAGGCTCCAGAAGAAGTTCACCACGAAGATGAGCTGCGCCGCGCCCAGCAGATAGGCCGCCTGCGAGATGGCGCGGTTGAGCGGCAGGAGCGGCTTCAGGAAGTCGTAGACCGACGGGTCGTAGAGGCGCCGCTGCATCCCCTGGTAGCCGATCACCAGCTGGCCCATGAAGACGACGTTCAGCGCCAGGAACGTCAGCCAGAAGTGCAACCTGCCGAGCCCTTCGCTCATCATCCGGCCGAACATCTTGGGGAACCAGAAGTACGTCGCCGCGAACAGCGACAGCAGCAGCGCCGACGCCATGATGAGGTGGAAGTGGCCCACCACGAAGTAGGTGTCGTGCAGGTACATGTCGGCCGTAATGTCGGCCAGATAAAGGCCGGTCAGACCGCCGACGCCGAAGGTGAACACCATCCCCAGGGAGAACAGCATCGGCGTCTGCATCCGGAGCGCGCCGCGCCAGATGGTCCCCAGCCAGCTCAGCACGATGAGCGACGTCGGCACCGAGATGATCATGGTCAGCAGCATGAAGCTCTCCCCGAGGAGCGGGCTCATGCCGGTGGTGAACATGTGGTGGCCGTAGACCACCGTCGAAAGGATCACCACGCCGATGAGCGCGCCCACCGTCACCCGGTAGCCGTAGAGCGGCTTCCGCGCGAAGAAGCTCAGCAGATCGCCGACGATCCCCCAGGCCGGAAGGATCAGGATGTAGACCTCCGGGTGGCCGAACAGCCAGAAGAGGTGCTGGTAGAGGATCGGATCGCCCCCCGCGCCCGGCGTCGTCCCCGCGATGAAGAACTGCGTGCCGAGCACGCGGTCGAAGAAGAGCAGCACCATCGCCGCGCCCAGCACCGGCACGAACAGCGCGTTCAGGATCGAGGTGAGGAAGAATCCCCAGACGGTGAGCGGCATCCGGAGGTAGGTCATCCCGGGCGCGCGCATGCGCAGCACCGTGGTGATGTAGTTGACCGCTCCCATCACCGACGACGCGCCGTTGAGATAGATCGCCACCACCCAGAGCGTCTGCCCCGGCCCCGGCGCGCCGATCGTCGTGGAGAGGGTGGCGTAGGCGGTCCAACCGGCCTCGGGCGGGCCGAGCGGCACGAAGAACGACGCGGTCAGCACGGCCGTCGCCGCGAACATCGTCCAGAACGACGCCATGTTGAGGCGCGGGAAGGCCATGTCCCGCGCGCCGAGCAGCAGGGGCAGGCAGAAGTTGCCGAAGCCGCCGATCAGGATCGGCGTCACCGCGAAGAAGATCATGATCGTCCCGTGCATCGTGAAGAGCGCGGTGTAGGCGACCGGCGAGATAACCCCGCCCGACGGTCCGAACAAGAGGCGGCCGACAATCGGAACCGGTGCGCCCGGGCGGGCCAGCTGCCAGCGGATCAGCATGGCCATCAAGCCGCCGACGGCCAGGAAGCCGAGCCCCAGGAAGAGGAACTGCCGCCCGATCACCTTGTGATCGATCGAAAACAGATAACGGCGCAGGAACCCCTTGGGCGCGGCGGGGATCTCCTCGTCGGCGTCGCTCGGCCGCCTCGTCGTCAGGCCATCATTTCCCGCTCTCCCAATCCCACGCCTCGGTGAGGACGGTTGGGTCGAAGCGCAGCCGGCTGTCGATCTCCGCCCGCGCCAGCCAGTCGCGGTAGTCGGACGCGGCGCGCGCGTTCAGGATGCCGCGCATCTTGTAGTGGTTGACGCCGCAGTGCTGCGCGCAGGCGACCTCGTAGCGCCCGGGCGTCGTCGCCTGAAACCAGAGGCGGGTGGTCATTCCGGGGATGGCGTCGATCTTGGTGCGGAAGCTCGGCAGGTAGAGCGAGTGGACGACGTCGCGCGACCGCAGCTTCAGGTAGATGGGGCGCCCGATCGGGATGTCGAGCTCGTTCAGCGTCACCACGTCGTCGGCAGAGCCGAAGCGGCCGTCGGGGCCGGCGGTCCGGAAGGTCCAGGCCCACTGGCGCGCCGTCACCTCCACCCGCAGCGCGGTCGGGTCGGCGTCCGGGTAACGCCAGAACCGCTCCTCGAGATCGTGCGTGGTGCGGAGCGCCAGCGTCACGTCGATGGCCACGAACATGACCAGGGCGACCGTGAACATGAAGACGCGATCGCGGGTCCGGTTGCCGTGCGTGTGGTGCCCGCGGGTCCGCCCGGCGCGGGACCGATGGAGGACGATGGCGCCCAGCAGGAAAACGAGCGCGACCGCGAAGGCAACCCCGGTCGTCAGCGTCAGATAGCCGATCGCGCCGTCGATGAGGTGCCCGTCGAGCGAGGCGTCGGGAGGCATCACGATGCGCACGGCCGAGTCATTCCTAACTCGCGCCAGGCGACAAAATCAAACACCGGGAGCCGTTTTATTGGATAGGATTCGCGCCCGATGGCGAATCCCGTCGAGCTGGTCGGCCGGCAGGTCGGGCGTTACGCCGTGCTCAGCCACCTGGCCTCGGGCGGGATGGCCGAGCTCTACATCGCGCGCCAGCAGTCGGTGGGCGGGTTCGAGAAGCAGGTGGTCCTCAAGATCCTGCAGCCGCGTTACGCCAAGAACCCGCGCGTGGTGACCATGTTCCTCGACGAGGCGCGCCTGGCCGCCAAGCTGAATCACCCGGCCATCGTGCACGTCTACGACGTCGCCGACGAAGGGGGGCTCAAGTACATCGCCATGGAGTACATCCACGGCGAGACGATCGCCGACATCGTCAAGCGTGGGCTGGCCGTCGACCGCTACCTGCCTCTGGAGCACGCCATCCACATCCTCAGGCAGACCGCCGCTGGCCTGGCCTACGCCCACGAGCACAGGCGAGGCCGACGCGCAACGTCGTGCGCATCGTCCACCGCGACGTCTCGCCGACCAACATTCTCGTCAGCTACGAGGGGCAGACGGAGATCGTCGACTTCGGGATCGCCCGCGCCCAGGACGAGCTCCGCGAGGAGGCCGGGATCCTTCCCGGGCAAGGCGTCGTACATGTCGCCCGAGCAGGTCCGCGGCGAGACGGTCGATTACCGCTCGGACATCTTCGCGCTGGGGATCATCTTGTATGAGCTGACGCTCTGTCAGCGTCTGTTCCGCGGGCCGGCCGCCGCGGTGATGCAGCGGATCGTCGACGAGACGGGTACAGCCGCCGACGGCGATGCGGCGCGACTATCCGGCCGCGCTGGAGCTGATCGTGATGCGGGCGCTCGAGAAACGCCCCGAGGATCGCTACCAGTCGGCCCAGGAGCTGCAGGACGATCTGGAGGAGTTCTCGAGTGAGAGCGGCCTGCGGAGCGGGAACCGCCGCGTGGCGATTTACATGCACGAGCTGTTCGCCCCCGACGCGGCCTCGGCTGGCGCGCCGGCCGCCGACGAGCCGGAAGAGCTGGACTTCGATCGCCGGGCGCCGCTGAGCATGCGGATCGAGCCGGCCGTCGAGATTGAAAAGGCGAAGGAAAAAGAAAAGGAGAGGGAGCTCGACAAGCGTCCGTCTCGGCCGGCCGTCGCTTCGGCGACGGCGCGCGCCTTTTCGCCCGGCCTGCTTCCTGCCACGGCTCCGCGGGTCGCGGCGGAGGGGGTCGCCGGCCCGCACTCCGGGAGCGTTCCGGGGCGCCCTCGAGGAAGCTGGATCGTCCTCGCCGCCTTCATCGTTTTGGGCATCGGAGCGATGGTATTCCTCACCCTTCGATGATAATTTCCCCCGACACTTCGGGCCCTTCCAGCTGCGGAAGCGGGAAGCTCTAACTGCATGAAATTCGTCTGCGATCGCTGCCAGACCAAGTATTCAATCGCGGACGAAAAGGTCCGCGGGAAGATCCTCAAGGTCCGGTGCAAATCCTGCACGAACATCATCACCGTGCGGGACGAAGCGGCGGCTGCGGCGTCACCGCGCCGTCCGTCTGCGCCCGCCTCGCCGGTCGGGGGTCGTCCCCCCACGCCCGCCGTGCCGCGCGCCCCGCTGGCCCCGCCGGCCGCGCCGCCTCCGGTCGAGCGGCGCGCCGCGCCCCGACCCGAGCCGGCCGACGACGGGGTCTCCTGGTACATGGCGCTCGACGGCAACCGCACCGGGCCGTTCTCGCGCAAGCAGCTCATCGAGAAGATCGCGCCGCTCGGCAAGGACGCCGATCTCCACGTCTGGAACGAGAAGCTCGGAAGCTGGAAGCCCCCCACCGAGGTCCCGGCGCTGGCGGGCAATCTGGCCGCGCGCCGACGCCCGCCGACGTTGCCGCCCACGCCGCCCATGCCGGCGGCCCCGCCGCCGTTCCCGGGCGCACCCCGTCGGCCGACGGCGTCGTCGATCCCCGTGGTCGCGGCGGCGCCGGCGCGGCAGACCGGCGCGCAGGCGGTCGTCGGCTCGCCCATCGGTCCGGGAGTCGGGCTCAAGTTGCCGCCGCCCGTGGCGCCGCCGGGTGGCCGCCGCCCCACGGGTCCGATGGCCCGTCCGGCGGCTCTGGGCGCGGCGGCGCTGGCGTCCGCTCCGGCTTCGGATGGCGGGCTCGACATCGACATGCTCGAGACGCCCGCCCCGCAGCCGCACATGCTGCACGGCCTCGCCACCAACGGCGTCGTGCACGGCGAGCAGGCGCAAAACGGAACGTCCGGCGCGGCCGACAGGTCCGACGTGCTCAACACGTTGAACCTCGCCTCCGCATCGGGCGTCGGGCCAGCGCCGCGGCTGCTCTCCTCGGAGGCGGTCGTCGGCTGGCAGGCGACAGGCGCCGAGCAGCCGGCGGCGCGCCAGCGCAGCGCGCGCATCGTGCTGGCCTTCCTCGCCGTCATCGCGCTCATCTGCGTCGTCCTCATGCTCAACGTCACGAAGAAGCCCAGGCCGGTCGCTCCGCCGCCGTCGAAGGCGATCGCCGATCCGCTGGCCGGGGTGGTCGACAACCCGCCGCCGCCGTCAGCGCCGGCCCCGGCCGAGCCGGCGCCCGGCGTGGCGCCCGCGCCGGCGACGGCAGCCGGCCCCGAGGCGTCGCACGGGCACGGCAAGGGGCACCCGGCGCCGCATGGGCGGGGACCGGCGGTCCCGCTCGCCACGACGCCGCCGCCGATCGGCGCGACGACGTCGCCGACCCCGCCGTCGCCGCCGGCCGAGAGCTCGGCGAACGCCCGTTACCGCGACAACGGTCGCAATCTGAACATCACGGGCGGCGGGGGCATCTCCCGTCCGGCGCCCTCGCAGGCCGACATCACGCGGGTCATCAACAACAACCGCGGCGGAATCAAGAATTGCTACCAGCGCGCGCTCCTGCGCGACAACAGCCTCACCCACGGCAAGATCACCGTGCAGGTGACGATCGGGATCTCGGGGCGGGTCAAGCGCACGACGATCGATGGGCCGCCTCAGTTCCGCGCGCTCGACCCCTGCATCAAGGAGGTCGTCGGGCGCTGGGCCTTCCCACAGGCGGGCGACGAATACGGCACCGAGTTCGTCTACGTCTTTCAGGGGAATGAGTAGGCACCGACTTTGTTCCAACATCCGTACGCGGCGTTCCTGAACAAGGTCGAAAAGCCGTCGCGCTACGTCGGCGGCGAGTACCAGCAAGCGCGCAAGGACCCGGCGGGGGTGAGGGCGCGGATCTGCCTGGCGTTCCCCGACGTCTACGAGATCGGGATGTCGCACCTGGGGACGAAGATCCTCTACGCCGTCCTCAACAAGACCGACGGCGTCGCCTGTGAGCGCGTCTTTTCTCCCTGGCTCGACTGCGAGGCCGAGCTGCGCGCGCGCGGGTTGCCGCTGGTGACGCTGGAGACGGCCACGCCGGTGGGGGAGTTCGACGTGGTCGGCTTCTCGCTCCAGTACGAGCTCACCTACACCAACGTCCTGGCGATCCTGGATCTGGCGGGGCTCCCGCTGCGGGCCGCCGATCGCGGCGACGACGCGCCGCTGGTCATCGCCGGCGGACCGACCGCCACGCACCCCGAGCCGCTGGCGCCTTTCATCGACGCGTTCTTCATCGGCGAGGCCGAGGAGGCGCTGCCCCCGCTCGTGCGCGAGGCGGCCGAGCTGCGGCGGGCGGGCGTTTCGCGGCGCGAGCGGTTGGTGCGGCTGGCCGAGAAATATCCGCTCTACGTCCCCGAGCTCTACGCGACGGAGCTCGACGCCGAGAGCGGCCTCCTGGTCGTCGGCGCGCCGGTCGACGCGCGCGTGCCGGCCCGGCCGCGGCGCGCCTGGGTGGCCGACATCAACAAGTTCCCTTTCCCCGACGATTCGCCGCTCCCATACGCCGAGGCGATCTTCGATCGCATGGCGGTCGAGGTGGCGCGCGGCTGCACCGAGGGGTGCCGCTTCTGCCAGGCAGGAATGATCTACCGGCCGGTGCGCGAGCGCGATCCGGTGGCGGTGCTCGAGGCGCTCACGAACGGCGTGAAGAAGGGGGGCTATGACGAGACGGCGCTGACGTCGCTGTCGATGGCCGACTACTCGTGCGTGACGCCGCTGGTGAAGGCGGCCATGGCCAAGCTGGCGCCCGAGAAGGTGTCGCTCTCGGTCTCCTCGCTGCGCGCCTATGGCCTCAACGACGATCTGCTGGGCGAGATTGCCAGCGTGCGGGCGGGGGGGCTGACGTTTGCGCCCGAGGCGGGCACGCAGCGGATGCGCGACGTGATCGCCAAGAATGTCACCGAGGCCGACATCATCGAATCGGCGCACCGGGTGTTCGGGCGTGGGTTCTCCCGCATGAAGCTCTACTTCATGATTGGCCTACCGACCGAGACCGACGAGGACGTCATCGGCATCGTGGAGACGACGGCGCGGGTGCAGGAGATCGGGCGCCGTCACCAGCGCGGGGCGCAGGTGACGGCCTCGGTGTCGACGCACGTCCCCAAGCCGCACACGCCGTTTCAGTGGGCGGCGATGGACGACGAGGCGGGGGTGGCGCGCAAGCAGAGCTTGCTGGCCGAGCGGGCGCGCGCGCTGCGGGTCAACCTCAAGATGCACGAGAACCAGCAGTCGCACATCGAGGGGATCTTCGCGCGCGGCGATCGCCGGGCGGGCGATCTGCTGGAGACGGCGTTTCGGCTGGGGTGTCGGTTCGACAGCTGGGACGACGCGCTGCGGATCGATCTGTGGGAGCAGGCGGTGGCGGAGACGTCGCCGCGAACAGGTTTCAATGTCGCGCTCCCGCTGGGGACGCTGCCGGTGACGGCGCGCCTCCCCTGGAGCCACATCGACATCGGGCTCGAACCGGATTTCTTGGCCAAGGAGTACCGCAAGGCGCTCAAGGATCGCCTGTCACCGCCCTGCGGGAAGCCGTACAAGAAGCTGCTCCATCCGAGCAGCGTCGCCGCCGCCGAGGCGGGCGCCAAGGACAAGCTCATCTGCTACGACTGCGGCGTCGCCTGCGACATGGACGCCATGAAGGGTGAGCGGCTCTTCTTCCTGCGCCGTATGAACGCCTGGGGGACGACTGACGTGGGGACCTCCGGCGGGACGACCCCAACCCCCGCCGCGATGGGTCCCGCCGAGCGGAGCGCGTCGGGATCCCAGGCGCTCGCCGCTTCCGCGGAGCAAGGCGCATCGGGATCCCACCCCCTCGAGGCGCCCCGGAAGCCGCGGCCACCGCAGGACCCGACGCGGCCGCCGCCGCGGTCGCTGCAGGCGAAGCCGCGTGGCTACCGCGTCCGCTACACCAAGCTGGGGCGCGTCGTCTATCTCGGGCACCTCGATTCTGACGCGCCACCTGCCACGCATCTTTCGCCGCGCCGGGTTGGAGATCTATTACTCGGTCGGGTTCCATCCCAAGCCCGAGCTGTCGTTCGGGCCGGCGCTGGGCCTGGGGATCCCTTCGCTGGGCGAGATCCTGGACGTGAAGCTGGTCGACGACGTCGATCCAGAAGAGCTGGCGCGGCGGCTGGCGCGGGTGACGCTGGAGGGGATCGAGATCCGCGAGGTGGCGCGCGTCCTCGACGGTGAGCGGGCGCTCGGGCGGGTCATCACCGAGGCGGAGTTCATCGCGCGGCTTCCGGCCGGTGTCGAGGCGGCGAGCGGTCTCGGCCGGCGCGCCGGGGACGAGCCGCTCATGATCCGGCGCGAGTCCGACAAAGGGATCGCCCGGACCGTCGACGTGCGCAAGACGCTGCGCTCGCTGGCCGCCTTCGAGGACGCCGAGGCGCGCCGCCGGCTCGGCTGGAGCGCCGGGGCGATGATTTCGTTCTCCGTTTCCGTCAGCAACGAGGGGAGCGCCCGTCCGTCCGAGGTGGTGGCCGCGCTCTTCGGTGCCGACGTCGCCGCCGAGACCGATCTGGCGCGGCTGGCGCTCTGGGGCGACGAGCGGACCGATCCGTTGCACCCACCGCCGCTGCGCCTGCACCCACCGGAGCCGCGCGTGCACCAACCGGAGGTCGGCGGAACCGTCGCTGTCCCGCGCGCGGTCGCCCCGCCCGCGGCGCCGTGATCGAGACGGTCGGCCTCTCCAAGCGGTTCGGCGACACGCTGGCCGTCGACGATCTCACGCTGCGCATCGAGGCGGGCGAGGTGGTCGGCTTTCTCGGCCCCAACGGTTCGGGCAAGACGACGACCATCCGCCTGTTGATGGGCCTTCTGCGGCCGAGCGCGGGTCGCGCCTCGGTCTTCGGCCGCGACTGCCACCTCGACGCGGTCGCGCTCAAGCGCGACGTCGGCTATCTCCCCGACGAGCCGTTCCTCTATCCGTACCTCACCGGCCTCGAGACGCTGGAGCTGGTGGCCGGCCTGCACGGGATGGCCCCGGCGGAGGCGCGCCGGCGCGGGGGGGATCGCCGAACGGCTCGGCCTGGGCGCCGCCGCGGGCGCCTACACCGTGACCTACTCGCTGGGGATGAAGAAGCGCCTGGCGCTGGCGCTGGCGCTCGTCCATGAACCGCGCGTGCTCATCCTCGACGAGCCGACCAACGGGCTCGACCCGGCGGGTGCCCGGCAGATGCGCGCCACGATCGCCGAGTACGCGGCAGGCGGGCGGACGATCTTCCTCTCGACCCACCTGCTCGACGCCGCCGAGCGGCTCTGCCATCGCGTGGCCATCATTCAGAAGGGGAAGCTGCAGGCGGTGGGGACCCCCCACGAGCTGCGCGCCCGCTTCGCCGCCGCGCCCGAGACGACGCTGGAGGATCTCTTCCTGCGGGTCACGGCGGAAGTGGGGTCGGAATCGGGGTCGCAAGTGAGGCCGGACGTAGGGTCGAAGGCAGGGCCGGAAAAAGAGCCGGCGCCGCGGGCGTGACGGGCGCGGCTCCCATCGGCGCCGGCCCGCTGGCGGCGCTCATGATCCGGGCGCGGCTGCGATCGTTCCGCAACGGTCTTCGCGCGCGGGGGAGTCGCCGCGCGCCGGTCCTGGCGACGGTCGCCGGCCTGGTCATCGCGCTCGCCTACGTGCTGCTTTTCTTCCAGGCCTTCTCGACGATCGTGGCGTTGGTCGGCCTCCCCGAGCAGGCCGCGGCGCTGGCGCTGGTGACCGGGGCGCTGGCCTTCGGGAGCCTCACCGCCAAGGCCGCCAGCAGCGACGCCGTCCGCGCCGGCTCGGCGGAGAACGAATTCCTGCTGGCGCGCCCGGTGTCGCTGGCGGCGCTGGTCGCCGCGCGGGGCCTCGCCGACGCGGTGACGGATCCGATGGGCGCTCTGTTCCTGTTCCCGGTGCTGATCGCCGCCGCGCTGGTCTGGCGCTTGCCGCCCACCGCCTGGCTGCTCTGTGCAGCGATCTCGTGCGCCGTTCAGGTCACCGTCTCCATGCTCGCCTACACGACGCAGCTGCTGCTGGTGCGCCTCGCCCCGCCGGCGCGCCGGCGGACCGTCTGGATGGGCCTGCGGCTGGTCGCGGCGCTGGCCCTGGCCGCGGTCTGGATGGTCGGGACCTGGGTCCTGCGCACGCCGGCGGCGCTGGCGGCCAGGCTCTCGACGATCGCCTGGTGGGCGAACCTCACGCCGGGGAGCTTGATCGTGGCGCCGCTTCGCGCTGTTGCCCGCGGTGAAACGACGGCCGCTCTGGTGGCGCTGGGGCTGCTCTGGCTCTGCGCCGCCGCGGCGCTGGTCGCCGCCGCCGCCGTCGCCCGGCGCGCCGGGATGTCGGGCTGGGAGGAGGCGGGCGCACCCTGGGCCGAGGCGGCGCCTGTTCCGTCCGGGCGCTCCCGCCGCCCGATCAGCGCCGCGACCAAGGACCTCCGCCTCATCACGCGCGACGGCGGGCAGGTGCTGGTGTTGATCGCCATGCCGGCGATCTTCGTCGGCATCCAGATCTTCGGCTCCGCCGGGTGGACCTGGTCGACGGCCAGCCTGGCGCGCGTCTCCTGCCTGGCGTACTCGCTGGCGCTCTACATGGCCACCATCGGCCCGCTGACGCACATGCAGGCCGAGCGGCGCGCCTTCTGGATCCTGCGCACTGTGCCGGTTCCGCTGGCCAGGCTGTTCGCCGCCAAGGCCCGGGCCTGGGCGATCGTGGTCGGTGGCGCGGCGGCGTTCGCCTTCCTGCCGCTGGCGCTGGTGATGCCTCCGGCGCCGCTGGGCAGTGTCGTCATCGCGGGGCTCCTGGTCGTGGGGGGCGCGACGTCGATGACCTTCCTGGCCATCGCCATGGCCGCCGGCGGCGCCGATCTCTCCGACGAGCAGACCACCGCCGTCGGCCCGGCAACGATCTACGCCTTCCTGCTGGTGGGGGGCCTTTACAACCTGGTCCTCACCGGCGATCCCCGCGCGCGCCTCTCGGGGCTGGCGCTCTATCTCTTCATCACGGCGGCCTACTGGGGGGCGGGGGTCGCCCGCGCCGAGATCTGCTTCGACGCCGAGGCGGTGCGGACGCCCCGGCTGCGGACGGCCGACGCGGCGACGCTAATGCTGATCTACGCGCTCGGGACGCGTGGCCTGGCGACCGTGGCGGTGTCGGCGCCGGCCTCGATGGCGGTGGCGCTGCGCGCGGTGCAGCTCGGATGGGCGATCATCCTCGGGCTGGTGGCGCTCTCGTTGCTGCGCCGTGCGCCTGCCGTCCCGGGGCGCCGGGGGCTGGTGTCATCGTCGGCCGTCGGGGCGGTCTTCGGGGTGGTCTTCGGGGCGGTCTTGGGCATCGTCTTTGCCGTGGGCGCAGGCGCAGGTGCAGGCGCAGGGATGTTGGGCGGGGCAGGGGGCGAGCTTCGACGCGGCAGCGCGATGCGGGCCACGCTGGTCGGCGCGCCCGCCGGGACTCTCGTCGGCACGGCTCTCTTCCTGCTTGCCGAGGAGCTCATCTTTCGCGGCGCGCTCGAGCGCGCGCTGGAGCAGGACCTCGTCTCGCCGACGGTGTCGATCCGCCGCGCGCGGGTGGCGGCCTCCGTGCTGACCATCGCGCTGGCGATCATCGCGCTGCCGCCTTTGACAGGCCAGGCGATCGCCCTCCAGGTCGCGGCGACCCTGGCGCGGGGGATCACGGGACGGGTGAGCGCCGGGTGGCTGGCGCGTCTGGCCGGCGTGATCGTTTGCGCTTTTCTATGAACCAGGAGGGGATTACGATGGTTCGATGCAAAGTGTCGTCTCTTTGCGCGAGGCCTATTCCTTAGCTGTCCGCTCGCTGGTGGGAGCCGGTCTGCTGGTCGCCGTTTCGCTCGGGTGCAGCGTCGACGACAGCGGGCTGGCGGGGACGAGCGAGAAGCTCCAGCGCGACGGCGGCGGGGCAGGCGGGTTGGCGGCGACCGGCAGCGGCGGCAGCGTCGCAACGGGCGGCGTCAACGGCGGAGGTGGCAGCGTCGGAACGGGCGGCGGCGTCACCGGCGGCGGCGGTACAATTGCCGGAGGGACGGGCGGAGCGCCAGGGACGGGTGGGACGTCGGCGACCGGCAGCGGCGGCGCGCCCGGCAGCGGCGGTGCGCTCGGAGCGGGCGGCGCGATGGCGACCGGTGGCGTCAGCGGCACCGGGGGGACACCGGCGACCGGCGGAACGCCCGGCAGCGGCGGTGCGCCCGGCACGGGCGGCGCGACCTCGACCGGCGGAATGACCGGCACGGGCGGCACGCCGGCGACCGGCGGAGCGCCGGGCACGGGAGGGACGCCGGGAACCGGCGGGGGAATGGGCATGGGCGGCGCCGGCGGGACGAAGTGTGGGTCCGGCAACTGCGACGGCTGCTGCTCCGCGGACGGGCAGTGCGTGAAGACCACCTCGGCCAAGCAGTGCGGCAGCATGGGCGCGGCCTGCGTCGCCTGCGCTCCTTGCGAGATCTGCTCCAATCAGATGAGCTCGGGCATGGGACCACCCAACCCGGGCGGCGGCGCCTGCGCGATCGATCCCACCTCGCAGTGGACGATCGTCGCCGTCTCGGGTCAGGTGACGATGAGCCCTCCGGGCGGCGGCACCTGGGACCCCCCGCACGGTGACGAAGGCGGCTCGGCGCCGGACCTCTTCTGCGAATACGAGAACCCGGCCAACGACGTCAGCGCCACGACGGCCGGCGTGACAGACACGGTCGTCGACGTCTTCACCGCCACCTGGGACCAGACCATCACGCCACCGGGCGTCACCGTCAGCGCGTCGGCGCTCATGGCCGAGAAGCCGGCCTGGCGCATCTGGGTGGGCGACGAGGACTGCGTCAGCCCGAACAACTGCGGGACGCTGGGGCAGATCGCCTGCTCTTACACGCAGCCGATCACCGCCGCCTCGCTGGAGAGCGGCGAGGTGACGATCAGCAACTACCAGAGTTGCGTCTCGCTGACGCTGCAGCTCGTCTGTCAGGCGCCTGCCACGACGCCCTGAGACGGCAAGGCTTCGGGGGCGCCGGTCGGCGCCGCGAGGCCCGAGGACGAAAGACGCTAGGCCTTCGTGACGAAGCCGGAGCGCAGGCAGCGCGAGCAGACGCGGATATGAGTGCGGGTCCCGTTTGCGAGCTTGGTGTGCACCCGGCGCAGGTTCGGGCGCTGGATGCTCTTGGTCTTGATGTTCGAATGGCTGACGTTGTTCGCCACTCGACGCTTTTTGTCGCAAACTTCGCAGTGCGCTGGCATTTCAAATCCCTCCGGAAGGCGCGTACCTTTAGCACTCGCCGATGGAATTCGCAAGCGCGCGCCGCGCCCCGCTTCTGCTGCTCTCCCTCGCGCTGGCGGCGCTCGCGCTCACTGGCACAGGAGCCTGCCGGCGCCGGCATGAGGCCGGCAAGCCCGAGCTGACGGCGTCTCCCGCCGCGGCGCCGACTGCGCGGATGGCGGGGAGCGTCCTCGACGGGCGGGCGCACCCGGTCCCCGACGCGCGCGTGCTCGCCTTCCCGATCGCCGACGGGGGACCCGGCGGCGCCGAGCCGAGGCGCTCCACGGCCGACCTCGACGGCCGCTTCTCGATCGAAGGGATGTCCGTCGGGAGCTACCGCGTGCTGGTGGAGGCGGCCGGCTTTCCGGCGGCCGAGACTTCACCGGTCATGGCGCCCGCGTCGGAGCTGATCCTGCGTCTCTCGGGCGAGGGGCGATCGGTCTTCGGGCGGGTGACGGTGGGAGGCAATCCGGCCGCGGGGGCCCGGGTGATGCTCGGCGCCGAGACGGGCGGGCCGGTCCGGGAGACGCAGAGCCGCGACGACGGGCGGTTCGCTTTCAGCGGCCTCGGCGACGGGAGCTACGCTCTGCGCGCGGTGCGCGGCGGGCTCGCCTCTCCGACGACCCACGGCGTCGTCGCCGGGCGCGACGGCACGAATCTTCCCGCGCCGCTGGCGCTGGCGCCCGGTCAGATGATCGCCGGCCGGCTGGTTCAAGACGCGGGCGCGCCATTGGTCGGGTTCGAGGTACGTGCCGAGTCGGCCGCGTTCCCACAGGGGGAGGATCCTCTGACCACGGTGGCGAGGACCGACAAGAATGGCGCGTTCACCGTGGGACCGTTCGCCAGCGGCAGCTACCGGTTGACGGCGGCGCGCGCCGGCTATGTTCTCCGCCGCGCGCCCACCGTCGATCTGCCCGCGCCAGACGGACAGGCGCCACCCGTCCTGCTCGAGCTCATGCGCGGGGCGCGGATGACAGGGCAGGTGACTGACGCGCGCGGCGCGCCGGCGCCGGCGGCGCACGTGCGCTGCGTGGCGAGCGCGATGGACGACCTGACGGTCGAGCCGGGGCCGCTGCCGCTGGCCGCCGAGGCCGCCGCGCTGGCGTCCGGGGCGGGGCGGGCGCTCGGCAGCACGCGGAGTGCGATCGCCGACGCTCACGGACGGTTCACGGTCGACGATCTCATCCCGGGCCGCTACCGCGTCGAGGTGGCGCACGCGGGGTTCGAGCCGATGCGGACCGACGAGCTGACGCTGGCGCCCGGCGAGCGCCGCGATCTCGGGGCGCTGGCGCTCAAGGACGGGTTCCCGGTCGAGGGGCGCGTCGTCGACGAGAGCGGGGTGCCCATCGAAGGAGCGCGGGTGATGACCGCGGGGGGCGCCGACGATGGCACCGCCGGCCTCTACACGCTGACCGACGGGGGCGGTGGCTTCTCGATCGCGCTGCCGGCCGGGCACTATCGCCTGGCGGCGAGCGCGCCGGGCCACGGCGGCGCGCGCGTTGAGGTCGAGGTGCGCCCGGGCGCGGCGCCCGCGCCGCTCGTGTTGCGGTTGCCGCGCGCCGAGGCCACCCTCGAGGGGCTCGTGCGCGACACCGGCGGGCGGCCGCTCGGGCGGGCACGCCTCCTGGCCTGGCCGCGCGACGCGGCGGCGGTCGGCAGCGCGGACCCGCCGATTGGTGCTGCCTCCACCGATGTCGGGGGGCACTTCCGGATGAGTGATCTCCCGGCGGGCGAGCTGCGGATCGAGGTGCAGCACCCCGACTACCCACGGGTCACGCTGGCGGCGACGCCGGGGCAGTTCGCTGCGCTCACCGTCCCGTTTCCGGGCGGCATCGCCGGCGAGGCGCGCGCGCGGGCGAGCGGCGCGGCGGTGACACGGGGCCGCGTCGAGGCAGCCGGCCCCGACGGCGGCAGGGCGAGCGCGGAAATTCAGCGAGGGGGATCGTTCCGGCTGCCGCGGCTCGCGCCGGGGCACTGGCGGCTCACTGTCTCGGCGCCCGGGTTCCACGCGTCCGACCAGGAGCTCGATGTGCCACCCAGCTCCAGCTTGGGCGAGCCGTCGGTGCGCGATCTGCGCGTCGAGCTCGACCCGACCTAGCTTGGCTGGCGCGGGCGTCGGCGTCCGCCCGCCAGCGCGAGCGCCATGGCGGCGAGCGCGAGCCCGGCCAGACGCCCCGAACGCCTCCGCGCGATGGCGCAGCCACAGCCGTCGTCGGGGAGGTTTTGGGTGCAGGAGTGTGGATCTTGCGCCGGCGGATAGATGGCGCAGACACCGCGGGCGTCGTCGGTCGAGAGGACGCGCTTGGCCGTCGGGGTTGCGGCCGAGGTCGAATTCATCACGCTCGCGACCTGAAACCACATCACCGCCTCGGCGGCGGCGGCGTTTTCTTGATCCGGAGGATCGGTGCAATCGGGGATTGGGTTCCCCTGATCGTCCTCCCCGCTCGTGGGAGACTCCGTTTCGTTGTCGCTTCCCACCCCCGTCGTGTCGACGCACGTGTGGGCGAGACCGATGAAGTGGCCGAACTCGTGTGTGAGGGCTGTCTGCAGGTCAATCTGGTCGATTCCGTGCCCGATAAGCATCGCGCCGGGGTCGAGGTTGGCCCACACCAGAATCGGTTCGGGTCGCGTTGATCTTGATATCTGTGTCGACGATCTGTCCGTCGGCCTCCCTGAAATGCGAGGTCACGGCGATTGCGCCGTCGTACTCGTCCCAGGTCGTCGGCTCAAAGATGATCGAGTTCTTGCCGTCGTCGGCGACGTCGGGCACGGCGCCGCCGGTCGACAGCGCCGGGATGATCTCGAAGTAGGGGTGACTGCCGCCCCCGTCTCCCGCCGCGCCGGGGCAGGTGACGGCGTCTGGACCCCAGGCGGCGGCCGCGCCGGCGATCGACTTGGCGACCTCGTCCGGCGTCATCGCCGTGAAGCCGTTGAGATAGATGGTCACGGTCTCGCAGCTCGACGACCAGTAGAGTGGCGCGCCGGCGTCGCTCACCGCACGGACGTAGGCGCCGGCGCCGCGCCCCACGAGAGAGGCGGCGGCGAGAGCGCCGGCGGAGGCCAGGACCCGAAGCCGCGCCTGCATCGTCAGCGCCCGCGCGGCGCCTGGCGCGCGCCACGGCGGCGCGCCAGGACCAGGGCGCCGAGCGCGACGAGCGCCAGGCGCGCGCTCGGGTCGGCCCCCGCGCCCACCGCGCATCCGTCACAGCCGCCGTTGACGGGTGGAGGCGGCGGATCGTCGACGGGGTAGATCGTGCAGACGGCGTTCTGGTCGTCGGGCGCCAGCGTTCGCTTCTGGATGTCGCCCGGCGTCGCCGAGGGGAACATCGTCGTTGCCTGCACCTCCGCCGAGGCCGTCGCGCAGTCGGGGATCGGGTTGCCGTCGTTGTCGTCCGGGCGCACGCCTGTCGTCGAGGTCAGCGCGTCGAAGCAGGTGTGGTCGAGCCCGATCAGGTGTCCCATCTCGTGCGTCAGGGCGTTCTGCAGATCCATGTCGTCGGCGAGGGCGGGATCTGCGACCACGTCGGCCCACTGGTAGTCGACCAGGTTGACCTCGATGTCGGCGTCGAGGATCTGGCCGGTGGCGGTGTTGGCAGTGTCGGTGGTCACCGCCAGCGCGGAGGAGTCGTATTCGACGTTGCACTTGCCGTTGGCGCCGACGTGGCACCAGAGGGCGCCGTGAAAGATGAGCGAGTTGTGCCCGTCGTTGACGGCCAGCGGGGTCGGCGCGGTCGAGAGCGCCGCCAAGAGCTCGAGGTAGGTGCAGGCGTTCGTCTGGGCGCTCCAGGCGGCGGCGGCCTGCTGCACGGCGTTCGCGACCTCGGCGCCGGTCATCGAGGTCTGCGTGAAGTCGTTGGGGTAGCCGGTGATGGGGACGTCGACCTGCGCCCAGAAGAACGGGGCGTTGGCGTCGGTCAGGTAGCGGACGAACGCGCCGGCCGGGGGGCTGGCCGCGAGCACGGCGGCGCCGACGACGATCGCGCTGAAGATCGCGCCGGCCTTGGAACCGGTCTTGGAACCGGTCTTGGAGCTGGTCTTGGCACCAACCTTGGCAGCGACAGGGGCCACCCTCATCGGCCGCCGCCGGAGGTGCTCGCCAGCGCACGCACCTCGCTCCGCAGATCGCCGAGCGGCCGCGTGCGGACGGCGAAGATCGAAGCGGAGGCCGGCGTCGTGGGCACGAAGTCGGCGCCGGCGCGGTCAGGCGCGCTCACCAGCCAGCGCCCGGACCCGGCCTCGCGGCTCAGGGGGCGCTTTCCCTGCGCCATGCCGACGACGCTGGCCCGCTCGGCGCTCCCGCGCAGGAACAGCAGCGCCCGCTCGCCCGGCGAGAAGTGCGGCATTCCGTCGATTCGCATCGTGAGGCCGCCGACCGTTCCGCCCGGCTGCACGACGGTCACGTGCGAGGCCGGCGCCGCCGAGCCCTTCCAGCAGTCGACCACCGCCACGTCGACGGTGGTGACGATTCGATCGTGCTCCGCGTTCCAGGCGGCCTTGACCGAAACGACGTCGACGACCGAGATCTGGTCCGCGCGCGCGACAAGGGTCGGCAGATCGAGGGCCAAGATCAGCGAGGCCTGGCCCTCACCCGCCGCCATCGCCAGGGCGACGACCGGCGCGACCATCGCAATCAACCAGTGCGAGGGGCGCATGGCGAGGATCATGATACGGCGGAAAGGCCGGTTTGTTGAGTGGCGCCGGTTACGACGGCAGGGAGCCGCCGGCGGGCGGCGTGGGCGGCGCCGCCGTCGACGTCGGCCCGGTTGCCGGGGGCGTGCTGCCGGCGCGCGTGGGGGGCGTGGTCCGGACGTGATAGCCGCCACCAGCCCCCGGCAGCCCCGGTCCGGCCTGGGCCTTTTCGCGCGCCAGCTCCATGAAGCGGTACTGGCTGCGCAGCGGCTTTGCGCCGACGCCGTTGGGGCTGGTCCCGTTTGTCGCGCCGTTGAGCGCGCTTTCGGGGCGCAGGCGGATGTAGCTGCCGTCGGGGGCGAGCCGCCGCGCCTTGACATTGTCGGTGAGCGCGATCCCCAGGATCTCGTCGAACACCCGGTCGCGCAGCCCCTCGTCCTCGATGGGGAACATCACCTCGACGCGCCGCTGGAAGTTGCGCGGCATCCAATCGGCCGACGACAGGTAGACCTCGCGCTTGCCTCCATTCTCGAAGGAGAAGATGCGCGCGTGCTCCAGGAAACGGTCGACGATGCTGGTGACGCGGATGTTGTCGCTGGTGCCGGGGACGCCGGGGCGCAGGCAGCAGATGCCGCGCACGATGAGATCGATCGACGCGCCCGCCTGCGACGCCCGGTAGAGCGCCTTGATGACCGGGCCGTCGACGAGCGCGTTCATCTTGGCCACGATGCGCCCCTTCGTCCCCAGCGCCGCCTCGCGATCGATGAGGGCGATGATCCGCTCCTGCAGCCCCAGCGGCGCCACGGAGAACTTCTTCCACGACGGCGGCGACGAATAGCCGGTCAGCAGATTGAACAGCGCTCCCGCGTCGTCGGCGTAGGCGTCGCGCGCGGTGAAATATGAAAGATCGCCGTAGACGCGCGCTGTCGAGGGATTGTAGTTGCCGGTCGACAGGTGGACGTAGCGCTTGATCCGGTTCCCTTCGCGCCGCACGACCAGCGCCACCTTGCAGTGGGTCTTGAGGCCGATGAGGCCGTAGACGACGTGCACGCCGGCGTCTTCGAGCGTCCGGGCCCACTGAATGTTGGGGGCTTCGTCGAACCGCGCCTTGAGCTCGACGACCGCCGTCACCTGCTTGCCGTTCTCGGCGGCCCGGATGAGGGCGCGGATGATCGCCGAGTCGGCGCTGGTGCGGTAGAGCGTCTGCTTGATGGCCAGCACGTTGGCGTCGTCGGCCGCCTCGGAGATGAACTCCACCACGTCTTCGAATGATTCGTAGGGGTGCTGCAGCAGCACGTCCCGCTGGGCGATGACGCGGAAGATGTCGTCGTACTCCTGCAGCGGCGGCACGATCTGCGGCGAGAAGGGCTCGTCCTTGTACTCGCGCAGATCCTCCCGGGCGTAGATGGGCGCCAGGTCGGCCAGGTGCAGGGGCCCATCGAAGAGGTAGACGTCGTCGGGCTCGAGGCGGAGGGCCGAGCTGAGGAAGCTGACCACCTCGGCCGGCGTGTCGTGCGCGATCTCCAGGCGCACGGCGCTGCCGCGCTCACGGCGGCGCAGCTCCTTCTGGATGGTCTTCAGGAGATCGTCGGCCTCGTCCTCGTCAATCGACAGGTCGAAGTTCCGGGTGACGCGGAAGGGGCTGCAGCCGAGCACGCGGAAGCCGGGGAAGAGCTCGCCGGCGTGCATGGCGATCAGATCCTCCAGCAAGGTGAAGGAGAACTTCCCTGGGCCTGCCACCTCGGTGATGCGCGGAAGAACCGAGGGAACCTGGACCACCGCGATCATCGTCTCGCGGCGCGCGACCTTCTCCTTCTCGCGGTGCATGAGGATGGCCAGGTTGAGGCTGCGGTTGCGCAGCATGGGAAAGGGGTGATTGGGATCGACCGCCAGGGGGGTCAGCACCGGCCAGACCTCCTTGGCGAAGTAGGTGGAAAGAGGCGCCTTCTGCTCGGGGGTCAGATCCTGCGCGCGAAGCAGGCGAACGCCTGCCTGGGTCAGCCCCGGCGCGACCTCGGTCCGCCAGACCCGGTACTGCTCGGCCACCATGGCGTGGGCGCGCGCGCTGATGGCGGCCAGCTGCTCGGCGGCGGTCAGGCCGTCGGGCGGCGTCTCGGCGACGTTGCCCGAGAGCTGTTGCTTGAGCCCTGCCACGCGGACCATGAAGAACTCGTCCAGGTTCGAGGCGACGATGGCCAGAAACTTGAGCCGCTCCGCCAGCGGCACCGAATTGTCGCGCGCCTCCTCGAGAACCCGCTCGTTGAACCCCAGCCATGACAGCTCGCGGTTGATGAACAGCTTGGCGTTCGCCGGATCGTTGACGACCGGCGGTTTGACGACCTGCTGCTTGCGCGCGCGACGAGCCACGCGGCGGATCTTACCTTACCCCCCGCGACCCGTCGCGGTCGGTCCCCCTAATGTGCGTCGGAGAGGAATCCGGTGCGGCGCTCGTGGCCCGGGAAGTTGATCTGCACGGCGCGCCGATCGCGGCGGTGGCCGTGCGCCCGCAGGCGCGCCCCCTTGAGCGTCTCTTCCACCAGATCCTCGAACGACAGACCCGCGCTGTGCGCGATCTTGGGGAGCAGACTGGACGGCGTCATGCCGGGGAGGGTGTTCACCTCCAGCACCACCTCGTTCCCCTTGTCGCTGACCATGAGGTCGACGCGCGTCGCGCCGTCACAGCCGAGCGCCTCGTGCGCCAGCGTCGCCAGCCGCAGGGCCGATCGGTAGCGCTCGGGCGACAGGCGCGCCGGCAGGTGGTACTCGGTGCGCCCGCTGGTGTACTTGTTGCGGAAGTCGTAGAAGCCGCGCTTGGGGACGATCTCCACCGCCCCCAGCGGCTTTCCGTCGAGGATTCCGACGGAGATCTCCTTCCCCTCGACGAAGCGCTCCACCAGCACGTCGTCGTCGAAGCGCAGCGCCTCCTCGACGGCCGACTCCAGCTCCAGCTCGTCGCGCGCGATCCGGATCCCCAGGGAGGATCCTTCGCCCGCCGGCTTGACGATGACCGGGAATCCGAATGACCCGTGCATCTCCAGGAGATCCTCGCCGGCATCGAACTGGATGACGTAGCCGGGCGCGGTGGGCAGGTTGTTGAGGCGGAACACCTCTTTCGCCCGCGCCTTGTTCATCGCCAGCGCCGAGGCCAGCACGCCCGAGCCGGTGTAAGGGATTCCCAGAAGCTCCAGCAGCCCCTGGATGCAGCCATCCTCGCCGTAACGGCCGTGCAGGGCCACGAACGCCACGTCGATGCGCGCCTGCCGCAGCACCATGTCGACGTCCCGGTCGACGAACAGCGGCCAGGCGTCGTAGCCACGGTCGGCCAGGGCAGCCACCACGGCCTCGCCGGTGCGGATCGAGATGTCCCGCTCCGCCGACAATCCCCCCATGAGCACACCGATCTTGCGCTGTCCGATCATCCTCCACGGGTAACCTTGCCGCGTGCAGGCGTCAAAAAAACTTCATCTGTGGTAAAGACGGGCGCCATGACTTTTCTAGAAGCGGCCTTCGAAGTCCTTCGCTTGGAAGGCAAGCCGCTGCACTACAAGGAACTGACCGAACGGGTGATCGGGAAGAAGCTGCTTACATTCGTGGGGCGCACGCCCGAAGTCACGATGCAGACGCAGCTGACCGGCGCGGTGAAGAAGGCGCCGGGCAATCCGTTCGTGCGGGTCAAACCAGGGATTTTTGGCCTGCTCCGCTATCCGGAGGTCACGGCCGAGGAGCGCGCCGCTGCCGCCGCCAAGCCGGAGGAGCCCAAGCGCGCCGCCCGCGTAGAGCGGCCCGAGCGCGAGGAAGAGGCGCCTGCGGGTGCCGGCCGGGGCCGCCGGCGCCGTGGCGGGCGGGGGCGCGACGAGCCCAGGCGACCGGCTCCGGCCGCAGCCGGGGCGGCGCCGCGAACGAACGAGGATGGCGAGGCCGAAGAGCCGGCACACGGCAGCGGTCTGTCCGCCGAGGCGCGCGCAGCAGCGCTGGCGGAAACCGGAGTCTTGGAAGGCGACGACGACGCAGATGGCGACGAGGAGGTCCCACGCGCGATGGATTCGACGAACGATGACGAGGCCGCCCGGGCGGCGCCCGTGGCCGCGGAAGGAGCGGGCGCAGCCGCCGAGGCGGGGGCAGAAGGTGGGGACGACGGCGACGAGGGGGACGAAGGGGACGAGGGGATGAGCCCGGCCGGCGGCGAAGGAGCCGAGGCAGGTCCCGACGGTCGCCGTCCCGAGCAGGAGCTCGGGCCAGGCCGCCGCCGCCGTCGCCGCCGCCGCCGCGGTGGGCGGGCAGAGGGGGAAGGATTCGGCGACTCGCCGCGCCCACCGGGCGAAGCGGGAGCCCCCGCGCCGGGCGGTGAAGCGCCCTCGTTTTCGTCCTCCTCTTCCTCGAGCAATGCGCCCGGGGAGGCGGCAGGCGCCTCCGCCGATGCGGGCGGCGCGCCGGCGATGTCCGCCTCGGGCGAGAGCGGCCAGGGGCCGCGCCGGATCATGACGCCGGTCGACGCCGCGCTGGAGATCCTGCGCAGCCAGGCGCCCGGACGGGGGACGGCGGTCCGGCAGATCGCCGACATGGCGACGCGGCGCCGGCTCGTGCACGGCGAGCCGAACGAGGCCTGGCGGGTGATGCGGACGGCGCTGGCCGCGGAGCCGCGCGAGCGGTTGCGCGCCGGGATGCGTCCGCGCGTGCGTGGGGCGGGCGCCGGGCTGTTCGCGCTGTCGCGCCGCCCGCCCGAGGCCGAGCTGGAACGGGCCGAGCAGGTGTTCGGTGAGGCCCGCCGCGCCCTGCGCGAGCGGACGCTCGCCTCGTTGGAGCGCCGGCTGACGGAGCTGCCGGGCTCGGCGTTCGAGGCCCTCACGCGGGTGCTCTTGCAGCGGGAGGGTTTTGGCCCGGCGACCTTCGTCAAGCGCGTGGAGGGGACGGTCTACGTCGAGGCGCTGCGGGGCCGTGGGCCGCGATCTTCGCGCTGTCTCATCGCCCTCAGGTTCGGCCCGTCGTCGGGCGGGCGCCGGGCGATCGGCGAATTGCGCTTCGGTATGGGCGCCCGGGGTCAGGACGAGGGGCTCTTGATGCTGGCCGGCCGGTTGGCCGATGACGCCATCGACGAGTGGAAGCTCCCTGGGCCGCCCATCGAGATCGCCGACGGACCGGCGCTGGCGGAGACCTGCATCCGCCACGGGATCGGGGTCATCAACGCGATGGTCAGCGTCGATTTCGTCGACGCCGACTTCTTCGCCGAGATCGCCGAAGGGTAAGGAGCGGCCGGCTGGACGCCGTCTGGCGCTGGCTGGGGCGCGCGCGGTTCGAGGAGACTGCCGCGCTCCAGGAGCGTCTGCGCGCGGCGGTCATTTCGGGCGAAGGTCCCGAGACGCTGCTCTTCTGCGAGCACGATCCGGTCATCACGCTGGGCCGCTCGGCACGGGCCTCGAACGTCCTGGCGTCCTCCGCCGAGCTCGCGCGGCGCGGCGTGGCGGTCGCGCCGGCGTCGCGCGGCGGCGACGTCACCTATCATGGGCCGGGCCAGCTGGTCGGCTATCCGGTGGTGCGGCTGCGCGGTGGGGTGGTCGACCACATGACGGCGATGGCGCGGGCGATCGGGCGTGTGCTCGGCGAGTTGGGCATCACGACGGCCTTCCGGCGCGACGCGCCCGGCCTGTGGACAAATGACGAAAAGCTGTGTGCATTCGGGGTTCACATCCGCGGTCGCGTCGCGATTCACGGCTTCGCCATCAACGTCACCACCGACCTCGAGGCGTTCAATCTGATCGTTCCTTGCGGACTCACCGGCGCGCGCGTCACCTCGATCGCGCGGCTCGGTGTGGCCTCGCCGCCGGCGCTCGAGATTCTCGCCGCGCGCATCGCGCGCACGCTGGGGGCGGAACTGAACGTCACGTTTCACTCCAACGCAATTGCAATGTTGGATGGGATCACTAGAATGGATGGTGCGTGAAGTCTGCCGATCCGCCGCGTGTCTTGGTGGTTCACAACCGCGACTACGAGGGCGCCGAGGGCGATCCGGAGAACAGCTCACGGGCCGACGTTCTGGGAACGGCGCACAGCGTGGTGAAGGCGCTGGAAAGCGCCGGATGCCAAGCGGGGACGGTCGGCATCGGCAGCGATCTGTACGGAGCCGTCGGGGAGATCTCGGCGTTCGCGCCGGACGTGGTCTTCAACCTGTGCGAGTCGATCGACGGCGCCAGCAACCTCGAGCCGCTGCTGCCGCTGCTGCTCGAGCGCGCGGGGCTGGCGTACACCGGCTCGTCGCCGCTCACGCTCGGGCTGGCCGTGCACAAGCACAAGGCCAAGGACGTCCTGCGGGGCGCCGGCGTGCCGACGCCCGAGTCGGTCCTCCTGACCGCGCCCGATGTTTCGGTCCTCTCGAAGGTCGCGCTGGCGTTCCCGCTCATCGTCAAGCCGGCGCGCGAGGACGCCTCGGTCGGCATCACGGTCGACTCGGTGGTTCACGATCGCGCCGCGCTGGAGCGCCAGGTGACGTTCGTGCTGGCCCGCTACCGGCAGCCCGCGTTGGTCGAGCGCTACATCGAGGGGCGCGAGATCTACGTCTCGCTGCTGGAGCGCACGGAAAGGGACGGCGGCGCGGGCGGGGCCGTTCAGATCCTCCCGCTCTACGAGATCGACTTCTCGGAAATGCCCGCCGGCTCTCCCCGCATCGTCTCCTTCGACGGCAAGTGGGTCGAGAGCTCGCCCGAGTTCCGCGGCACCAAGCCGGTCCCCTGCCAGGGGCTGGCGGCGCCGATCCTGGCCCGGATCGCCGAGGTGGCCCAGACGGCGTTCGCCGCGATGGAGCTGCGCGACTACGCCCGCCTCGACGTGCGGCTGTCGGCCGACGGCACCCCTTACGTCATCGACGTGAACCCCAACTGCGACCTGTCGGAGGGGGCCGGGTTCGCGCGCGCCGCGCGGGCCGCCGGGCTCGGATATGATGAGGTCGTCAGGCGCATCGTCGACCTCGCCCTGCAGAGGCGCCCCCATGCCGACACGATCCCCTTCACCGCGCGCACCCGAGCGGTCTCGCGCAATCGCCCCGTCCTGTCGAACCGGCCGGCTCGCCGCGGCGCACGTTCGGGCTGATCAGTCCATCGCCTGCGCGAGCGCTGCCGTCGCCTGCGCGATCGTCGTTGGCTGCGCGATTGCGCTCGGCTGCCACCGCAACGAGGCGGTGGTCGCGCCACCGCTGCCGAGGCCGATGCTGGGGACGGTCGACGTCCAGATTGTCGTGCCGCCCGACGACAAGACGACGCCGCGCCTCGACGCCGCGCCGGTGGAACGAGCGCTGCGCGGGAAGCTGCTCGCTAGCGGACTCTTCGCGTCTTCGGAAGCATCTTCGGGAGCGTCTCCGGCGCTTGCCGGGCCGGCCGCCCGCCTCGAAGCTGGAATCGCCACCGAGACGGTCGAGGCTGGCGCGGTGGGCGAGGCCCGGGCACGTGTCGAGCTCCGCTTGGACGACGGCCGGCCCGACGCGCCCGACAGCCTGTCGTTCAAGCTCGAAGGGCGGGGGAGCGAGCGTTACCCGATCCCCAAGCGGGCACGCAAAGGATCGGGCCTGGCGCCCCCCGATCGCGACGCGATCCTGAACCGGTTGGTGGTGCGCATCGCGGGCGATCTGATCGACGGCTACGTGGCGCGGCGCCAACTCGACCACGGCCCGCCGGCGGCGGTTCACGCCGCGCTCGAGGCCGACGGTGGCGACCTGCGCGACGAGGCGATCCGGGCCGTCGGCGAGCGAAAGCTGCGGGACGAGGCGCCGATTCTCCTCAAGCTGCTCAATGATCCGGAGGAGCAGACGCGGGACGCGGCGCTCGGCGCGCTGATCGCGCTCGGAGATCGGCGGGCGGTCACCGAGCTGACCCGCACCCGATCACTCCGCGATCGCCACGAGATGCGCAAGATCATCGAGGCGATCGCCATTCTGGGCGGGCAGGAGGCCGACGACTATCTGAGCTTCATCGCCGCCACCCACGACGACGACGAGATTCGGGCCGAGGCGGCCACGGCGCGCGCCCGGCTTCAGCGCCGAGAAAACGACGCAGTTGCGCCAGGATCCATCTGACCGGACGGAGGCCCGGTGACGCCAACTTAGATATTTGTCGCCATTTTTATTAGTTATTGCAATAGTATTGGTGTAGTGACAGTCGCCAATATAGTTGTCACTCCGAAGACACCGGCGCCGGTGGCGCTCGCCGGGCGCTATCAGCTGGGCGAGCGGTTGGGCGCGGGCGCCTCCGGCGAGACGTTCGCGGCGATCGATGCCAGGACCGGCACGGCGTGCGTCATCAAGATTTCAGCAAAAT
>CAVRRT010000177.1:0-32471 GCA_963723305.1 uncultured Pseudomonadota bacterium
GCAGGAGGGCCAGCGTGGCGAGCGTGCTGGCCGTCGCATAGCAGCCGGGGTTGGAGACCAGCTTGGCGGTTCGCAGGTCGCCCGACGTTCCCGCCTCCGGCATGGCGTAACAGGCGCCGGCCAGGAGGTCGGCCCGCGGATGGGCGAAACCGTACCAGCGTGGATAGTCATCCACCGCCAGCCGGAAGGCCCCGGAGAGGTCGACGACGCGCACCCCCGCCTCCAGCGCCTGCGCCGTCAGCTCCAGCGACGCCTCGACCGGGGTGCAGAGAAAGACCAGGTCGAGCCCGACCATCGCGGCCGCCGCCTCGCTCTGGGGACGGATCCGCACCGTCGCTGTCGGGCCGCCGAACGGGAGGCGATCGCCGACGGTGTCCCCCGCCCACTTGTCGCTCACCGCCAGCGCCAACGAGAACTGTGGATGCCCGGCCAGCAGGCGCGCCAGCTCCATTCCAGAATAGCCGGAGACGCCGATGATGCCGACGCGGATCGCAGGGGCTGCCGTCATGAGGTGGATAAGTATTCATACCTGGGGCGCCGGCACAAGCGACAATTGTGGGCCCGCCGGCCGGCCAATCGGAGCCCTGGGTGATCTCGCACCCCTGATCGCCATGTCGCGGATTGCGCTCATCGCCGGGGGCGCTTCTCTCTCGAGGGCCGGCGGACGCGGGCCCGTGCAATGGAACGAGCATTGCTTGAGAATCGGGCGTGGGGAGAGGTCGGTCGCGAAGACGTCTGGGTCGCTGGATCGTCGCGCTGACAGCGGCGGCGGGAGGCTGCAGCACGGTCCCCCCCCGGTCACGTCGCCTCTGTCGCGAAACGCCTACGGCAGCGCCATGACCTGGTCGACCGACTGGGGCTACGCCCACGCCCACATCCAACGTCCCGACGGCACCACGCAGACCATCACCGGCAACGGCGACCACACATGGGGCAACCCTGACCCGAGCGTGCCCGAGCTAGAAGCGATCGTCCCGGCGCTGGTGTCGCTGCACCAGGTGACCGGCGACTGGGACAGCGGAGAGTATGCCGGCTGGCGGCGCTTTGGCCTGACCGCCAGGAAGCGGTTGGCGACCAGCGCCGGGGGTGCGGCGACGTCTGTCGTCTCCGCGCTCAACGTCCACTGGTCGCTGCAGGGGGTGGACGGATCGCTGGCGCTGGAACAGAGCATCCCCCTCCACCGGTGGGTGACCGCCCTGCTGCGGGCGGGAGCCAGCTACGGCCTGCGCGACTACGACATCGAGGTCCCGCAGGACCTCGACCGGATGGCCTTCCAGGACAACACCATCGGCGCGGCGCACTTCGACATCCTCCGCGCCGACGTACGGGTCGAGCCGCTCGTTGGCCTCATCCTCGGCGACGGATCGTTCATCCTGTCGTTTCAGCCCTACTTCGTGGTGGCGCGCGGCGCGATCGCCTCCGCCAGCTGCGCCGATTGCGTCCCCGGCGTCCAGCTCCTCGACTTCAGGCAAGACTTCGGCTTCGCCCTGGCCGTCACCTTTCACGCGCCGTGAGGGCAGGCGCCAATCTCGTCACCGGGCGTCTCGACCAGGTGACACCCGGGCAGGAGTTCGAAGCTCGGGCCCAAGGTGCGACGTCGCGTCCGTCGACCCGCGCAACGTAGCCCGTCAACATCGCCACGCTTCAGGAGCCGCGACGGCAGGCCTCGACCTCGCCGACGCTCTTGACACGACCGATGCTGCGCACGAGATCGCCCGCCTGCGTCGTCTCGTCCACGCGGACGGAGACGGCGAAGCTGGGCCTGCCAAACGAGCCGGTGTCGACGATGACGGCATAGTGATGCCCGGCCGTCATCTGGAGCGCGAACGTCACCGGTCCGGTTAAAGCGACCATGCCGCTGGTGTTGGTCTGGGTGCCCCACTTGGTCGGCGTCGTCACGACGTGGCACCCGGGGAGCACCTCGAACAGGTCGCCCAGCGCCGAGACGTCGCGGTTGTCGACGCGGGCGACATACCCGCTCAGCAGCGCGGCCTGAGCGGCGCCGACGGCGTCGCTGGGCGACTAGAGGGGCGTCGCCGGCGTCGACTGCGTGATGCACCCCGAGCAGCCCGCCAGCAACAGAAGCAGCGGTCTAGCCGGTGTGCCCGAACCCACCGGCGCCCCGCACCGTGTCGCCGAGCGCGGCGACCTCCTCCAACTCGGCCACCACGACCGGCGCGATCACCAGCTGGGCCACGCGATCGCCCGGCTTCACGACGAAGGGCTCCGACCCGAGGTTGACCAGCAGCACCGCCACCTCACCCCGGTAGTCGCTGTCGATCGTCCCGGGCGCATTGGGCAGCCCGATGCCGAACTTGCGCGCCAGCCCGGAACGCGGCCGCACCTGACCCTCGAAGCCAGGCGGGATTTCGAACGCCAGCCCGGTCGGCACCGCGGCCCGCGCGCCGGGCGCGATCTCGATCGACGCATCGGCGGCCGACGCCAGGTCCAGCCCGGCCGCGCCCGCCGACATGTACTTCGGCGCCAGCGCGCCCGGTCGCAGCTTCACGAACCGGACTCTTGGCCCGGGAACGCCGGGAGGGTTCCCGGGCCCTCCCGCGACGGACTCCGCCGGGCCAAGCCCGGCTGCGTCCATGCGATCGGGCATGCTAGGAGGCGGAGGCGCGGAAGTTGTGGACGACGTCGGGCGTCTTCCCCAGCGTCTCGCGGCGCGACAAGCGGATCTTGCCGGTCGCGCGGTCGATGCCGATCACCTTGACCAGCATCTCGTCGCCCTCTTTGCAGATGTCGCGCACCACGTTGACGCGTTTCTCGTCGAGCTCGCTGATGTGCACCAGGCCGTCGGTCCCCGGAAGGATCTCGACGAAGGCGCCGAAGTCGGCCAGCCGCTTGACGACGCCCAGGTAGAACTCGCCCATCTCAGGCTCGGTGGTGAGCCCCTTGATGATGTCGATCGCCTTCTTGACGGCGATGCCGTCCGGCGACGCGATGTGAACCGTGCCGTCGTCCTCGACCTCGATGGAGACGCCGGTCTGCGCGGTGATGCCGCGAATGGTCTTGCCGCCCGGGCCGATGATCTCCCGGATCTGATCCGGCTTGACCTGCAGCGTGTGGATGCGCGGCGCGAACTGCGACAGATCGTCGCGCGGTGCGGCCAGCGCCTCCGCCATCTTCGCCAGGATGTGAAGACGCCCCTCGCGGGCCTGGCGCAACGCGGTCTCCAGAATCTCCCGGGTCAGCCCCTGGATCTTGATGTCCATCTGGACGGCGGTGACGCCGGTCTTGGTGCCGCAGATCTTGAAGTCCATGTCGCCCAGGTGATCCTCGTCGCCGAGGATGTCCGAGAGCACCGCCACGCGGTCCCCTTCCTTGATGAGGCCCATCGCGATCCCGGCCACCGGCGTCCTGATCGGCACGCCGCCGTCCATGAGCGACAGGATGCCGCCGCAGACCGAGGCCATCGACGAGCTGCCGTTCGACTCGAGGATCTCCGACACGATGCGGATGACGTAGGGGAACTCCTTCTCCGTCGGCAGCACCCGGGCGATGGCGCGCTCGGCCAGGTTGCCGTGGCCGACCTCGCGCCGGCTGGCGCCGCGCAGCGGCTTGGTCTCGCCGGTCGAGAACGGCGGGAAGTTGTAGTGGAGCAGGAAGCGCTTGTCGATGTTGCCGGTCAGCGCCTCGATGTGTTGCGCGTCCTGGCTGGTGCCGAGCGTGGTGGTCACCAGCGCCTGGGTCTCACCGCGCGTGAACAGCGCCGAGCCATGGGTCCGGGGAAGCACGCCGGCCTCGCAGGTGATCTGCCGGATGTCGGCCCCCGCGCGTCCGTCGATCCGCTTGCCGGTGTTCAGCACCAGCTCGCGCAGGTGCTTCTTCTTCGCCGACTCGAACGCCTCGCTCACCTCGGCGGCCCGCTCGGGGAAGGTCTCGGCGAGGGCGGTCTTGGTCTCTCCGCCCGCCGCATCGAGCGCCGCGTAGCGCTCGTGCTTGTCGCGGATGGCCATCGCCGCTTCGATCTTCTGGTTGGCGATCTCGGCCACCTTGGCGACGATCACCGGGTCCTTGGCCGGCGGCACGAAGACACGCTTCGTCTTGCCGACCGCCGCGCGCAGCTTGTCCTGCAGGTCGATGAGCGGCTGGGCCTCCTTGTGCGCGAACATCAGCGCGTCGACGATCACCTCTTCGCTGATCTCCGCGCAGCCCCCCTCGACCATCACGATCGCGTCGCGGCTGGCGGCCACGAGCAGGTCGAGGTCCGAGGTGGCGCGCTCGGCGAAGGTCGGGTTGATGACCAGCTTGCCTTCGATGCGGCCGACGCGGACGCCGGCGTACGGCCCGGCGAAGGGGATGTCCGACAGGTGCAGCGCCGTCGAGGCGCCGGTCATCGCCAGCACGTCAGAGGCGTTCTCACGGTCGGTCGAGACGACCATGGCGATCACCTGGGTGTCGAAACGCCAGCCCTTGGGGAAGAGCGGACGCGACGGGCGATCGATGAGGCGCGAGGTGAGCACCTCGACCTCGGTCATGCGCCCCTCGCGCTTGAAGTAGCCGCCCGGGATGCGCCCCGCGGCCGACGTCTTCTCCAGGTAGTCGACGGTGAGCGGCATGAAGTCGACGCCCGGACGCACGCCGGTCGAGGCCACCGCCGTCACCAGCACCATCGTGTCGCCATAGCGGATGACGACTGCGCCGTCGGCTTGCTTCGCCATGCGGCCGGTCTCGATGCTGAGCTCCTTGCCGCCAAAGTTAACGCCTTCACGTACGAACATGTGGTCTCCCTGTCTGTGGCCTTGCAGTGATGAAAATCGTGACGGCAGCGCCAGCGCGCAGGCGCGCGTGGCTGCCGTGACGGCGCGCATCGACTGCGCGGCCGTCCAGCTCGAGGTCGCGGACGCTCTACTTGCGGATCCCGAGCGACTGGATCACGGCGCGATAGCGTTCGACGTTCTTGGACTTCAAATAGTCCAGAAGACGGCGGCGCTGGCCGACCAGCATCAGAAGACCGCGACGCGAGTGATGATCCTTCACGTGGGCCTTGAAGTGCTCGGTGAGATACGAGATCCGCTCTGAAAGGAGGGCGATCTGGACTTCGGGGGAACCGGTGTCACCCGGTTTCCGCGCGAACTTCTGCACGACTGACGATTTTCGTTCTGCTGCGAGGGACATTTTTGCGATCTTCTTTGTCTTTTGAGGTGATTGAATGTCCTACATTATCGTGCCCCAGTCAACGTAAGTTGGCTGGTTCGGACGGGTTTTTAGCCGTCGACGCGGAGGTCGACGCAGAGGTTGAAGAAGCGAAGACGCGCAGGGTCCGCACCAGTCCGTCGGGTCGCGGCTCGGCCACGGCGATGAGCTCGCCGCAGGTGTCGAGCAGGCAGACGCGGGGCTCGGACGAGCCGGCGGTGGCCTCCGCCCAGGAGACGCGCTTGCCGTTGCGGAGATCGCGCTCCATCGCCTGGTCCACCGCGTGCTGCGGATAGTGGCGAAGGGCCGCCGCCAGCGCAACGGTTGGCAGCGCGGCGGACGAGCCGCCACGGAGCGCCTCCAGGATCTCGGAGAGCGGGCGGGCCTCTGCCAGCGAGAAGGGGCCCGACCGGGTTCGCCGCAGCGCCGTGACGTGGGCGCCGACCCCCAGTGCGCGGCCGAGATCGCGGGCCAGGGCGCGAACGTAGGTCCCCTTCGAGCAGTGGACCCGAAGTCGGACGTCGTCGGGTCCGCCGAACAGGGCCAGCTCGAGCGCATGAATGACCAGCGAGCGCGGCGCCACCTCGACCGGCGTCCCGGCGCGGGCATAGGCGTAAAGCGGCCGGCCGTCGCGCTTGATCGCGGCGAAGGCCGGCGGAACCTGCTCGATGGGGCCCCGGAACTGCCCCAGCGCGCCGGCCAGCATCTCGGCCGTCACGGCCCCCGGATCGTGCGTCGCGGTCACCGTCCCCTCGGCGTCGTCGGTGTCGGTCTCGACGCCCAGGCGGATCGTGACGCTATATTCCTTGTCGGCGCCCAGCAGAAACGGCGCCAGCTTGGTCGCTTCGCCCAGGCAGACCGGCAGCACCCCCGAGGCCAGCGGATCGAGCGTGCCACCGTGCCCCACGCGGCGCACCCCGGACGCGCGACGGATGTCGCGCACCACCGCGAAGGAGGTCGGGCCGACCGGCTTGTCGACGACCAAAACCGCGTCCGAGAGCAGCGCTACTCCTTGTCGTCCACGTCGTCGGGCGCGACGGTCTTGTCGGGCGCGTCCACGCCGTCGGGTCCGGCCGTCTCGTCGGGCGCGTTCACGCCGTCGGGCGCGGCGGTCTCGTCCGCGTCGTCCGTCTCGTCTGAGGCAGCCGTCGCGGGCGGCGGCGCGATCTCGCGCAGGAGCTGCTCGACGTGCGCTGCCTGCTCAAATACCTTGTCGACCTCGAAGGTGACGGCCGGCGCGACCTTCATCCGCAGCCGTCGCGCGATCGCCTGGCGGAAGAAGCCGCTCGCGTGGTCGAGCCCGGTGCGCACGCGCTCGAGCCCCGCGCCGTCGAGGCCGTGGACGGTGAAGAAGGCGCGCGCGTGCTGGAAATCGCCGGAGACGCGCACGTGGGTGACGGTGATGAGGCCGGCGCCGCGGATGCGCGGATCCTTGAGCTCGTCGCGCGCCAGCGCCTCGCCGATGACGGCCCGCACCTCCCCCGCCACCCGCTCCACCCGCTGCGACGACATCCCCTACCCCTCCCAGTGCGCGAAGTCGGGACCGTGCAGCTCGCCGCTGCCGAACTCCTGCAGCTCGTGCTCGTCCTTGGCCACGTCGGCGTGATCGCGCACGAAGCGCAGCACCTCGTCCAGGGCCGATTCGGCGAAGCGGCGGTCGCTCCCCACCAGCGACAGGCCGAGGACCGCCCGCTGCCAGTTGTCATGGGCGTCGACCTCGGCTATCGAGACGTTGAACTTCTGCCGCACCAGATCCTTCAGCCGTTTGACGACCGAGCGCTTGTCTTTGAGCGACTGCGCGCTGGCGATCACCAGCGTCACCCGCGCGATGGCGACGGTCATCGCTCGGCCGCCTCCGTCAGGAGGCCTTCGGCGCGTCGAGCGTGGCCGCGATGGTCTCCATCTCGAACGCCTCGATCACGTCGCCGGCCCGCAGGTCGTTGTAGCCTTCGATCGACAGGCCGCACTCGTACCCCTGGGCGACCTCCGAGGCGTCGTCCTTGAACCGCCGCAGCGACCCGACCTTGCCGGTGTAGAGGACCACCGAGTCGCGCACCAACCGCAGCAGCGCCTTGCGGGTGATCTTCCCCTCGGTGACGAAGCAGCCGCCGATGGTGCCGGCCTTGGGAATGGTGAAGACCTGCCGGACCTCGGCCTTGCCCATCATCTTTTCGCGCGAGATCGGGGCCAGCATCCCGACCATGGCCTTCTTGACGTCGTCGATGGCGTCGTAGATGACCTGGTAGAGCTTGATGTCGACGTCCTCCTGCTCGGCCAGCTGCTGCGCCTTGCCGGCCGGGCGCACGTTGAAGCCGATGACGATGGCCGACGAGGCCTTGGCCAAGCTGACGTCGGACTCGGTGATGCCGCCGACGCCGGTGGAGATGACGTTCACGCCCACCGCCTCCGTCGACAGCTTGGTGAGCGCGCTGGCGACCGCCTCGACCGACCCCTGCACGTCGGCCTTGAGGATGACCTTCACCTCCTTGACCTCGCCGCTCTTGATCTTGTCGAGGATGTTCTCCAGCGTCACGCGGCCGGTGCCGCTGCCGGCGGCGAGCTCCTTCTTGCGGCGCGCGTCGTGGCGGTGCTCGACCAGCGTCTTGACCGCTTTTTCGTCGGTGACGACGTTGAAGATCTCGCCCGCGTCGGGGACGCCATCGACGCCCAGGACCTCGACCGGCGTCGACGGTCCCGCCTCCGTCACCGGCTGGCCCTTGTCGCCCAGCATGGCGCGGATCTTCCCGGAGTACTCCCCGGCGACGACCAGATCGCCCAGGCGCAGCGTCCCGTCCTCGACGAGGATCGTCGAGATCGGACCGCGGGCGCGATCGAGGCGCGCCTCGATCACGTGCCCCTTGGCGGGCTTGTTGGGGTTGGCCCGCAGCTCGAGCAGCTCAGCCTGCAAGGCCAGCATCTCCAGCAGCTTGTCGATCCCCTCTTTCGTCTTGGCCGAGACGTTGACGAAGATGGTGGTGCCGCCCCACTCTTCCGACACCAGCTGGTGCTCGGAGAGCTTGTTGCGGATCAGATCGGGGTTGGCGCCCGGCTTGTCGATCTTGTTGATCGCGACGACGATGGGGACCTGCGCCTCCTTGGCGTGGTTGATGGCCTCGATCGTCTGCGGCATCGGGCCGTCGTCGGCGGCGACGACCAGCACGACGATGTCGGTCATCTGCGCGCCGCGGGCGCGCATGGCGGTGAACGCTTCGTGGCCGGGGGTGTCGAGGAAGACCACCTCCCCCTTCTCGCCCGCCACCTTGTAGGCGCCGATGTGCTGGGTGATGCCGCCCGCCTCGCCGGCAGCGACGTTCGCTTTCCGGATCGCGTCGAGCAGCGAGGTCTTCCCGTGGTCGACGTGCCCCATGATGGTGACCACCGGGGCGCGCGGAACGACGTCCTCCGGGTTGTCCGGGGTCTCCGTCTCGGTGAGGACCTCCCCCTCGTTGAAGGCGGTCGACTCGATCTGAAACCCGAACTCATTGGCGATGAGCGTCGCCGTGTCGAGGTCGATGTCCTGGTTGATGGTCACGCCCATCATCCCCAAGGCCCAGAGCTTCTTGACGATCTCGCGCCCCTGCACGCCCATCTTCTTGGCCAGCTCGGCGACGGCGATCGTGTCGGCCATCCGAACGACGCGCTTGTGCTCCGCGGGGGTGGTGATCTGCGTCTGCTTCAGCTTCTTGCCGGCGGCGGCGACCCGCTTCTTGGGGAAGCTGCCCGGACGCTGGCCGCCTGGACCAAACGAGGGGCGACCAAAGCGATCACGCCCCGTCGGTGCGCGGTTGAGCAGGCTGCCGCGGCCGAGGCGCCGAAGCTCCTCGTCGCGATCCTTGATCTCGACGCGGGGGGCGTTGGCCTCGCCGCGCGGGGCGAGACCCGGCAGCTGGATGAAGGCGCCGGTGGCTGCCGATCCGGTGACGACCGACTGCGGGATTGACCTGACCAGCGGGCGCGCCGGTGGGGGAACGGGAACCTCGATCGGCTTGGTGGAGACCACGGGCGCCGGAGCCGGCGAAGGCGGCGGCGGCGCCTCGACCGGCGCGGGGCTGGCCTCGACGGGCGGCGGCGCGGAGGGCGCGGACGGAGCCGTCTCTGTTGATGTTGATCTGGTCGATTTGGGCGTTTTGGGCGACTCGGCCGGCGCGGCCGTCTCGGCCTTGGCGACGATCTCAGTGGCCGGGGTGGACGGCTCGGGCGCCGGGGCCGGCGCGACGACCGGTTGCGGGCGCGAGGGTGCCGGCGCGGGCGCCGGAGCGGCCGCCGCCTTGGCTTCGACCTGGCGCGCGGGGGCGGGTGGCGCAGCGACGACCTTCGAACGGCGACGGATGACGGTGCCGTCGACCGTCAGGCGTTCCTCGACCAGGCTCTCGTGCCGCTCGCGGTCGACGGCGCGTTTGATCCGGTCGACCTCGGCCGGTTCAATCTGGGACATGTGGTTGGCGACGTCGAACCCCATGGCCCGAACCTTGGCCACCAGATCCTTCGGCTGCAGGCCGAGGTCCTTCGCCAACTCGTACACCCGGACGCGTGGTCCGACCGGTAGCTCCGGTGCGCCTGATCTGTCGTATCCGCTTCCGATCATGATGTCCCCTGGTTATGCGAGACCGCAGTCAATTGCCGAAGAACCTGTGCCGTCTCCGACGTGATGTCGACCGGCTGTTTGAACGCGCGCGCCAACACACCGGGGCGCAGCGCCCCCTCGATACAGACCGCGCGCGGATGCAGCGACGCCCCGCGCCCCGGCCCGCGCCGCCGTGAGGCGACGCTCAGCCGACCCGACGCCAGGGCCAGACGAACCATCTCGCCCGCCGGTCCGCGCTTGCGGCAGCCGATGCAGGTGCGCGTCGAGCTGGTCATGCGGGTGACCATCGAGGTGAGCATGATGGCTGGGGGCCTTGCGCATCGTTAGTGCGCCTCGGGGTTGGGTGCCGCCGTTGCCGCTGCAGAAGCAGCCGCCGCAGCGGTAGCCGCAGAGGCCGCCTCGGCGGCGGCCTGCTGGGCGTCGGCGGCCTGCTGGGCGATACGGGCCGCCTCGGCCGCCATCCGGACGCGCTCCGCCTCGGCCGCGGGGCCCGCCGCCGCGATGATCGCCTCTGCCGCCGTCACGTTGCCGATGCCGGCCACCGAGGTCAGCTCTTCGGGCTTCCCGCCCGCGACCTCGGCCGCCGAGCGCCACCCGGCCTTGAACATCGCCTCCGAGACCTCCGAGGTGACACCGGCGATGGCCGCCAGCGACTGGCGCGCGCGCGCCTCCATCTCCAGCACCTTCGAGGCCGAGTGGATGTCGATCCGCCAGCCGGTCAGCTGCGAGGCCAGGCGAACGTTTTGCCCCTTCTTGCCGATGGCCAGCGACAGCTTCTCGTCGGGGACGATGAGCTGCATGGTGTGCGAGCCGACGTCCATCAGCACGCGGGCCACCTCGGCCGGCGCGATGGCGTTGCAGACGAACTTCACCGGATCGGCGTCGTAAGGAACGATGTCGATCTTCTCGCCGCGCAGCTCCTGCACGACCGCCTGGACGCGCGACCCCTTCATGCCGACACAGGCGCCGACCGGGTCGACGTCGCGATCGCGCGAGTGGACCGCGATCTTCGAGCGGGCGCCCGCCTCGCGGGCCGAGGCCTCGATGCGCACGATCTTCTCGTAGATCTCGGGGACCTCCATCTCGAACAGCTTCTCGAGGAGCCCCTTGTGCGTGCGCGACAGGATGATCTGCGGCCCACGCGCCGCCTTGTCGATCTCCACCACGAAGGCCACGATCCGGTCACCGGCGCGGTACGACTCACGCGGCACCTGATCGCGCACCGGCAGCACCGCCTCGGCGCCGCCCAGGTCGACGATGATGTTGCCGCGCTCGAAGCGGCGGACGATCCCGGAGATGAGCTCGCCCTTGCGCTCCTTGTACTGGTTGAAGACGTTCTCCCGCTCCGCCTCGCGCACCCGCTGCAGGATGACCTGCTTGGCGGTCTGCGCGGCGATGCGGCCAAACCCCTTCCAGGCGCGGTTCAGCTTGAGCAGCTCGCCGTATTTGGCGTCCTGCTCCTCGGCCTTGGCCTGGTCCTTCTCGTCGTAGAAGATCTGAAACAGCAGCTCGTCGCCCGGATCGGCCTTGAGGCCGAAGCGCTGCGCGTCGGCGAGCAGGACCTCTTTCCCCTCGTTGCCGGGGGTGATCGCCTCGACGATGATGATGATCTGGAACAGATCGACGCGGCCGATCTCCTCGTTGAACTTGGCTTCCATCTCGCGCTGGATGCCGAACGCCCGCTTGGCGGCGGTCAGGATCGCCTGCTCGAGCGTCTCGACCAGCACGGTGCGGTCGATGTTCTTGTCTTTGGAGACCTGGTCGAGAACCAGGCCGAGGGCGGCACCTTCGTTCATGAGGCACTCCGTTGGAATTCGCGCTCCCAATCCGGCACCAAGTTCGCGCGGACGATGTCGTCGATGGGGAGCTCGTAAGATCGGCCATCACAAGCGATCTCCACGCGGCCATCCTTGGCCCCGCGGATAGTCCCGGAGAAGTTGCGCCGCCCCTCTACCCCCACCTCGAGCCGCAAACGCGCGCTCTCTCCCACGAACCGCGCAAAGTCCCGCTCTCGCCGCAGGGGCCGATCAAGCCCGGGCGAGCTCACTTCCAGCTGATAGGTGTTCGGAATCCGGTCGGCCACGTCGAGCGCCGCCGAAACGTCGCGGCTCACGCGCTCGCAGTCGTCGACGCCAATGAGCGTCGGGTTCTCACCTGAACCCACGCCCGTCCCACTCCCCCCGTTGGCGTCACTTCGGGCGCCCTGCCCCACTGGCCGGTCGATGAAGAGACGCAGCACCAATCCCCGCTGCTCACGACCGTACTCGATCTCGATGAGATCGTAGCCGGCGTCGCGCACGTAGGGTTCGGCGAGCGTCCACAAGTCTTGGAGTTCCTTTCGCATTGGGGGGAGATGGAGGATGTTTGGAAACAAGAATGTCTCGGGCAATAAAAAGGGCGGGCACGCGGCCCACCCTTTGACGGAGGCAACGTAATCTTTCGAGGCCGCGTTTTATAACATGGTGATCTGGAGGGCGCAAGACAGCGGCGCTCGGGCTAAACACCAGGATTCTCCGGTGTTTTTGCCCCGTTTTTGCCCCCCGGGCGGTCGCGCTGGGCCTCCCGGCATCGTCTCGGCGCTGCGCCAGCAGCGTGCCAGCGGCGCGGCGTGGTAGCCTCAGCCGGCATGTCCGAGCTGGTCGTCGGGGCGGTGCAGATGACCTCTTCCGAGGATGTGGAGGCCAACCTCGAGAGCGCGCGGGGCCTCGTTCGTCAGGCCGCCAACGCCGGTGCGCTGCTCGTCGGTCTCCCGGAGAACTTCGCGTACCTCGGCAACGATCGCGATCATCGGCTGGCCATCGCCGAGAGGGTCCCCGAGCCGGGAAGCGCCGCTGCCAGCGATCGCGCCGCCGCCGGCCCGATCCTGGGCGCGATGCAGGAGCTGGCGCGGGTCACCGGGACCTGGCTGCTCCTGGGCGGCTTCCCGGAGCGCGGGCGGGAGCAGGCGCGAGAACCGCAAAAGAAGATCCGCAACAGCGCGGTGCTGCTCGACCCGTCCGGTGCCGTGGTCTCGGTCTATCGGAAGCTGCACCTCTTCGACGTCGACGTCCCCGGGGGGAGGCGCTTCCGGGAATCGGAGGCGATCGAGCCCGGCGACGCGCCGGTGGTGGCCGAGACCCCCTGGGGAGGCCTGGGGCTCAGCATCTGCTACGACCTCCGGTTTCCCGAGCTCTACCGGGCGCTCACGGCGGGAGGCGCCCGAATCCTGGCGGTGCCGTCGGCGTTCACGGTCGAGACCGGGAAGGACCACTGGCACGTGCTCCTTCGCGCGCGCGCCATCGAGAATCAGGCCTATCTCTTGGCGCCGGCGCAGTTCGGGGCGCACGGCCCGACCCGCAGCAGCTACGGGCACGCGCTGGTGATTGATCCCTGGGGCGTGGTGCTGGCCGAGTGCGGTGACCACGAGGGGGTCGCCCTGGCCCGCCTCGATTTCGACTACCAGGATCGGGTGCGCGCGGCGCTCCCCGCGCTGACGCACCGGCGGGTCTAGTCTAAGTCTTGGCGACGTCTAAGCCTGGCCGGAGGAGGATCCGCTGTCGCCGGTGACGCCGCTTTTGCGGGCCGGGATCAGCAGCGACAGCACCGCCGAGAGGCCGATGAGCCCGGCGACGACCGCCAGCGAGACCAGGTCCGAGATGCGGTAGCGATCGGCGATCAGCATCTTTATGCCGACGAAGGCGAGCACCAAGGCCAGCGCCGCCTTCAGGTAGCGGAGCCGCTTGACCAGGCGGGCGACCAGGAAGGTGAGCGCGCGCAGGCCAAGCACCGCGAAGATGTTCGAGGTGTAGACGATGAAGACGTCGCGCGTGACGCCGAAGACCGCCGGGATCGAGTCCACCGCGAAGACGACGTCGCTCGCCTCGATCACCACCAACACCATGAGCAGCGGCGTGGCGAAGAGCCTTCCCCCCTGCCGGACGAAAAAGTGGGCTCCGTCGTAGTCCGGCGTCGTCCGGACGAAACGGCGGAACAGCGCCAGCACCGGGTTCTTTTCGGGGCGGATCTCGTCGTCGCCGCCGAACAGCAGGCGCAGGGCGGTGACGACCAGGAAGACGCCGAAGATGTAGGTCACCCAGTGGAAGGCGGCCAGCAGCGCGGCGCCGACGGCGATGAACGCGCCGCGGGTGACGAGGGCGCCGAGGATCCCCCAGAACAGGACCCGGTGCTGCAGGTTCTCGGGCACGGCGAAGAAGCTGAACGCCGCCAGAAACACGAACAGATTGTCGACGGAGAGCGCCTTTTCGATGAGCCAGGCCTGGAAGAACTCCAGACCGCAATCGGAGCCGCAGCGGAGGTAGACGCCTAGGTTGAACAGGAGCGCGGCCCCGATCCAGATCAGCGACCAGATGGCCGCCTCGCGCCCGCGGACGACGTGGGCCTTGCGGTGAAAGACCCCCAGGTCGAGCGCCAGCATCACGGCGATGACCACGCCGAACACCGCCCACGCCAACGGCTCGCCCGGCGCCGTCATCTCATTTCTGTCGCAGATCGGAGGCGGGTGCCGCCGCGGGGCGGACTTGGAGGTGCTCGAACCCGCCGCTCGGGCGCGGGGCCTCCGCCGGCACGGCCGGCGCGACCTGCTGGAAGATCTTGTCGAGCGAGAGGCCGCCGCTCCGTTTGATGGCGATGATGGCGATGATGGCGATGATCAGCAGTAGCGCACGGCGGAGATTTCGGCGCGGAAGGAGCTGCCAGAACGTTCGCTCCGGCGGCGGCGGGGGCTGTTCGAGCTGTTCGACGAGGCGGCGTGAACGCACGGGAGACGGGCGATCTTAGTCGGCGTTCGGCCGGCGGGCGAGTTTGGTCACTCTCAGGCGGGTCCGCCGGGCGCCCCGGTAGGTGTCGAGCTCGGCGGTGGCGACCAGATCGAGCACGGCGCCCGGGCCGGGATCGTGGGCGCCGAAGCCGAAGGCGATCGCCTCGCTGACCGTGCCGCCGTGGTCGAGGGTGAGCTGCAGGTGCCCCTTCCCCACCACGCGGGTGGAACGGGCGGTGACGCCCCGGAGCGCAAACAGCGGCTCGCGGTTGGCGGCGCCGAACGGCGCCAACCGGGCCAGCTCCTCGGCAAACGGCAGGTCGAGATCGCCCAGCGCGACCTCGGCGTCGACCTCGACCGTGGCGGCGACCCGTCCGGCCAGCTGGCGGGCGGCCTCGGTGACGAAGGCGGCGCGGAAGGGCTCCAGGCGATCGATGGTCAGGCTCATCCCGGCGGCCGCGGCGTGGCCGCCGAACTTGGTCAGGTGGGCGCCGCAGGCGGTCAGCGCCTCGAACAGGTTCACGCCCGGGACGGTTCGCGCCGAGCCGCGCCCTTCGCCGTCCTTGAAGCCAATGGCGATCGCCGGACGCGCCATCTCGTCGACCAGGCGCGCGGCGACGATGCCGACCACCCCCTGGTGCCATCCTTCGGCGCCGACCACCAGGGCAGGCGCGTCGGCCTGCGCGGCCGCCTGGGCACGGGCGTCCATCCAGACCAGCTCCTGAATCCGCTGCCGTTCGGTGTTCTGCTCGTCGAGCGCCTCGGCCAGTCGCGTCGCGTCGGTGGGCGAAGCCAGCAGGAGATCGAGCGCCAGCTGGGCCTCGCCGAGCCGGCCGGCGGCGTTGAGCCGGGGCGTCAACCGGAACGCCGCTTGATGCGCGGTGATGGGCCCCTCGACCAGCTCGGCGCGCGCGGCGAGCGCGGCCAGCCCGGGACGCTTGCGCGCCGACAGCACCTTGAGCCCGGCGGCGACCAGGATCCGGTTCTCGTCGGTGAGCGGGACGAGATCGGCGATCGTGCCCAGCGCGACCAGATCGAGCAGCTCGCGCGGATCGAAGGCCGCCCCCAGGCGGGTGCGGAGCGCCGCCGCCAGGTAGAAGGCCACCCCGCACGAGGCCAGGCCCTTGAAGGCGAACGTATCGTCGGCCCGGCGCGAGTTGACGAGCGCGTAGGCCGGCGACTCGCCGGTCGGCAGCTCGTGGTGGTCGATGACGATGACGTCGAGGCCGCGCGCGCGTCCGGCGGCCAGCGCCTCGTGATCGCTGGTGCCGCAGTCGCCGGTGACGAGGAGGCTGCAGCCGTCGGCGGCGAAGCGCGCGACGTCCTCGACGCCCAGGCCGTAGCCGGCGCGCCGGCTGGCGGCGCGCGGAATGACCTGCCCGCCGAACGCCCGCAATGCGCAGGTCAGCATGGCCGCGCTGGTCACGCCGTCGACGTCGTAGTCGCCGAACACGCCGATCGTCTCGCCGGCGGCGAGCGCCGCCACCAGCCGATCGATCGCCCGCGGCAGGTCGGCCATTCCCTCCGGGCGGCGCAGATCGGCCAGGCGCGGCTCGAGAAACCTGGAGACGGCCTCGGCGCCCGACGATCCCCCGCCCCACCAGCACCCGCGCCGTGAGCGGCCGCAGCTCGGCCTCGAGCGCGAGCGCCGCAGCCAGGCCGGCGTCAATCGAGGGGGCGCGCCAGGAAAAGAACGGCACCGGGCCACCCTAGCACCGCAGGTTGCGGATAAACCGGAGAACAGACGAGCCGAACAGGCGTGAGGGCCGGCGAGCTTTGCTCGCGCGACCTGTTCGCGCGCTAAACGTCGGGGTCGATGTCGTCGTCTTTGCGCGGGCGACGGGCGTTGCGGCCGGCGGCCTGCTGCCGCTTCTGGCTGCTGACGTATTTCTCGTTCAGCCAGATGAGGATCGGGCTGGCGATGAAGATCGACGAGTAGGTCCCGACGATGACGCCGACGTTCATGGCGAAGGCGAAGTCGCGGATGACGCCGACGCCGAGCACGTTCATCCAGAAGGTGACGAAGAAGACGGTCGCGCTGGTCCAGATGGTGCGCGACAGCGTCTCATTGATCGACTGGTTGACGATGCGGTCGAAGCGGCGGTCGCGCAGGCGGGTGGCGTTCTCGCGGATGCGGTCGAAGACGACGATGGTGTCGTTCATCGAGTAGCCGATGATGGTCAGGACGGCCGCCACCGTCGTCAGCGAGAACTCCTTGTAGGTGATGGCGAACGCGCCGACCGTGATCACCGCGTCGTGCAGGAGTGCCACGACCGTCCCCGGCCCGTAGCGGAGATCGAAGCGGAAGGCGATGTAGACCATGATGAGGAGGATCGCGTAGAGCAGCGATTTGGCCCCGTCGTACTGCAGCTGCTTGCCCGCCTTGGCGCCGACCGACTCCACCGAAGGGATGGCGGCCACGGCCCCCTCCCCGAGGTGCGCGTCGAGCGCGCGGCGGATCTCGATGTCGAGCCCGACCAGCGTCACCTCGTAGGTGAACGCGTCGGGGCGACCGAAGATCTGCACCTGGTTGCTGTTGACGCCCAGCGCCTTGAGCGAGCTCGCCAGCAAGCTCGGCTCGACCGCCCGGTCGTAGCGCAGGTAGAGCTTGTCGCCCCCCTCCGCCCACTCGAACCGCTGGAGGCTGGCGTCAGCGACCTTGGCCAGCGAGGCCTGGATCTGCTTGGCCTGCTGCTCGGAGACGACCGAGACGGCGGCGACGCGGATCATGTAGTTCCACTTCTTCAGCCCCGCCGGATCGGCGTACTTGACCACGTCGGCGTCGGCGAACCCGGCGTCCGCCAGGGTCTTGCGAACTTCGCCCGCCTCGACCGGCTTCGAGAACTCGACGACGATCTCGCTGCCGCCGCGGAAGTCGACCCCCCAGTTCAGCATGTGGCCGCGGCTCTTGAACACGTAGGCGTTGAGCGGCAGCATCACGCAGGTCAGCGTCACGAGGGCGATCGACAGACCGATCCAGTATTTCTGACGGCCGATGAACTCGTAGTTCGAGCCCGGCTTGATGATTTCAAAAAACTTCTGCTGGGTTGGGGCCGGCATGACGTCCTCTAGGTCCTGTTAGCTCTCGGTCAGATCGACAGGTGAGCGCGGGCGGCGCCCCGGCGGCCCACCACGCCGTCGAACATCCAGTGCGACAGCCAGTAGGAGGTGAAGAGGTTGGTGACAATCCCCACCAGCAACGTCACCGCGAAGCCGCGGATGGGCCCCGAGCCGTACGAGTAGAGGACGACGCCGGCGACGAAGTTGGTGACGTGGGCGTCGAATACCGTCCAGAACGCCCGGGCGAACCCGCCGTCGACGGCCGTGCGCACCGACTTGCCGAGCCGCAGCTCTTCCCGGATCCGCTCGTAGATGATGATGTTGGCGTCGACCGCCATGCCGACCGTGAGGACCAGGCCCGCGATCCCGGGCAGCGTCAGAGAGGCCTCGAAGGCGGCCAGAATCGCCACCATGTAGAGCAGGTTCAAGATCATGGCGATGTTGGCGATGATCCCGGAGAGCCGGTAGTAGATGAGCATGAAGAAGATGACGAACCCTGCCCCGATGTACATCGAGAGCTTGGCCTTCTCCACCGCGTCGCGCCCCATCGTCGGGCCGACCTGCGTCTCGAACGTCTTCTTCAGCGGCGCGGGCAGCGCGCCGGAGCGGAGCACGCCGACCAGGTCCTTGGCTTCCTGCTGCTGCGCGAAGGGATCGCCGAAGCCGCCCAGGGTGATGCGGCCACGCGCCCCGATGCGCCCCTCGATGACCGGCGCGCTGTTGATCTTGTCGTCGAGGAGGATGGCCATCTTGCGGCCGATGTTGTCGCCGGTCATCCGCTCGGAGATGGCGGCCCCCTGGCGATCGAACTCGAACGAGATCTCCGGACGGCCGGTCTGCTGATCCCAGGTCTGATCGGCGTTGGCCAGGTACTCGCCCGTCAGCGGCGCCCGCTTGTGCAGGTAGTAGGTCCGCCAGAAGCGATCCTGCGACTGCTCGCCGTTCTCGTTGCGCCCCTGGGTCTCCTCGTAGCCGATCTCGTGATCGACGGGAACCACCATGTCACCGGTGAGGCCGGCGAAGAACTTCTCCAGCGTGGCGCGCGACTTGGAGCGCAGGTAGACGTCTTCGTGCGGCTTGCCGGAGTCCTTCTCCGTCCAGGACTCGGGGACCACGTCGATGCCGGCGTTCTTGGGGACCGACGCCGCCAGCTTCTTCATGTAGTCCGAGCCGTCGTCGACGATCTTGAACTCCAGCTGCGCCGTGCGGCCGATGATCGACTTGATCCGCTCGAAGTCGGCCGACTTGAGGCCGGGGAGCTCGACGATGATGTCGGTCCCCTTCTTGATGATGGTCGGCTCGGCGACGCCGAACTTGTCGACGCGGCCACGGATCGTCTCGATGGCCTGCCCGAGCGCGTAGTCGCGCTCCTCGTCGACCTGGCTGGGATCGAGCTTGAGCCGCACGATGCCGGTCGTCGCGTCGCGGCTCACCACGTCGAGCGTCTTGCGGAACTCGCGCAGGATCGTGTCGTCCAGCTTGGTCTCGTCGGCCGGCGGCTTGAACGTGAAGACGATCTCGTCCCGCCCTTCGCGGCTGACCACCAGGTCGCCGACGCCCTTGTCCTTGTGCAGGCGGTCTTCGATGTCGGAGGCGATCCGGTCGACCTTGCCGGAGACAGCCTTGTCGACGTCGACCTCGTACACCAGGTGCAGGCCCCCCTGAAGGTCGAGCCCCAGCTGGATCCGCTTCTGAAAGTGCTTCTGAATGAACGCCGGCTGCTTATCCTCCGGGACGACCGTCGGGATCAGATAAAGGACGGCCAGCACGGTGACGAACCCGTAGAGGGCCGCCTTCCACCACCAAGAGCGTTCCATTGAGATCGGTTAGTCCGTGTTACGGGCGCCGGACTAGGAAGCTTTCGCTTCCGTCTTGGGGGCGTCCGGGTTGTAGACGCCGTTGACGGCGCTGCGCAGAACCCGCAGGCGAACGCCCTCCTGCACCTGGAGGGTGACCTCGTTGTCCTTGATGCCGGTGATCTTGCCGATGATCCCGCCCTGGGTGGTGACGTCGTCCCCCTTCTTGAGCTCGGACAGCATCTTCTGATGGTCCTTGGCCTTCTTGGACTGCGGGCGCAGCACCAGGAAGTAGAAGATCGCGAAGATCGCGATGAGGGGAACGAACTGGGTCAACGGCGAGCTACCGCCCCCAGGAGCAGATTGCGCGAGTCCATTTAGAAATTGAGTCACGAAGAGGGCCTCCAGCCGCGCAAACGCATAGCAGGGAAGCCAAAAACGGGCAAGGTTTATACGTCGCGCCGATCGCGAGGCGCACGACGCTCCGAGATGTCACCGAGATGTCCGGGCCCAGCGCCAGCATGACCAGCCGATCGAGGCCGAGGGCGATCCCGGCCGTGGGCGGCATCGCGGGGGAGCGCCTCCAGCAGCGCCTCGTCGATGGGGTAGATCTGCTTGCCGCGGGCGGCCCGGAGGCCGGACTCTCTGCCTCGAACCGGCGGCGCTGCTCGAGCGGGTCGGTCAGCTCGCCGAAGGCGTTGGCCAGCTCGAGGCCCGCCGGCGTAGAGCTCGAACCGCTCGACGAGGCGCGGGTCGTAGGGGTGCGGGCGAGCCAGCGCGCCAGCGGCGCCGGCCAGTCGAAGACGAAGGTCGGACCGGCCGCGGCCAGCGCCGGCTCGATGCGGTCGAGGAACACCTGATAGAAGATGTCGTCCCAGGCGGTCGCCGTGCCGACCGCGACGCCGGCGGCCTGCGACCGTCGCGCGCAGCGCGGCGGCGCTCTCGTCGCCGGCCAGGCGCGATGCCGGCGTGCCGCGCGAAGAGCTCGCGCACCGTGGTCGCTGCCGAACGGCGCCGCCAGGCCGAGCGCGGCCGGATCGCGCCCGGCGGCCCGCACGGCGACCGCCACCAAGGCCTCGCAGTCGTCGGCCAACGCCTCGAGCGGCGCGCCGGCGCGGTACCACTCGAGCATGGTGAACTCGCTCCGGTGGTGCGCGCCCGACTCCTCGGCGCGCCAGCAGCGGGCGATCTCGAAGATGCGCGGCAGCCCGGCCGCGATCAGCTGCTTGAGGTGATACTCGGGCGAGGTGATCAGCCAGTGACCGTCGCCGGCCGGTATCGCCTCGAGGTGAAGCTCCTGGCCGGGCGACCGGACGCGGGCCGGCGTCTCCACCTCGAGGAACCCCTGGCCCTCGAACCAGGCGCGCACCGCCCGCACGATCCGACCACGCGCTTCCAGCGCCGCGCGCCTGGCCGCCACGACGCCCCTAGGCGCGGCTCAGGCGCTCGAGGTACTGCCCGTTGCGGGTGTCGATCTTGATGACGTCGCCGACGTTGATGAAGAGCGGCACGTTGATGCTGGCGCCGGTGGAGATCTTGGCCGGCTTGGTGGCGCCGGTGGCGGTGTCGCCGCGGAAGCCGGGATCGGCCTCCACCACGGCCTGCTCGATGAAGTTCGGCAGCGTCACGCCGACGGCGCGTCCGTTGAAGAACAGCACCTCGACGTTGGTGTTCTCTGGCATGAAGCCGGCCTGATCGCCCACGGTGTCGCGTGGGATTTGCACCTGATCGTAGGTGGAGGTGTCCATGAAGATGAACGAGTCGGCGTCGGCGTAGAGGTACTGCATCGTCTTGGTCTCGACGTCCGCCGGCTCGAGCCGCTCGCCCGAGCGCAGGTTGCGCTCGAGGACGCCGCCGGTGAGCAGGTTCTTCATCTTGGTGCGCGTGAAGGCGGCACCCTTGCCCGGCTTGACGAACTGGAACTCGACGACGGTGTAAGGCGCACCGTCGAGCATGATCTTCAGGCCCTTGCGAATGTCAGACGTGTCGTACATGGGAGGTGGGGTTTAGCCCGCGGCCCTCCGCGCCGTCAAGGCGGCGTTGGACTAAGGAGCGGAGGTCCCTTTGCGGCCGTAAGCGTCCTCCAGCCGGACCACGTCGTCGAGCTCGGTGGTCGACACCTCGAAGACATCGGTGTCTTCGAGCGCAATCATCCGGTGTCGCAGGCCCGGGGTGACGTGAAACGCCTCGCCCGGTCCGAGGTCCTTGAACTGGGGCGCCTGTCCCTCGACGAAGTGCTCGAACCGCATCCGTCCGGACCAGACCATGACCGTCTCGTCCTTCTTCTGGTGGTACTGCAGCGACAGCTTCCCGCCCGCCTTGATGTGCAGCACCTTCCCGACGTAACGATCGGTGACGGCCCAGATCATCTCGTGGCCCCAGGGCTTCTCGACGCGTTTCATTGTGTTGGTCGACTCCGTGTGTGGCGGATCAGGGACTCGAACCCCGGACCCGGCGCGTATGAAACGCCTGCTCTAACCAGCTGAGCTAATCCGCCTATTCAATTCAGTTCAATTCAATTCAGAACCCCGGGAGGGCTCCGAACCTCCCGCGAAGGAACCAACGCGAGTTTCGGGGCGCGATTTTGCGCGCGGCGCGGTCGCTGTCAAGCGGCGATTACCAGGAGGCGCGCCGGGGCGGCGGAATGTACTCGACCGGCGCAGCCGGCGGGCCGCGGCGCGTGTCGGCGAGCAGGCGCACGGCGCCGAGGCCGGCCAGGAAGCCGCCCACGTGGGCCATCCAGGCCACGCCCGAGCCGCCCGGCAGCATGAACTGCGCGAGGAACCAGCCGCCGAGGAAGATCCAGGCCGGGACCGGCACCACCGGCCACAAGAACGGGATCATCACCAGCGTCTCGATGCGCGAGCGCGGGTAGAGCATGACGTAGCCGCCCAGCACGCCGGCGATGGCGCCCGAGGCGCCGATCATGGGCGCCATCGAGTCGGGCATGGCGTAGCACTGCGCCAGCGCGCCGACCGTCCCGACCAGGAAATAGAAGAGGACGTAACGGATCGAGCCCATCGCCTCCTCGACGTTGTCGCCGAAGAGCCAGAGGAACCACATGTTCCCGATGAGGTGCAGCCAGCCGCCGTGCAGGAACATCGAGGTCCAGATCGAACCCGGCACCGGCAGGAGGTCCGGCGGGCAGATGTCGACGTGGTTGACGATCTCGTAAGGGATCGCCCCGGCCTGCAGCGCCAGCAGCTTCTGCCCGCGCGCGTCGAGGGTGAACACCTCGAACAGAAAAGCGACGACGTTGGCGGCGATCAGCAGGAGCGTCACCGCGGGAAATCGAGTGCGCGGGTTGTCGTCGCGGAGCGGAATGAACACGCGAAGCGAAGTTTGCCACGATTTCGTCGGGTCGCGAACCTTGACTGTCCTCGGCCGCACCCCTATAACGCGCTTAGAAGATGCGGCTTTACAGCGGAAAAATTCCTCTCGTCGGCACCGAAATCGTCAAAAGCCTCATGGAGGCGGGCGACATCGAGGTCACCGATCGGACGGAGGCAGAGATGGACGTTCAGGCGGTGCTCAAGGAGTACCTGCGCCTCGATCGCGAGATCACCGAGAAGGCCAAGGATCTGCTGCAGAAGCGCAACCTCCCCTACGAGCAGTTCGGCAAGATCAAGCGCACGCTGGCGGGCGAGAAGGCCTTCGGCCTCGGCGAGGACGGGCTCGAGTGGATGACGACTCAGATGATCGAGTCGTTCATGCAGTCGCCGCACATCGAGGAGATCTACGTCGAGGACACCGTGCTGCGAAAGCGGATGGGCGACATCCTCAAGAAGCACATGCAGGTCGACGAGGAGCTCGACGAAGAGGTCCGCCGGCGGATCAAGAACCTGGAGGAAGGGACCTCCACCTGGGAGGTCGAGTACGGCAAGGTCCTCGATCAGATCAAGCGTAACCGCGGCCTGGATCAATAGTGCGACCCTGGGAGGGTCCCACAGCCGCCGCGATGAGCTCCGCGCAGCGAAGCTGCGCTACGCTCGACGCGATCAGTAACCGTGGCTCGTCCGTCAGCGGCGCTTGCCCGCCGGACCGCCGCCGAGCACCGCGCGCACCAGCTGCTCGATAGCGCGCGCCACCTTCGGCAGGGTCGGCTCCTCGGCCAGGAAGCCGGGCGTGGTGTGGACGCGGGCCTTCTGATCGCTGATCACGTCGTCGACCGTCGCCGGGCGCACGTCGGCGCCCATGATGGCGGCGTGCTTGGCCGGCGCCGTCCCCTTCGGTCCCAGCGTCACCCGCACGCCCGCCACGGGACCGAGAACGCGCGCCGCCAGCAGCGCCGAGAGGCCGATGAACCCCATCGGCTTGTGCGCCGGCAAGCAGCGCGCGCAGCAGCTTGGCGAGATCGGGATCGACGGCGCAGAGCTCGTGCTTGTCGGCGTAGTCGGAGAGCGTGGTCCCTGCCCCGCCACCCCCCGGGACGAGCAGCGCGTCGATGCGGCTCGGAGAGAGCTCGGCGAGCGGCAGCACCGCGCCGCCCGAGAGGCGCGCCGCCTCGACGCGGGCGTTGCGCGGCGCCTTGTCGACGATGCCGCCGGTCAGGTGATCGACGACGGTGCGCTGGTCGCGATCGGGCGCGGCGCAGATGACTTCGGCGCCCGCGCGCTCGGCGAAGAACAGCGCCAGCATCGCCTCGGCTGCGTCGCTGCCGTCACCCCACCCGCACCCTGACAGGACGACCGCTACCCGCTTGGCCATGGCATTCGTCTACCACGACGTCGCTACCAGGGCGTCGGCGGGAGGGAGCCCGCGGCGATCGCGGCGCGGGCACGGCGCGCAAGGTTCAAGTAGTGCTCGAGGTTGTGAACCGTCGCCAGGCGATAGTAAAGCAGCTCCTTGGCGTGAAAGAGATGCGCCAGGTAGGCGCGGCTGTAGCGCGCGCAGCAGGCGCAGGCGCAGCCCTCCTCGATCGGTTGCGGCTCGTCGCGGTGGCGCGCGTTGCCGATGTTGAGCCGCCCTCCTTTGACGAACAGCTGACCGTTGCGCGCGTTGCGCGTCGGCATCACGCAGTCGAACATGTCGATCCCGGCGCCGATCGCCCGCCAGATGTCCTCGGGCGTCCCGACGCCCATCAAGTAGCGGGGCTTTCCGGCCGGCATCTCGGCGGCCACCTCGGCGATCACCCCGTGCATCACCTCGGGCGCCTCGCCGACACCGAGGCCCCCCAGCGCGAAGCCATCGAACGGCAGGTCCGTCAGCTCGGCGAGGTGCGCGCGCCGCAGATCGAGGTGCACGCCCCCCTGCCCGATCCCGAACCGCAGCTGGCCGGGCGCGGCGGTGGTCGCCAGGCAGCGGCGCGCCCAGCGGGTGGTGCGCGCCATGGCCGTCTCGATCACGGCGCGCGGCGCATCGGAGGGTGGGCACTCGTCGAACGCCATCGCGATGTCGCTGCCGAGCAGCGCCTGGATCTCCATCGCCCGCTCGGGCGTCAGCCGCTGCGGCGAGCCGTCGAGGTGCGAGCTGAAGGTGACGCCGTCGTCGTCGACCGTCCGCCGCTCGCGCAGGCTGAACACCTGGAAGCCGCCCGAGTCGGTGAGGATCGCGCGCGACCAGCCCATAAAGCGGTGCAGCCCGCCCAGCGCCGCGATCCGCTCGGCGCCGGGCCGCAGCGCCAGGTGGTAGGTGTTGCCCAGGATGATGTTCGCGCCCAGGCGTTCGACGTCCTCCGACGCCAGCGCCTTGACCGAGGCCTGCGTCCCGACCGGCATGAAGACCGGCGTCTCGATCGTCCCGTGCGCCGTCTCCAAGACCCCGGTCCGCGCGCGGCCGGCCTGGGCGGTCACGCGGAATGTCCCCGGGGCGGCGGTCGTCACGCGCTCTCGCTCTGCCCGGTGATCAGCATGGCGTCGCCATAGCTGTAAAATCGATACCCGCGCTCGACCGCCTCGGCGTACGCCGCCAGCACCCGCTCGCGGCCGGCGAACGCCGCCACCAGCATCAGCAGCGTCGAGCGGGGAAGATGGAAGTTGGTCACGAGATCCGTCACCACCTCGAACTCGGCGCCGGGAGCCAAGAAGAGATCGGTCGCTCCCTCGCCCGCCACGACCGCCCCGCCGTGCGCCTGCGCCGACGCCTCCAGCGTCCGCACCACCGTCGTGCCGACCGCCACCAGGCGCCGCTTGCCTGCTTTCGCGCGCGCGATGGCCTCGGCCGCCGCCGGCGAGATTCGGAAGTGCTCCGCGTCCATCCGGTGGCCCGCTGGATCCTCGACCTCCACCGGCCGGAACGTCCCCGGCCCGACGTGCAGCGTGACGAAGGCGATCTCGTGCCCGGCGTCCCGCGCGGCCGCCAGCAGCTCGGGCGTGAAGTGCAACCCGGCGGTCGGCGCGGCGACAGCGCCGGCCTCGTCCGCGAAGACGGTCTGGTAGCGCGCGCGATCGTCGACGGGGGGCGCCGCCGCCCCTTGGCCGCGCCGCAGCGCCGCCTCCCGGCGCGCCGCCTCGATGTAGGGCGGCAGCGGGATCTCGCCGATCTCCTCCAGCGCGGCCAGCAGCGATCCACCCGGGCCGGTCGCGCGCAGCAGCGCCTGACCCGCGGCCCGGCGATCGACGATCTCGATCTGCACGCCTCCCCCCACGGCGAACGTCCAGGGGGAGCGCTCAGCCCCCAGCCCCCGCGTCAGCCCTTCCCAGGTTTCACAGAACCCGCTCGCGCCGCCCGCTTCGATAGCCATGCGCCGCGTCAGCAAAAACTCGAACGCTCCGCCCGACGCCTTTCGACCGCGCAGCCGCGCAGGGAAGACGCGCGTGTCGTTCAGCACCAGCAGTGACCTCGGCGGCAGGTGCTCGAGCAAATCGCTAAATTGCGCGTGCTTGCGCGTGCCGCGCGCCCGATCCATGACCATCAGGCGTGCTTCGTCCCGTTTGGCGGCCGGTGTCGCCGCGATGCATTCAGGCGGCAGCGCGTAGTCAAAATCAGCAGTCTTCACACAACCACCCTCTGCAATGCAGTTTACAAAACTTCTCTTCTTCGTAATACGATAGACCTTCAGTTCCCCACATGAACATCCTCAAGGCCCATTTTCCGACAGGGACCGCTTTTCTCGCGCGGTTCCTGCCCGATCTCGAGCACGGTGGCGTCTTTTTTCCGACCCGCCGCCTGCTGGCGATCGGCGAGCTGGTCGCGGTCGCGATTCGCTTGGGGCGGCGCCGCAGCCCGACTCTGATCCGCGGCCGGGTGGTCTGGCGGCGCCCCGGCAAGCACAGCACCAAGATCAAGGCCGGCATCGGCATCGAGTTCCTGGAGACCGAGGCGCAGGCCCGCGATTACCTGCTGGGGGTCGCGCGCGGCGACTCCGCGGAGATGGTCGCCCGCCGCCACCAGCGGCTCCCTGTCGAGCTGCCGGTGATGTGGCAGGTGCAGGGCATTCTGGAAGACAAGGCCGGCATCCTGCGCGACATCGGCCGCGGCGGCGCCTTCGTCAAGACCGAGGAGGCGCTCCCGTCGGCCGCCGACGTGGTCCTGATGGTGTCGCCCCCCGGGGCCGAGGTGGCGATGCCGCTCTCTGCGCGCGTCTGCTGGAAGAGTCACCCCGGCGGCCAGAACGGCTTCGGTGTCGAGTGGAAAGCCCGCGATGCCGGCGGCAGCCGTCGGATCAAGGAACTGGTCCGCCGCATCGAAGCGCAGGGCGCCCACGCCCGCTTCGCCTGATCGCCGACCGTCGCGGCCGGAGTCGCCGTCGCGAACGCCGTCGCGAGCGCCGTCGCCGTCGCCATCGCGAAGTTGGCGCTAACCCAGGTCGAGCGCGTAGAGAGAGCCGCTGTTCGAGATGACGTAGAGGCGCTGGCGCTGGGCGTCGAGCGTGGGGGCGGCGCAGACGCCGTGGCCCGGGTTGAAGATCTCGAGCAGGCTGCCGCTGGTCCGGTCGACGACGAAGAGGCCGGCGCGGCTGCCGGAGAAGATCAAGTAACGGCCGACGACCATCGGCTGCGTCAGATCGCCGGCGGCGGTCAGCCCCTGTCGCCAGATGACGTGCCCGTCGAGGTCGGCGGAGTGCAGCCCCTGCCGTGGGGCGACGAAGAAGAGACGGCCGTCGGCCACGCTGACGTCGCCGACCCCTTCGACGCCCAGGCGCCACTTGATCGCGCCGTCATGGAGATCGACCGCGCAGAGTCCGCCGGAGTACGAGGCCACGTAGGCCAGGTCGCCCGCGATCGCGGGCGTCGTGTCGACGTCGACGAACTGTTCGGACGTCGTCGCCAGGGAGCGGGCCCAGATGACGTCGCCGCTCGTCGCGCCCAGCGACACCAGGTAGCCGTCGGCGAAACCGGCCAGGAGCTCGCTGCCGTGCAGGCGCGGCCCGGCGTAGCCGTGGATGGTGAACCCCTCCGGCATCTCTCGCTCGTACTGCCAGCGCCACTTTCCGCTCGCCGGATCGAGCGCCACCACGCGATCGGTGGCGCTGGCGGCGTAGACCAGGTCGTTCCCCAGCTCGGGCGCGCGCTCGAATGCCCCCTTGCCGTGGTAGGTCCAGCGCAGCGCCCCGGAGGCCGGATCGACGGCGTAGAAGCTGCCGTCGTCGGCGCCCACGTAGACCTGCCCGTGCGCGGCGTCGAAGCGGGCGGTGCTGTCGACGCCGCCCGAGACGCCGGTGACCCAGTCGATGCGGCCGGTCTCGGGGACGACGCCGACCACGTTCGAGGCGCGCGAGCCGATCACCAGATGGCCGGCCGCCAGCGCGCCGGTGGCGCACTCCTCGGGATCGGGCTCGAACAGGCCGTGCTCGTGCGAGCGTCGTCCGCCAGACCATCTGCAGGACGCCGGCGGGATGCGGCGGCGGCTCCGAGCCCTCGACCGGGCGGGTCGTGACGGAGGCGCAGCCCGACACCACGGCGACCGCGGCGCAGAGGAACGTTGCGCGAAAGATCACTTCATCTCGAGCGCGGCGAGGCGATTGGTGATCTCCTCGCGCAACGAGGTGGCGGGGTTCTTATCCAGCACCTCGTGATAGATCCGCGCGGCGTCCGCCGGGTTGCTTCGCAGCTCGGCGAGGCGCGCCTGATGGTAGAGCGCCCGGTCCTTGTAGAACCCCTCCATCCCGCCGGCGTCGTCACCGAGCGCGGTGAAGGCTGCCTGCGCCTCGACCAGCTTCCCCAGCCGTTCGTAGCCGTACCCCAGCCCCTCATGGGCCAGGAACCGCAGGCGATGATCCAGGTTGTCCGCCAGCAGCGCCTGGTAGAGCGTGACCGCCTCCGCGGCGCGATCGAGATCCAGAAGCAGGCTGCCGCGCACCAGCATCGCCTCGGCGTGCAGCGGGCCGTGCGGTCCGGGGAACGAAGCGTCCAGCTCCTTGAGCGCCGCCTCGAGCTGCTGCTGCTCGCTGGCGAGGTGGGGGATCCCTTCGTCGCCCGCCTCGGAGGCGGGTGGCGTCGCTCCCGGCGTCGCCACCTCGGCGCTGGCGATCCGCTGCACCCGATCGAGCGCCTCGCCGGCCCGGATCGACCGGCGCTCCGACACCTGGCTGATGGCGACCGAGCCGGCGATGACCGTGGCCAGCGCGGTCAGCGAGACGATCAGCGCCCGGGTGTGCGACGAGGCGTAGATGCCGACGGAGTTGGACGCACGGGTCCAAAAGTCCAGGAACTGATCCGGACGCTTGAGCTCCTTCTGGCTGATTTTTCTCTTCGGCACCGGTGGGGGAGATAACAGAGCCTCCCCGGCCGGTCAAATGGGTAGGCGCCCGCGCGCCGGATCTGCACATCGCTTATAGTCGTCGGGCGTGAAGCTGGCGGCTGCCTTGGTGGCGTTCTGGGTCTCGGTGGCCGTCGCCGCGCCGGCCTTCGCCGCGGGCGCCAACGAGCTGCAGGTCGCGCTGCGCGCGGGCATAGGCGTGGTGAACGAGGGGAACCGGCCCTGGGGCCCCGCCGGCGGGCTGGACGTCGAGTACGGGCTCACCGACGCCTGGGCCATCCGCGGCTCGCTCGAAGGGTCGACGCACTCCGTGTCAGCCGATGCGTCGGCGGGGATCGCGGCCGGCGCCGAGCACACCGACGCGGCGCTGGTGGGGGTCACCTACACCGTCGACGTGCTGCGCCTGGTCCCGTACGCCGAGCTGCAGTTCGGCGTGGCGCAGATAAGCGGTCCCCTGGCCCCGTCCATCACCATGCTCGCCTCCGAGCTCGGCATCGGGGGCGACTACTACGCCACCCGGCAGTTGCGGGTCGGCCTCTCCTTCCAGTACCTCTATCGGCCGCAGGATCTGTTTCAGAACCCGGAGGGGCTCGGCAACTCGCCGTTCATGTTCTCGACGACCGCGCGCCTCTCTTGGGTTTTTTAGCGCTGGGTGACGGTTGCTTCACCTTCTGGCGGTGCGCGCGCAGCGCCAGCCGGATGGGCGTCCCCTCGAAGCCGTAGGCCTCGCGAAGCCGGTTGATCAGGAAGCGGCGGTAGGGGTAGCCGACCTCGGCCGGGTGGTTGGTGCTGAGGAAGAAGGTCGGCGGGCGGACGCTGGCCTGGGTCGCAAAGTAGAGGCGCACGTGGCGTCCGCCGCGCCCGGCCGGCGGCGGTTTGTGGGCGATGATCTGCTCGAGCAGCTTGTTCAGCTCACCGGTGGAGATCCGGCGCGAGGCCTGCTCGAACACGCGCGACGCCTCCTCGAGGATCTTGACGACACCGGCGCGCGTGACGGCGGAGGTCAGCATCACCGGGGCGTAGCGCAGGAACTTGAGCGCCTCGCGCGTCGACTCCACCTTGGCGTCGATGGCGGCGCGGCCGACCAGATCCTTCTTGTTCAGCACCACCAGCGCGCAGCGCCCAGCGTCCTCGATCATGCCTGCCAGGCGGGCGTCCTCCGCTGTCGCGCCCTCGCGCGCGTCGATCACCAGCGCGGCGACGTCGCAGCGTCCGAGCTGATCGCGCGCCATCTTCGCCGCCACGTGCTCGGTCAGCGTGTCGATGGTACGGCGGCGGCGCATCCCGGCGGTGTCGACCAGGACGTACTCACGCCCGCCGAACGAGAAGGGTGTGTCGATCGGATCGCGCGTGGTGCCCGGCTGATCGTGGACCAGCACCCGCTCCTCGCCGAGCAGGCAGTTGACCAGCGACGACTTGCCGACGTTCGGCTTGCCGATGAAGGCCAGCCGCAGCGGACCGGTGGCGGTTGCCTCGGGAGCCTGCTCTTCCGACTCACCTTCCTCGCCTTCCGACCGACCGTCCGCCTCGCCTTCCCACTCCGATTCCGACTCCGATTCCGACGTCGGCGGCAGCCGCGACCGCAGGCGGGAGGTCCGCGCGGGGACCCTCCCGGGCACTCTGGCCACCTTGGGCAGCCCGGCGACCACGGCGTCGAGCAGAATCGTTCACCCCGCGGCCGTGGCTGGCGGAGACCGGGAAGACATCGGGGAACCCGAGGTTGAACGCCTCGGTGGCGGCGGCCTCACTGTGCCCGGAGTCGACCTTGTTGGCGGCCACCAACACCGGCCGCCCCGACTGGCGCAGCACCTTGGCCACGTCGTCGTCGACGGAGGTGATCCCTTCCCGCGCATCGACCACGAACACCACCAGGTCGGCCTCGTCCAGCGCGCGCAGCGTCTGGGCGCGCATCGCGCCCAGGATGCCCGCCGCCGAGGGATCGAGCCCGCCCGTGTCGACGACGCGAAAGTGCGTGGGGCCCCAGTCGGCGACGCCGTAGCGACGGTCGCGCGTCACGCCGGGGATGTCCTCGACCAGCGCCGGGCGTCCGCCGACGAGACGGTTGTAGAGCGACGACTTCCCCACGTTGGGGCGCCCCACGAGCGCGACGAGAGGCAGATCGTCGTCGCTCACGCCCGGTATCCCAGCTCCGCCATCGCCAGCGGCGAGGTGGTCCAGTCGGGCTCGATGCGGACCATCAGCTTGACGTGCGCGGGACGCTGCAGGAGCTCGCTGATGGCCAGCCGCGCGCGCGTTCCGACGTCGCGGATCATCGCCCCTCCTTTGCCGAGCACGATCGCCCGCTGGCTCTCCCGCTCGACGACGATGCTGGCCGAGATGACGACGTCGGAGGTGGCCGCGCGCTCGTTCCATTCGTCGATCACCACCGCGATCGCGTAGGGGACCTCCTGGCGCAAGCTGATGAACAGCTGCTCGCGGATGAGCTCGGCGGCCAGGAACCGCTCGGTGCGATCGGTCAGCTGGTCCGCCTCGAAAAGCGGGGGCCCCTTGGGCAAGAGCGCCCAGAGCTCGGCCACCAGCCGATCGACGTTCGTTCCCCGGCTGGCCGAGATGGGCACCAGGGCCGAGAGCCCTGGTTGCTGGTTCCAGCGCTCGAGCCGCGGCAAGAGCGCCTCCTTGTTCTTCACCGTATCGACCTTGTTGATGCCCAGCACGACCGGGCACTCGGCCTCGGCGAGGGCGCGCAGGATCTTCTCCTCGGCGTCGCCCGGACGGTCGGTGCCGGCGTCGACAATGAGGAGCGCGGCGTCGATGTCGGGGATGATCCCCAGCGCCTCGCCCAGCATGAAGCGGTTCAGCTCCTTCTTGGCGCCGTGGACGCCGGGGGTGTCGACGAAGACGATCTGGCCGGGCGCGCCGTTGTAGACCCCGGTGATCCGGTTGCGCGTCGTCTGCGGCTTGGGGGTGACGATGGCCAGCTTCTCGCCGACGATCCGGTTGAGCAGCGTCGACTTGCCGACGTTGGGTCGGCCCAAGATCGCGACCGTGCCTGCGACGGTGCCTGCGGCGGCGGCGGTGCCTGTGCCTGGGACAGTGGCGGCGGCGGTGCCTGCTGGGTCGGCGGCGCTGTCGGTGCCGCCGGTGCGGGCTTCGGTTCCGGCCTTTTCGCCGGGGGCGGTCTTCATGGGGGCTTCTATATAACGCAGATGTCGTGCTATCCCGAGGCATGCGCGTTTTCTTTGCGCTGGCGGCGCTGCCGCTCTTGGTTGTCTTGGCCCCGGCCGGGCGACCGGCCTCCGCCGCGCCCACCTCGACCGCCAGCGGATTGCGCCTGAGCACGGCGCCCGACGAGGCGCTCGAGATCCGGAACGGCGACGCTCTGGTGACGCGGGTGGCGCTCAAGACGCCGCTGCTCCGTCGGGGGAACGCCTCTCTCCGCGACGTCACCGTCGACGGGCACCGGCTGGCGGAGCTGCGCGTTCCGGTGCGCGGAAGCTCCGCCGAGGAGATCTGGATCGGCGAGGTCCCG
>CAVRRT010000178.1:0-32768 GCA_963723305.1 uncultured Pseudomonadota bacterium
AGTTCAAAAGCGCCGCGGTTATTTGCCCTGGTTGCGGCCAATGATCTCTTCCGACACCGACCGCGGCGCTTCTTCGTAGCGGTTAAAGTGCATGGAGTAGTTGGCCCGGCCCTGGGTCGAAAGAGCGCATGTGGGTGGCATACCCGAACATCTCGCTCAACGGCACATTGGCCTTGATTACCTGCGATCCGGGCACGGTGCTCCATGCCTTCAATCCGGCCGCGGCAGGAGTTCAGGTCACCGATGATAGTGCCCATATACTCCTCCGGGACCACCACTTCGACCGACATCACCGGCTCCAGCAATACCGGGGTCGCCTTGGGGGCAACTTCCTCGAAGGCCATCGATCCGGCAATCTTGAACGCCATTTCGTTGGAGTCAACCTCGTGGTAGCTGCCGTCGTGGAGCAGCTGCCTTTTACATCCACGATCTCGTAGCCAGCAAGCACCCCACCTGGCAGCGCCTCACGAATGCCCTGCTCGGTGGGCTTGATGTATTCCTTGGGCACCACGCCACCCTTGATGTCGTTGACAAACTCGAAGCCCTTGCCTGCCCCGTTGGGCTCGACCCTGATCTTCACGTGGCCATAGTTAACCCCGAGCCGCCGGTCTGGCGAATGTACTTGCCCTCCGCCTCGGCGTGCTTGCGGATGGTCTCGCGATAGGCCACCTGGGGCTTGCCCACGTTGGCCTCGACCTTGTACTCGCGCATCATGCGGTCGACGATGATTTCCAGGTGCAGCTCGCCCATGCCACTGATGATGGTCTCGCCCCGAGTCAGGATCGGTCTGCACCTTGAAGGTGGGGTCTTCCTGCGCCAGCTTGGCCAGCGCCATGCCCATCTTCTCCTGGTCAGTCGACCGATCTTTCGATCTGAGCTGAGCGGGGCCAGGACCCGGGCCAAACCGGGGCCCAGGACCCGGTCAAGTCGTCGGTCCTTCGAAAGACACGGACGAGGGCGCCCGAGAGGGAAAGGGTTGAGGGGTTGCGTCCGGTCGCCGGCGACGGCAAGGTGATCGGGCTTGACGACTCAGCCAGGCACCACACTGCTCGGGGACGACGAGCCGCCTCCGTTCGAGGTCGCGGGGCGCGACGGACGCTCGCCTTTCGTCGTCATCTGCGATCATGCGGGAAACCGTCTGCCGCGGGTGCTCGGCACGCTGGGTCTGTCGGCAGAGGAGCTGGCCAGTCACGTCGCGTGGGACATTGGCGCGGGTGGCGTCGCCAGACGGCTGGCCGCCACGCTGGACGCCTTCGTCGCGTGCCAGGTCTATTCCCGGCTGGCCATCGACTGCAACCGGCCGCTCGCGGCGGCCGATTCCATCGTCACGCTCTCCGAGCGAACGGTCGTCGTGGGAAACCAGAACCTGACGCCGGGAGCCGCGTCGGCACGGGCGCGGGAGCTGTTTCACCCTTACCACGACCAGATCCGGACGGAGCTCGACCGCCGGAAGCAGGCGAATCGTCCCAGCGTCCTCGTCGCCGTTCACAGTTTCACGCCGATCTTCCTGGACCGGGCGCGTCCCTGGCACGTCGGCGTTCTTTTCAACCGGGAGGCGCGCCTGGCGGAGGCGCTCTTGCAGCTCCTGCGGGCCGAAGGTGATCTGGTGGTCGGCTGCAACGAACCCTACGCCGCCAGCGCGCAATCCGATTTTTCGATCGTGCACCACGGGGAAGATCGCGGTCTCCCTTGCGTCGAGATCGAAATCCGGCAGGACCTGATCGCTCACGAGGCCGGTCAGATAGCCTGGGCGGCGCGCCTGGCGCGCCTCCTGGGCGTCGCCTCTCCAGGATGAAGGAACGGAAGGCCCACCCGGAGGAACCATGTCCAGCGCATCGACAGAGCCGGTTGCCGCCCTGATCATCGGCGCCGGTCCGGCCGGTCTGGCCACGGCGGCCTGCCTCAAGCGGCGCAACGTCGACGCGCTGGTGCTCGAAGCCGGGCCGTCGCTCGGCAACGCCTGGCGGAACCACTACGACCGGCTGCGGCTGCACACGGTCAAGCAGCAGTCGCATCTCCCCGGGCTTCCGTTCGGCAAGGAGCTGCCGCGCTACGTGGCGCGGGCCGACTTCGTCGCTTACCTCGAGGCGTACGCGGCGCGCTTCTCGATCGTGCCGCGCACCGGCGAAGCGGTGCGACGCGTGCGCGCCGGGGCGGGCGACGATGCCGACGCGTTCGTCGTGGAGAGCGCGCGCGGCACTTACCGAGCGCGCGCGGTGGTGGTGGCGACCGGGTACAACCGGCTCCCGAACCCGGACCGGCTGCCCGACCAAGATCTGTTTCGCGGGACGCTGCTGCACTCGTCCGCCTATCGCAATGGCGGAGCGTTCGCCGGGCAGCGGGTGTTGGTGGTCGGCGCCGGGAACACCGGGGCGGAGATCGCGCTCGATCTCGCCGAGCGCGGTGCCAAGCCGACGCTGGCGGTGCGCGCGCCCGTCAACGTCGTGCCGCGCGAGCTGCTGGGCATGCCGATCCAGCTGACCAGCATCCGGTTGCGCAAGGCGCCGCTCAAGCTGGCCGACGCGATCGGGCGGCTGGCGTCGCGGCTGGCGTTCGGCGACCTGACGCGGCACGGTTTTCCGCGGCCGACGCTGGGACCGATCTCGGCGATCAAGAAGCGGCAGCGCATCCCGCTCATCGACGTCGGCACGATGGCCGCCGTCAAGCGGGGGGAGATCGCCGTCAAGCCGGGTGTCGCACGGCTCACCGAGGCGGGCGCGCGGTTCACCGACGACAGTGCCGCCACATTCGAGGCCATCATTCTGGCGACCGGCTTTCGCGCCGCGCTGGAGGAGATGGTCGCCGTCCCGGGCGTCCTCGCCGAAGGCGGCGTGCCGCGCGACTGGCGAGGGGGCGGCGCCGCTGCCAACCTCTTCTTCGTTGGCTACGAAGTGGTGCCGACCGGTCACCTGCGCGAGATCGCCATGCGCGCCGAGGCGGTCGCCGCCGAGATAGCCGGCGCCTGAAGCGGCGCGATCCCCCAAATCGGTCGGCAGTCGGCGGCAGTCGGCGGCAGTCGGTCGGCACCGTCAGAGCTCGCCGTCCTTGGCCCCGGCGGCGCCGGCGGTGCCGTCGCGCGGGGCGGGTCGGGGCTGGCAGCTCCAGCGGATCTGGTCGATGTCCCACCCCTCGGCTCCGCAGGCGGCGCCCGAAGCGACGACGCTGTCGGCGGCGCCGATCGCCAGCTCGAGGCTGCTCGACCGTTCGCCCGGGCTCTCGCTGGCGCCGCGGCAATGGACCGACCAGGTGAGGGTGCAGGCGACCGGGAAGGCGCAGCTGTTGCTGAGCTCGAGCCGAAGACCCTCGCTCCCGACGCGCGACTGATGAAACGCCGGGCAAGAGGTGAGGATTCGCTGCCGGGGGGCGGATCTCTGGCGTCGTGGTGCCGCGGCCAGATTGGGCGCCAACGCGAATCCAATCAGGGCCAGCAGCACCGCAGGTTGCGGTGGCCGCATGTTGACCTCCCGCGGATCGGAATCGCCGAAACAGCGCTCCGTCCGCTCGAAGGAGGGACAACGGATGAGGCGCGCCGGTTCCCGAAATCGGCCGCGGAGGTCAGACGGACTGGGCGATGAAGTCGCGCACCTGCGGGTAGACGGTCTCGCGCCAGCGGCGGCCGCTGAAGATGCCGTAGTGGCCGGCCCCCATGATGGTCAGGTGGCGCTTGCGGTCGGCGGGGATGCCGACGCAGAGATCCTGCGCCGCGCGCGTCTGGCCCAGGCCCGAGATGTCGTCCAGCTCCCCCTCGATGGTGAGGAGCGCGGCGCGGGTGATGGCCTCGGGCGCCACCCGCTGCCCGGCGACGTACCACAGCCCGCGCGGCAGGAGGTGCTGCTGGAAGACGATGCGGATGCAGTCGAGGTAGTACTCGGCCGGCATGTCGAGCACGGCGTTGTACTCGTCGTAGAAGCGGCGATGCTCCTCGGCGCTGTCGAGGTCGCCCTCCACCAGGTGCTGGTAGAAGTCCCAGTGCGACTCGATGTGGCGGACGGGGTTCATCGCCATGAATCCGGCGTGCTGCAGAAAGCCCGGGTAGACGCGGCGGCCGCGCCCGGGGTAGGCCTCCGGCACCACGTCAATGACGTTGCTCTCGAACCAGCCGAGCGAGTTGGAGGTGGCGAAGTCGTTGACGCGCGTGGGGCTCTTCCGGGCGTCGATCGAGCCGCCCATCATGATCAGGCTGCGGGGCTGCGGCTCGCCGGCTGCCGCCATCAGCGCCGTCGCGGCCAGGACCGGCACCGCCGGCTGGCAGACGGCGATCACGTGCAGGCGATCGGCCCCGATGTGGCGGATGAACTCGCGGATGTAACCGACGTAGTCGTCGAGCGTGAACGGCCCGCGATCGACGGGGATGGTCCGCGCGTCGACCCAGTCGGTGATGTAGACCTTGTGGCCGGTGAGGAGGGTGCGCACGGTGTCGCGCAGGAGCGTGGCGTGGTGACCCGACAGCGGGGCGACGACCAGGACGGCCGGCTGACTCTTGAGCTCGCCGACGATCTCCGCCTCGTCGCTGTACCGCTTGAAGCGCTGGAGGCGGCAGAAGGCTTTGGTGAGCACCGTCTGTTCGACGACCGGCACCTTGGTGCCGCCGACGGTCACTTCATGGATGCCGAACGCCGGCTTCTCGTAGGTCTTGCCGAGCCGATAGAGGAGCTCGTAGCCGGCGGCGACGTTGCCCGCGCCCGGCAGCTGCGCCAGCCAGCTTCCTGGCTCCGAGAACATGCGGGCGCCGGCCTCGGCGAGGTCGATGGCGGGCGCGAAGAGCGCGCGGTTGTACTCGTGGAGACGGTAGAGCACTGGGGAATAATCCGTTCTGCCGCGAGAGTGCGACAAACGAATTATAAGCGATCTCCCTAAGGGAATTGACCAAACAGAAACTCACCGTTGCAGTATTACTCAATGGCGGATCCGCCCGCCGCGCCAGAGACGGTCGAGCTTGGTTGCGGTTGCGGCGGCTGAGCTCGACGGGGCAGACGCGGTGGCCGCGGGTCTGACGCCGTCATTGGGCGGTCATTGGGCGGTCCAGCCACCGTCGATGACGATCGTCTGGCCGGTGATGTTTCTGGCCGCCGGGGAGACCAGGAAGCTGGTGATGCCGGCCAGCTCATCGATGCCGATGAAGACCCCCTTGGGCATCGGCTTGAGCATGATCTGGGAGATCACCTCCGACTCCGCCATCCCACGGACGCGCGCTTGATCGGAGATCTGCTTGTCCACCAGCGGCGTCTTCACGTAGCTCGGGCAGAGCGTGTTGACGGTGATGTCGGTGTTGGCCGTCTCGAGCGCGATCACCTTGGAGAATCCGACCAGCGCGTGCTTGGCGGCGACGTAGGCGCTCTTGAAGGGGCTTCCCACCAGGGAGTGAATGCTCCCCATGTTGATGATCCGACCGAAGCCGCGCGCGCGCATCCCCGGCAGGACGGCCTGGGTGAGGGCCACGGCGCCGGTCAGCATCACGTGGATGAGGTGCTCCCATTTGGTGAGGGGAAACTCCTCCAGCGGGGCGACGAACTGCAGGCCCGCGTTGTTGATGAGGACGTCGACAGGCCGCGAGAGGCCCGCCACCGCGGCGGCGACGCTCTTGCCCGAGGTGACGTCGAGCTGCACGACCTCGGCCGAGCCGCCCGCGGCGCGGATCCGCGCGGCCACCGCGCCGCTCTCGTCGAGGTCGAGGTCGCTCACGATGACGTGGTCGCCGGCGCGGGCCAGCGCGGCGGCCAGGCCAGCCCCGATACCGCTGGCGGCCCCGGTGATGAGGACGCTGTGCATGTGATCGCTCTCGCCGTCACCAGTCGAGCAGGGCGGCGCCCCAGGAGAGGCCGCCGCCGAATCCGCAGAGCATGACCCGCGCGCCGGGGCGGAGCTGTCCGGCCGCCGAGGCCTTCTGCAGCGTGAGCGGGATGCTGGCGGCCGCCGTGTTGCCGTAGGTCTCGACGGTGGTGACCGTTCGTTCCATCGGCAGCTCCAGCGATTTCATGATCGCCTCCAGCATGCGCAGGTTGCTCTGATGCAACACCAGAAGGTCGAGGTCCTGCGTCCCGAGGTCGTGCTCCGCCAGCAGTGAGCGGATCACCCGCGGGACGGTGTCGACGGCGAAGTCCCAGACCTTGGGGCCGTTCATGACGAAGGTGTTGAGGCGCTTCTCCAGCACCTCCGGGCTGATCGGCAGGCGGGTGCCGCCGCCCGGCACCTCGATGTGGTGGCTGCCGCGCCCGTCGCTCCCCAGGTGGAATCGAATGGGCTCCTTCGCCACCTCGGTCTGCGAAAGCAACACGGCGCCGGCGCCGTCGCCGAAGAAGACGCAGGTGCGCCGATCCTTCCAGTTGAGGATCTTGGAGAACGCGTCGGTGCCGATGACCAGCGCGTGGCGGTACCGCGCGGGGGCGGTCAGCATCATGCTCTGCGCGACGTTGAGGGCGAAGACGAACCCGGCGCAGACGGAGTTGACGTCGAAGGCCGGGCACTGCCGCTCGGCGACGCCCAGCTTGGCCTGGATCAGGCAGGCCACGGCCGGCTGAGACTGGTCGGGGGTGGCGCAGGCTACGACGATCAGATCGACCGCCGATTTATCGATGCTGGCGTCGGCCAGGCAGCTTCGCGCTGCCTGGCAGCCCATGTCGCTGGGCGCTTCGTCGTTGGCCGCCAACCGGCGCTCGAGGATGCCGGTCTTGGCGGTGATCCAATCGTGCGAAGTGTCGACCAGCGCCGCCAGCTCGTGGTTGCTCACCACCCTGCTTGGCACGTAGCCCCCGATGCCCGAAATCCGAATGGCCATGTCTGATGCTCCTAACTGCTCGTCTGCTGCTCGCCGCCGCACTCCCGCGACGTCGAGCGGTCACCCAACCATCGCGTCGCCGCGGGCCAGAAGGTCTGATGCGCCCTGCCGCTCACCACCAGACCGACGTGTCCGGCGCCGATCTCCATCGATTCGACCTCGCGCGTCCCGACGCAAGAGCGGATGCCCTCGGTCGACGCCGGCGCGACCAGGTGATCCTTCTTGGCCGTCAGCAGCAGCAGCGGACAGCTGATCCGCCCCAGGTCGACACGCTCCCCGTCGAGCCGAAAGTCCCCCTTCACCAGCCGGTTGCGCTGGTAGAGATCCTTCACGAAGACCCGAAAGGCCGCGCCGGCGACCGGGATGTTGTCGTTGATCCAGCTTTCGAGGGCGAAGTAGTTGGTCATGCTCCGCGGGTCGTCCATCTGCTCGTAGAAGGAGAGGTTCTTTTCGACGAGGTTGCCGATCGGATTCATGAAGAGAAAGCAGGTCTGGAGAAACCAGGCCGGGCAGTTGCCGTAGGCGTCGATCATCGCGTCGACGTCGAAGTGGCGCCGGTCGGTCCAGAGGTCGAGCAGGGCGCCGCCACCGCCGAAGTCGATGGGCGCGGCCAACAGGGTCAGCGTCTTGACCGGCTCGGGGCGGAGCGCGCTCAGGAGCGCCGCCATCGTCCCCCCCATGCAGTAGCCGAGCAGGTGCAGCTTGCTGCTTCCCGCGCGCGCGCGGACGAAGGCGGCCGCGCGCTGGAGAAATCCGCACACATAGTGCTCGAGCGTCAGGCCCTGGTCGGCGTCGGTGGGGACCCCCCAGTCGATGAGATAGACCTCGAAGCCGCGCTTCAGATACTGCTGGACCACGCTCTTGTCCGGCTGCAGGTCGAGGATGTAGGGGCGGTTGACGAGCGCGTAGCAGAACAGCACCGGCTCGGCGTAGCCGGCGGGCGTCTCCCGGCGGTAGTGGAGGAGCTTGTGCGTCCCCTCGGTCATCACCACGTCGGCCGGGGTGGTGCCGACGCGGGTCTCGCGCGCCAGCTGCAGCACCCTGGGGGCGCTCAGCAAGCGGCGCCAGAGCCGCTGCTGCTCGGCGAGCAGGGCCGGCAGGCCAAGAAAGCCAAGGCCGCCGCCGGCGCCGGCTCCACCGTCGGTCCCTCTCCCCACGCGGCCGGGGCTTCCCGTCGTCTCCACCATCACCTCCAGCTCGCTCCCAGCGCCCCGGCGTTCCGCCGTTACATCGCCATGCCGCCGTTGACGTCGAGCACGTGACCGGTCACGAAGCTGGCCGACGGCGAGGCGAGGTAGAGAACGCTCGCTCCGATCTCCATCGGGTCGCCCAGCCGTCCCACCGGCGTGATGTCGAGGACCGACTGCAGCGCCTTGTCAGGGACGCCGTCGAGCATGCGCGTCTTGACGAAGCCGGGCGCGATGGCGTTCACCGTCACCCCCTTGCGCGCATACTCGCGCGCCAGGGTCTTGGTCAACCCGATGAGGCCCGCCTTGGCGGCCGCGTAGTTGGCCTGCCCGAAGTTGCCGATGCGGCCCACGATGCTGGAGATGTTGATGACCCGCCCCCACCCGCGCGCCGCCATCGGCTCGATGAAATTCTGGGTGACCTCGAAGACGCTGTTCAGGTTGGTGTTGATGACCTCGTCCCACGCCTCGCGGTCCATTCTCCGGAACAGGCCGTCGCGGGTGACCCCGGCGTTGTTCACCAGGATGTCGATGCTCTCGAAGTCCTCGAGCACCTGGGCGCACATCGCCTTCACCGCGCCGCGGGTCCCGACGTCGCAGGCGTAGGCCGCGGCGCGACGTCCCAGATCTCGGATCTCGCCGCAGACGCTCTCGGCCGACTCGACCCCGCTGGCGCTCGAGCCGATCGCGACGTCGGCCCCGGCGGCGGCCAGGGTCAAGGCGCAGGCCCGGCCGATTCCGCGCGAGCCCCCGGTGACGAAGGCCTTCTTTCCCAGCACGCTGAAGATGGGCAGCAGCGCTGCAGAGGGGGCCAAAGAGGAGGTTTCTTGAATTGCGACGGTCATGGGAACGTCTCCTGGTGGATTCGGAGTGGCGATATCAAACGACTGGAAGCGGTCATTGCGCTCAGGTTGACCCGCATCAATTGAAGGAATGCGGGCTGATCTCAAATAGTCAGCGGTGGTTTGCCGCGCTTCGGCCAGCCAGCGGCTTCGCACCTGTTGCGGCGCGCGGAGGCCCAACCATGTCTCCACGGTCTCCCACCCCAGTGTGCCGGCCCGTCTCCAGGCGTCGAACCACTGTTCGGCGAGCAGGGCAGGTTGAGCCGGCTCACTGGGCGTGGGCATCTTGAACAGCTTCCGCCGACTTGGTCGACCAGCGCTGGAAGGCGTTGAGCTGCGCTTCGCTCTGGCTCTTGTAGGTCTCGAACAACTTGCGCCAGAGCTCTTCCGTCAAACGGCGGTAGTCGTCGGGCGACTTGGCCTCCGAGGCGCCGAAGGACTGTTCGATCAGCGCGATGCCCGACTTGTAGGTCGCGTCGAGCGATTCCCGGTGCTTGTCGAGGAGCTCGACCCCCAGCGCGACCCAGCGCTTCTGGACCGTGCGTCCGACGTCGGACGACGCGCCTGCCTGGGGAGCAATAGAGCCCCACTGTTGCGCCCATTGTTTGAACAGCTCTTGCTGCATGTGCAGCGACGACTCCGATGCCTTGCGGAAATTGTCGAACAGTTGATCGACCATGATGTCTGTCTCCAGTTCGTGGTTGCGGTCGGATGGTAAGGTCAGGAAGCGCGACAGCAATTAGGGAGAAACACCTAATTCTTAGGCCTGGGCGCCGCGGGCGATTTCCAGGGAGAGCCCGGCGAAGTTTTGGACGTCTCGGAACTGGGTCTCCGATTGGGTCGTGACGCTCTCCACCCACTTCTTCCAGAGCTCCTCGGTGGCGCGCCGGTAGTCGTCCGCGGACTTCGCTTCGGTGACCTGCGCCGAGCGCTCGAGCAGCTGAATGGCCGACTTGTAGAGCGTTTCGATCGACTCGCGCTGTCGGTTCAGAATCTCGACGGCCAGCTCGGTCCCCCGCTTCTGGACGTTGCGCGCCCAATCGGCCGCCGGGCCCGCGCCGGCCGCGGACGCGGAGAGCGGCTGCTGGCCGGCGTTCTTGAACAGCCCTTGCTGCATCTGCAGCCAGGACTCGGAAGCTGTGCGGTAGCTATCGAACAGTTGATCGTACATCTCGCCCTCCAGTCGGTGAGACTCCCTGCTGCTCCACGGGCCAGCCGCCCAACCATGGAGTCGCACCTGACCCTCGACCAGTAGGGCAAACCCTCCAATGTCATCCGTCGACGCAATGTTTACCTGTCCTTGTTGACAGCGCGCGCGGAGAGCCCAATAAACGAGACCCTCGTCACGACGGGCGTCCCCTTGCATTGAGGCGGCTCATCCCTAACTCGGATGGGTGCGCCTGGCTCTGCTCGTCGTCTTCGTTTGGTCGGCCGCGCTGGTGGCACTCTCGTGTGACGCCCGCGCCTTCGCTCAAGAGGGATCGCCGCCGGGCGCGCTCCCCGAACCGGACGGAGGTTCGTCGACGTCGTCGTCAGCCGACGGGGGAGCCGAGCCGGACACCGGGCCGCCTGTCCCGCCGGCTCCATCCGCGCCGCCGCTGCCGCCGCCACCGCCACCGCCGCTGCCGCTGCCGCCGCCACCGCCGCCCGCCGCGACCGAGAACAACGAGGAAGGCCCCCCGGAGAGCGTCAAGGAGGGCCCGGAGAAGGGCTCGAAGAAGGGGGCCGCGTCCGACGAAGACGAGGAGGCGTTCGAGGAGCTGGCGCCTCGCCCGAACGCCAAGGGAGACGCCTTCGGCGACGAACCGGAGAACGGTCCCAAGACCAAGGGGTTCGCCTTTCGTTTGTTGCTGCAGACGCGGTACACGCGTGTGTTCGACGACGCCAGCGTCACCGACGCCGAGAGCAACGACGGTTTCTCGCTCAACCGCGCCTTCTTGCGCGGCGTGGTCCATCCCTACAAGTGGCTCTCCGCCAAGCTGCTGGTCGATTTCGCCGAGTTCGCCTACTCCAACCCCCAGCAGGCGTTGAAGCTGGCCTACGGCGAGATCAGGCCGGTGAAGCGCTTCGAGCTGACCTTCGGCCTGTTCAAGCGCACCTACTCGCTCTTGGAGCTGCTCCCCATCGCCGAATACGAGCTGGCCGACACCGGCCCGACCGACAATCTGATCAAGGACACCCAGTTCGGCGGGCGCGACGCCGGCGCCATGGTGCGCGGCGATCCGCTCCCCAAGCGGCGCTGGCTGCACGTCTATCTCGGGGCGTTCGGCGGGGCGGGCGAGGGGGCGGAAGGCATCCCCGGGACCTCGGGCAACGTCAACACCGGTCCCGATCTGGCCGCACCGTCCTTGCTGCTGACCGCGCGCTTGCAGTCGCGGCCGCTCAAGCACCTTTCGCTCGGCGCCGACGCCGCCTGGCGCCCGAACGGCACCCCCGCGTTAAGCCTCCCGCCGCAGAGTCAGGTGGCGTCGGGCGTCGCCACCAGCGCCGACGCGACCTATTCGGACGCGCGCTTCGAGCTGCGCGGCGAGTGGCTGTGGGGCGATCGCACCGACATCGCCTACCGCGGCGACGCCCGGACGTACATGGGCGCCTGGGGGATCTTCGCGGTGCGGTTTCCAGTGGCCAAGGTCCTGGCCATGCCCACGGCGCGCTTCGAATGGCTCGACGCCGATCGCCAGCAACCGGAGGGGCAACGCTACCTCATCTCCGGCGCCCTCAACCTCGACTTCACCACCCACGTTCGCCTGTTGCTCGATCTCAGCCGCGATCAGCTCGAGCGGGGATCTGCTCCGCTCATGTCGCCGCCGGGCGTCTTCTCGCAGAGCGCGACCGTGTTCGTCACCCAGCTGCAGCTCAAGATCTGACGCCCGCGGGCCACCTCGAACGGCCCGGCCGGCCCTGGCGTGCCATGCTCTGCGTTCGATGATGCCGGGATCCCACTACCCACCCGATTTGGCCCGCTACGTCCGCGCGCACTGGCCGGAAGGGCGCACGCTCGGACTCTCCGAGGATCTCTTCTGCGAGGCGCTCTCGATCGCCTTTCACGCCTCGCTCACCTCCGAGGAGACGCGCCTCACCAGGTTTCGTCTCCTGCTCATGTCGCCCGAGGCGCTCCCCGAGCGTGGCGCGCCCAACGAAGGGGTGTTGCGGCTGGTCTTCGATCGCACGCGCGCGGCGACCGCCGACGAGATCCGCCAGCTGGCGCCATCTGCGCCCTTCGAGACGTCGCTCATCGGCGTCTACCCCACCGACGGAAAGCTGCGGATTTGGGGGCTGGCGCACTCGGGGCCGGCCTGGCTGGCGCCGACCTGGGGAGGCCGCGGCGTGGTGCCCAACTGGACCTTCGACCCCATCGTCCACGTGACCAGCCCCGGTCACGTCGCCGTCCGCTGCGCCGGCAAGCTGATCGGCGCGCTCGAGCAGGGGATGCTGGTCGACGCGCTGCTCGACGTGTTCGACTCCGAGTGGCTGCCGGCGATGTTCGACCACGAGCGCGAGGAGGTCCAGCGCGCGCACGCCGCCCAGCAGGCCCACGCGACGATCCCGACTGCCGCGGCTCCCTCGCTGGTCGGGCGGGTCGGCCAGCACCTGCTCCGGCGCGCCATCCAGCTGGTGCTCGGCGCGCGGCACGGCGGGCTGATCCTGGTCGCCGACGTTCCGCCCGGCGCGCCGTTCGCCAGCCTTGCCGGCCTCAACCTCAAGTACCGGTTCGACCAGAGCGAGCCGGCGCGCCGCTACCGGACGCTCTTGCTGCAGATTCTCGACCGCCTGGCGGCCGGGACCACCAACGCCTCGGTCGACTGGGCGGACTTCGAGGGAGACACCAGCCTGGATCTGGACAAGCACGAGCAGGCGATCTTCGAGATGAGCCGGGTCATCGCCGGGTTGGCCGCCATCGACGGGGCCGTGGTCCTCGACAAGTCGTTCGCGTTGCTCGGCTTCGGCGCCGAGGTGTCGAGTGAGATCGCGGGCCCCGAGCGCGTCTGGCGGGCCCTCGATCCCGACGGGAACCGGCGGGAGGTCAACGCCGTCGAGGACGTCGGCACGCGCCACCGGGCCGCCTATCGCTTCGTCCGGCAGCACCCGCGCGGCCTGGCCATCGTCATCTCCCACGACGGCGGCGTGGCGTTCGTCGCCAACCGCGACGGCGAGATCGTCTCCTGGTCGCAGTCGGTCAGCCGCTGACGGATCTCCTGCTCGCGCTCGCCAAATGGGACAGGCGCCCTATGTTCTAGGTAGCGGGAGGTGAACCATGCTGGGCGAAAAGGTCGAGTTTGGATTGGCGTCGCGGTGGGGCTGGGTGGTGTTTCGGGGCGTGGTGGCGATCCTCTTCGGGTTGCTGGCGTTCGCCCAGCCGGGGACGATGGGGCTGACCTTGATCCTGATCTTCGCCGCCTACTCGTTCGTCAGCGGGATCGGGGCGCTGATCAGCGCGGCGCGCGGTGGTCGCGCCGGCGATCCACGCTGGGGGACGTTCCTGCTCGAGGGGTTGCTCTACATGGCGGCCGGCATCGTGGCGGTGCTCTGGCCGGCTTCGACGGCGGTGGCCTTTCTGTGGGTGATCGCCTTGTGGGCGATCATCACCGGTGGGCTGGAGATCGCCAGCGCCATCCGGCTGCGAAAGGTGATCGACCACGAGTGGGCGCTGGGGATGGCCGGTGCGCTCTCCATCGCGTTCGGCGCGCTGCTGCTCTTCCGCCCGATGATTGGCGCCCTGGCCGTCGTTTGGTGGCTGGGGGCCTATGCGGTCGTCTTCGGCATTCTGATCACCGTGGTCGGGTTCCGGCTGCGCGGCTACGCGCGCGCGCACCGCGGCGAGCTCCCTTCGACGGGTGGGGGTCTTCACCAACCGACCTGAAGCCGCTCCACTTTCAGCGCGCCTTGCCGCGCGTTTGAGCGCTCGCTGTCGCAGCTCCAGGATTTCGGATATCCTGGAGGTTGTCGATGGGGACGGCTCGCTTAGGACGGTCGAGCGCTCTGCCGCTGGTTCTTCTCCTCCTCGCCGGATCGCCCGCCCTGGCGGCCGACCATGGGACTGACGCCAAGGAGATCTACCAAGAGGCCACGGCGGCGTTCGGGCTCGGTCGCTACGCGGAGGCGGCCGAAAAGTACGAGGCTGCATTTTCGCTGCGGCCCGATCCGGCGCTGCTCTACAACGCCGCGCAGTCGTACCGGCTGGCCGGCAACAAGCCGCGTGCGCTGGAGCTGTACCGAAATTGCCTGCGCCTCTCTCCCAACTTCGCCAACGCCGAGGACGCCCGCAACCACGTGGCGAATCTGAAGCGGGAGATCGAAGAGGAACAGAGCGCCAGGACCGCGGCTGCGACCACGCCCCCACCGGTACCGGTCGCGGTGACGCCCGCACCGTCGTCCTCTCCGGGTAGGCCTGCGCCCACGGCAGAGCCCGCTGCTTCCTCGGCGGTCCCGGTGCTGCTCGATACGCCGGCGCCCATGGTGCCGCCGCCGCCCGCGCCTGTCGCGCAAGCGGATCGTCCGATCACCTCGAAGGCCTGGTTCTGGGCGGCGATCGGCGCGGTGGTCGTCGGCGGGACGGTCGCCGTCTTGATCGCGACCCGTGGGACGTCATACCCCGAAGCCAGCTTCGGCACGGTGACCGGAAACTGACGTTGCGCGCCGCGAGCGAGCGGATCGGGCTGGGCGCGCTGCTGGTGGTGGCGCTGTCGATCGCCTGTAGCAAGAGCGAGAGCTGCCGGCCGGGGACGCTGTTCTTGAGCGTGAACCTCGGTCCCTACATCCAGGCCGACACCATCGACGTCGATGTGACGGTCACGGGCGGCACCACGTCGCATGGGGTGGTCACGCTCAAGGCGGGGAGCGAGAGCTCCGGCGGTGTGGAGGTGGAGTTTCCTGGCGGATATCCCGCGGGAGAGACGGTCAGCGTCACGTTGACCCTCCTGGCGGGGACCACCGAGCTCGCAGAGCAGACCACGACGGTGACACTGTTGGCGGGCTGCACGAGCCGCTCGGTCGATTTCGTTCAGGACGGCGGCGCGGGCGGCAGCGGTGGACGCGCCGGCGCCTCCGGCGGTGCAACCGGAAGCGGCGGCGCCGCTGGTACGACGGGCAGCGGCGGCGGTGGTGGCAGCGGTGGCTCGACGGGCAGCGGCGGGGCTGGCGGCGCGACGGGCGGGGCTGGCGGCGCGGCGGGCAAGGGCGGCGCTGGCGGCGCGACGGGCAAAGCCGGCGCTGGTGGAGGCGGGCCCGGGACCGCGGGCTCGGTCGGAACGGGCGGCCACGCCGGGAGCGGCGGCAGCGCCGGCGCGGGCGGCGCGTGCGTCAAGACCGGCCCCGAGGACTGCTTCAACGGCATCGACGACGACTGCGACGGCGCCATCGACTGCGCGGACAGCGACTGCGGCCCCACGGTCGCCCAGTGCGTGGCGCTCGAATCCGACGGCCGGCAAGATCGGCGTCGTGGGCCCCTGTTCGGGTGACTACAGCGCCGCGACGAAGCTCATGGCGGGCATCATTCCGGGGACGTGCGCGGGATGCTCCTGCACGGCCGGAGCGACCACCTGCGAGACGAACGTCTACGGCTTCAAGGACGTCACCACCTGCCTGTCGGGGACGGCAGGAACCTCGGTCGGGACCTGGAAGCCAGGCGCTGAAGGGGCCGCCTGCCAGACGACGCCCAACTGGTCGCCGGTCGGCCTCTCGGGGGCCACCGCCGGGATCGCCATCGACGCCTTCACGCCGGTCGAGAGCTGCACCGCGGGCGGCAGCCCGGTCATCACGACGACGACCTGGACGGCCACCCTCGATTTTTGCGCCACCGCGCAGCTCGGTGGCGGATGCGGCGCGGGCAAGGCCTGCGTGCCCGCCTCGCCGGACGCACCCCTCTGCCAGCTGCTGACTGGAACGCCGACCTGCCCCACGGGGACGTCGGGCGCCGACTGGTATACGGGATTTTCGGGATCGCTCACCTGCGGCACGTGCGGCTGCCAGTCGACCGGGAGCTGCAACGGCGTCTCCCTGGGGTACAGCCAGAACGGCAGCTGCAGCGACATCGGAGAGATCGACGGAAAGCAGACCGTCTGCTTCAACGATCCCACGGTCTACCCGATGAACGAGCTCATGAGCCCGAGCGTCCAGATCCTCGGGACGGCGACCCAGAGCTGCAGCGCCACGGCTCCGGCCAACGGCACCCTCACGCCGACCGGCCACCAGACGCTCTGCTGCTTCTAGCGGCGCCGCAGCGCTCGCCGCGGGGCGCAGCGGAGAGCAATCAGTAAGCGGTGGTGGTGATGCCGGTGACCGCGGCGTCGTAAGTGGTGACGGCCGCGCCGGACTTGGGCGTGACCGTCGAGCCGTTGGTGAACGAGACGCCGCTGGCGTGAAAGATCTCCATGCCGCTGGTGGCGGAGATCTTGACGTTGTCGAACGTGAGGTTGGAGATCTTCGCCTCCGGCAGCCCCCAGAGGATCCCCGCGGTCGTCGCGCCGGTGGCCGTGAGGTTGGTGATCGTGATGTTTTCCCAGTATGGGGTGGTGGAGGTGACGGCCATCGCCGTGTCGGTGGTCGGGTCGGTCGGCAGGGTGGGGTAGTAGGACGTGATGTAGACCGGCGTCGGGACATTGGTCATCGTGATGTTCGAGTAGGTCAGATCGGTGACGGTGCCGCCGCGATCGCGCGCCGACTTCATCCGGATGCCGGCCGTCGTCCCTTTCATCGTCAGGTGATCGACGGTGACGTGCGAGACACCGTTCTCGGTGATGCTGCCGATCGAACAGCCGTGCCCCACGCCGAACGTCGAATAGCCGAGGTAGAGGTTCGTTCCCCCCATGGCGATGTTGTCGTCGCCGTCGGCGACGTCGTTGTTGCAGAAGAACATCCCCGTCGCCGTGACGTCGACGCCGTCGGTGTTCTTGGGTGGAGACTTCCCGGACACGGCGAGCGTCGAGATGGTGATGCCGGTGATCGTGACGTTGGTGTCGCCCTTGACCCAGATGTGCTCCTCCGGCGAGTTCGTCAACTTAATCCCGCTGACCTGGACGCGCGTCACCTTGCCGAGGCTCACCTCCTGCGGCCGCGCGACCGACGAATCGGCGGCGAAGGCATCCCACCAGGCCTGCCCCTGTCCGTCGATGGTCCCCGAACCGGTGATGCCGATGTCGTGGGCATTGCTGGCCGTCGCGGTGATGAAAGGGGTGCTCCCCGGGTAGGTCCCCATGGGCAGCATTTGCAGCACGGCGCCTGCGGCGAGCTGCAGATTGGTGCCGCTGCTGATGACGATCTGGCCGCTCTGGAACGTCCCCGAGGGGACGACGACCGTGCCGCCCCCGGCGTTGCCCGCGGCGGTCAGCGCCGCCTGGATGGCACTGGTGTCGTCGGTCTTGCCATCGCCGACGGCGCCGTAGCTGGTGATGTTGAACGTGCCGGGGCCGTACGTCGGAAGCGGGACGACGGCGGGATTGGCCGCGCCGCAGGGATCGCTGCTTCCCGCCGCTCCGGCGGTGCCGCCCGATCCGCCGCTCCCGGCGCCGCCCTTGCCGGCCGCGCCGCCGGTTTCCGTGGCGCCGCCGGTTCCGGTCGTGCCGCCGGCCCCCTTGCCGGCCGTTCCACCGGCGCCTATGGCCCCGCCGCTGCCCGCGCCGGCGGTGCCGCCGGCTCCGGTCATTCCGGCCGCCCCTTCGCCGGCCGCGCCTTCGCCGGCCGCGCCGCCAGTATTCGTGGTACCGCCGCCGCCCGCCCCCGCGGCGCCATGTCCACCGGCCGCGCCGCCGGTGCCACCGCCGCCAGTGCCCAGCGTTCCGCCCGCCGCACCGCCGCCAGTGCCCGGCGTTCCGCCCGCGGCGCCCGTTCCGCCAGCTCCACCGGTGGTCGTCCCTGCGTCGCCGCCGCCGCACGCCGTCGTGAGGATCGTGAACGCGAACGGCACCATCAGAAAAAGTATCGCTGCTGAGCGCATGTCACCAGCTCAATGCGCGCCGCGGGCAAATCGATCACGCAAACGTTATCCTTGCCGCATGAAGCCCACGCCGCCCGGCTGGCCGCGCATCTCGTCGGCCCTCTACTACGACGACGCCCAGGCGGGGATCCGCTGGCTCTGCGAGGCCTTGGGGTTCGAGGTGCGGATCAAGATTGAAGGCGAGGGGGGGCGGATCGAGCACTCGGAGCTGACCTACGGCGAGGCGTTGATCATGGTCGGGCAGGCCGGTGCGCCCGGGAAGCCAAACTGGCGGCGTTCTCCGGCCTCGCTCGACGGCGCGAACACGCAGACGATGATGATCTACGTCGACGACGTGGAGGCGCACTTCGCGCGGGCGCGCGCGAACGGAGCGCTCATCGTGCAGAGGCCGACCACCGTCGACTACGGCGACGACTACTGGTCCGATCGCGGCTACGAGTGTGTCGACCCGGGCGGCCACCACTGGTACATCGCCGAGCGCCTGCGCAGCCCCGCCGGGTGAACGTCGCGCGCGGATTGTCTGGGCTCGCCGCGCCTTGAAGAGATGGTGACGCCCGCGCTCGGTATCCCGAGCGCCTGGCGCGCATGGTCGGTCGCTGGGTGCCTGGGTTTCTCGCCCCCGTCCTGGTGAGTCTGGTGAGTCTTGCGGCGGATACGGCGGCTGAGGCAAGCTGCCGCGCATGAAGACAGTCTTGCGCCACGCCGTTCCCGTCGCCCTCTCGCTCATCGCCGGCTCGGCACGCGCGCAGATGGGGGATCCCACCAAGGTCACGCTCAAGACGACGCCGGTCGAGGGCGGCATCTCGATGATCGAGGGGGCCAACGGCTTCGCGGGCGGCAACGTCGCCGCGTCCGTCGGTGACGACGGCCTCTTCATCATCGACGACGAGATCGAGCCGATGACCGCCAAGCTGAAGGCGGCGCTCGGCGCGCTGACGAAGAAGCCGGTGCGCTTCGTAGTCAACACGCACTGGCACGCCGACCACACCGGCGGCAACCCGGCGATGGCCGCGACGGGCGCGGTCATCGTCGCCCAGGAGAACGTCCGCAAGCGCCTCAGCGTCGACAACGTCATCCACATGATGGGGCACGAGATGACGGTCAAGGCGCAGCCTGCCGCCGCGCTGCCGGTGGTGACCTTCACCGACGACGTCACGCTGCACCTGAACGGCGACGAAGTTCACGTCATCCACGTCCCGCCGGCGCACACCGACGGAGACTCGATCGTCCAGTTCAAGAAGGCCAACGTGATCCACACCGGCGACACGGTGACCGCTGGCTACCCCATCGTCGACGTCGACAGCGGCGGCCAGTTCGAGGGTTTCATCACCGCCGCCGACCGCATCCTGGCGCTCTGCGACGACCACACCAAGATCATCCCCGGCCACGGTCCGATCATGACCAAGGCGGATCTCGTCGCCCGCCGCCAGATGCTGATCGACGTGCGCGACCGCATTGGAAAGCTCATCGCCGCCAAGAAGACCGTCGACGAGATGAAGGCCGCCAAGCCGCTGGCCGATCTCGACGTCAAGTGGGGGCAGGGCTTCGTCAACGCCGACTACGTGATCGAGGCGGTGGTAAAGACCCACCCGCCGGCCGCGACCCCCGACAAAGCGCACGGCAAGCACAAGTCCAAGTAGCGCCCGCTAGCGCGCCGTGCGGACGGCAGGGCGAGGATTTTCGTCCGGCGCCCGAGAACTTTTGCGCGCCTCGCGCGTCTGTTGATCCATGAGCCAGCCGAATTGCGCGCCGCGCGATGCGATCGACCAGATCGAGATCAGCTCCCCCTGCACCGTCTCCTGGGACCAGATGCGGCAGACGCCGGGGGACGGGCGGACGCGATTTTGCGGGCAATGTCGGCAAAACGTCTACAACGTCGAGGCGATGAGCCGCGGCGAGGCGCGGCGGCTGATCGCGGCGCGCGAAGGGAGCGCCTGTGTCCGCCTCTTGCGCCGCCCCGACGGCACGGTGGTGACCGCCGACTGCTGGGCGCGCCTGCGCGCGGCGCGGCGGCGCGGGCTGCTTCCGTTCCTGGGGATGATGCTGCTCGTCGGGCTGACGGAGGTGATCGCGATCGGCGTCGGCCTCTGCAGGTTGCAGAGCCTCGTCTGCCGTCGGCCGCCGCCCGAGATCATCGAGCCTGCGCCTCGGGTCTTGGGCGGGCTTCGTCGCCTGACGGTGACACCCCCGCCGGGCCCCGTCCCGGAGATGGTTCCGGAGCCGGTCCCGATGCTGGGCACCATCGCGGCACCCCGTCATTTCATGGGAAAGCCCCGCCCGAGGTAATCGTCACGCACGGCGGCGACGAGCGTCGTGCGCCCGGCAGCCGCCAGCCCCGACCGGATGCCCGGAGTGACGCGCCCGTGTTATGAGATTGCGCATGTTGTTTTCCGGCATCGTCCAGTCTGTCGGCCGGACCCCGCTGGTCGAGCTTGGCCACATCGACGCCAGCGGCGCGCGGATCTTCGTCAAGATGGAGTCCCGCAACCCCTGCGGCAGCGTCAAGGATCGCGTCGGCGTGGCGCTCATCGAGGACGCCGAACGGCGCGGCGTCTTGAAGCCGGGCGCCAAGCTGGTCGAACCGACCAGCGGCAACACCGGCATCGCGCTGGCGTTCGTGGCGGCGGCGAAGGGCTATGCGCTCACGTTGGTGATGCCCGAGCGCATCTCGCAGGAGCGGGTGGCGCTGTTGCGGATGCTGGGCGCCGAGATCGTGTTCACCCCCGGCTCGCTCATGCGCGAGGCGGTCGCCAAGGCCGAGGAGCTGGTGGCGGCGACGCCTGGGTCGGTGATGTTGCAGCAGTTCAAGAACCCGGCGAACCCCGAGGTCCACCGCCGAACGACGGCCGAGGAGATCTGGACCGACCTCGGTGGCGAGGTCGACCTCTTCGTCTCGGGGGTCGGCACGGGCGGCACCATCACCGGCGTGGGCGAGGTGCTCAAGGCGCGGCGCCCGACCTGCTCGCGTGATCGCCGTCGAACCGGCGGGCGCGGCGGTGCTCTCGGGGCGTTCGGCCGGGCCGCACCACCTGCCGGGGCTCGGCGCGGGGTTCGTCCCCGAGATCCTCAACCGCGCCGTCATCGACGAGGTGCTGGCGGTGACCGAGGAGCAGGCGGTGCGCGCCCAGCTGCAGCTGGCGCGCAAGGAGGGGATCGCCGCCGGCATGTCGAGCGGGGCGGCGCTCCACGCGGCGCTGGTCGTCGCGCAGCGCGGGGGGCTCTCCGGGAAGCGGATCGTCGTCATCCTCCCCGACGGTGGCGAGCGCTACGCCACCAACGCCGTCTTCGCCGAGATCGCCCGCAAGGTGGGATCCGGGGCGCGCTGATGGGGTTCGAGACCCGCCGGCGCAGCATCGTCAAGTCGATCTCCTGGCGGATCTTCGCCGCCATCATCACCAGCTGCGTCGTTTACGCCATCACGGGCAAGGGTGACTTCGCTGCCAAGGTCGGCCTCATCGACACGGGCGTGAAGCTGTTCATCTATTTCCTACACGAGCGCGTCTGGGACAGGATCGGCTACGGCCGCGTTCCGTCGGCCCCCGACTACGAAGTCTGAGGCGCGCGCGGGCGGGCGAGGGAGGCACAGCAATGCTCGACGAGGTCCAGTGTCCGTTCTGCGGTGAGCCGGGCGAGATCGCCGACGACTACGATCCTGACGCCGTCGGCGAGCAGGTGTTCGTGCAGGACTGCGCCGTTTGCTGCAACCCCTGGACGGTGAGAGTGCGGGTGTCGCCCGACGGCGACGTGAGCGTCGACGTCGGGCGGGGGTAGCGCCGGCGGCCGGTTCGACCGCGCCCGTTTACGCCAGCTCACGCTGAACGCGAAGCCGAGGATGGTGGCGCCACCGTCCGGGAGGCGGGGCTGTCGGCGTGAATCGGCGGACGGCGATCGCGCCAGGGGCGTGCGGCCTCGAGCTGGGCGGCCACCCGGAACAAGGTCGCTTCGTCGCCGAACCGACCGACGAGCTGGCTGCCGATCGGCAGCCCGGCGGCGTTCCAGGTGAGCGGCACCGTCATCGCCGGTTGGCCGGTCACGTTGGCCAGCGGGGAGAATGGAATGAAGGAGAACACCCGGCGCACTGAGGCGTCGATCACGCCCGGGATGCGGAGCAGGAAGCCGAGGTGGAGGCCAAGCAGCAGCTCCTGCCCGAACGCCTCCACCCCGCGCGGCTTGAGCGTGCCGAGCGCCGGCGGCGGCATCGCCAGCGTGGGCGAGAGCAGAAGGTCGTAGCGCTCGAAGAAGCCCAGCGTCTTGCGCGCGATGGCGTCGAGGCGCTCGCGGGCGCCTGCTGCTTCGAGGGCCGAGCGCTGGCGGCCGAGCAGGGCGGTGATCGCGCTGGCGCTCTCCAGCTCGCCGCGGCGCGGGCGGCGGCCGAGCTCTGCGGCGGCGCGCGCCAGGAACGCCGCGGTCTCGACGCAGACGAGCGTGAAGAAGTCGCGGGCGAACGCCTCGGCGTCGAGGTCTGGATCGGCCTCCTCGACCCGGTGGCCGAGATCGGCGAGCAGCCGGGCGGTGTCATCGGCGGCCGCGGCGCAGTCGGGGTGGAGCGCGGCGGACGTCACCTGCGGGCGCTTGGAGAGCGCGATGCGCAGCTTGCCGGGCGGCGCGCCGACCTCGGCGAGAAACGGCCGCGCCTGGGGCGGCGCCCAGTAGGGTGACGTCGGCTCCGGTCCGGCGATGGCGTCGAGCAGCGCGGCGCTGTCCCGGACGCTGCGCGAGACGGCGTGCGCGATCGTGAACCCGTTCCAGAGCTGCGAATGTCCGGGCCCGGCCGGCGTGCGCGCGCGGGTCGGCTTGAGCCCGAAGAGACCGCAGCAGGCGGCGGGGATGCGGATCGAGCCGCCGCCGTCGTTGGCGTGCGCCAGGGGAACGATGCCGGCGGCGACGGCCGCGGCCGCTCCGCCGCTGGAGCCGCCGGGGGTCAACGCCGGATCCCAGGGATTCTTGCAGGGCCCGTGCAACTCCGGCTCGGTCACCGGCAGAAGGCCGAGCTCGGGCGTGCTGGTGCGGCCGAAGATGTTGAGGCCGGCGCGGCGAAACCGCTCGACGATCGTCGCGTTGCGCGGCGGCTTGTAGCCGGCGAGGTAACGGCTGCCGCTCTGCGCCGGCACCCCGGCCATGTCGCAATAGATGTCCTTGACCAGGAAGGGCACGCCGCCGAAGGCCGTCGAAAGCCGCGGTCGGATGCGGGTCGGTCGGATCGAAAGCCGCGCTCAGATCGCCGGGCGCGGCCGGATGGCCCGTCGGCGCGGCGGCCCTGCGCCGGGCGTCGTCGTAGAGCGCGGCGATCACCGCGCCGAGCTTGGGGTTCACCCGCTCGTTGCGCGCGATCGCCTCTTCCAGAAGCTCGCCCGCCGAGACCTGCCGCCGCCGCACGAGATCGGCCAGCCCCAGCGCGTCCAGCGTGCCGTACTCAGCGATCGCCATGGTCGGTCACGAACGAGACGGCCGCAGCGACGGCCGCCAGCGCGGCGGCGCCGCGGACCAGCGCATCCAGCCAGTAGAGCGGTGCCCAGATCAGCCACATGTCGAAGAGGTACGTCGCGGCAATCAGAAGGGCGGAGAGCGCGAGCAGGGCCCAGCTACGTCGCGACGGGCCGCCGCGTCCCGCGCGCCGCCGGCGCACGAACGACGCTGCCAGCACCAGGCAGGCGAGCGCGAGGACGAGGTTCGAGACGCTCTCCAGCACGAGGAGCTTCGGCGTCCAGAGATATTCGTGCCCACGAGGCATGAAGATCTCGGTCGAAAACAGCGCACGCAGCGACGACACCATCGGACAGAATGCCGGCTGTCCCACCCCAAGGCAAACGCGCGGTTGGCCGTCGGTGGCACCGTGAAGTGCAAGCTGGGCTGCACTTCCTGCCGCGACAGTTAAGTTTTTCGTCCGACGCGCCGTTGATCTCACCTTCGCGGGAGCGTTCACGCAGAAGCAGATGAAAAGGGGTCGTAATGCCGAATGACCTCCGTTTTTCGGGCGCGCGGATGACGACGTCGACCAACGTCACCGGCTCGACGACAGTCGGGCTGGCGGAGGCGCACGGGGTGCACGCGACGTGGCAGTCGGGCACACACTTCAGCAGGTACCAGATCGATTCGAAGCTGGCCACCGGCGGCATGGCCGAGGTGTGGCGCGCCAAGCTCAAGGGGGTGCGCGGGTTCGAGAAGCGGATCGTCATCAAGACGATGTTGTCGCAGCTGGCCGGTCGCCCCGATCTCGTGGAGATGTTCATCAACGAAGCGACGCTGGCCTCTGCGTTCAGCCACCCGAACATCGCTCACGTCTTCGACTTCGGTCAGCTCGAAGGGCGCTACTTCATCGCCATGGAGTACGTCCCCGGGGTCACGCTGCGCTTCGCGCACAAGCGGATGCTCGGGCGCGGCGAGCTGCTGCCGATGGTCGCCACGCTGCACGTCATGATCGACGTCTGCGAGGCGCTGCAGGAGGTTCACGACCTCGGTGACCGGAACGGCGCGCTCGGCCTCGTGCACCGCGATCTCAGCCCGGACAACGTGATCGTGTCGACCAGCGGCGCGGCGAAGCTGATCGACTTCGGCGCCGCCCGGGCCACGGCGCGCACGCCGACGCCGTCAGTCTTCGTCGGCAAGTACCGTTACGCCGCGCCGGAGCGAATCCGTCGCGCCAGCGAGGATCGGCGCAGCGACATCTATTCGGTGGGCGTCATCCTCCACGAGTGTCTGACCGGACGGCGGCCCTACGACGGGCCCGACGCCCAGATCATCAAGATCGTCGAGGCCGGGCGCCGCTACGATCCGCGCCACACCCTGCCGTCGCTGCCGGCGTCGGTGGCGGAGGTGGTGATGCGAGCGATGGCGCCCGAGGCGGCCGATCGGTTCGCGACCGCGCGTCAGATGCGGGACGCGCTCACGCGCTGCCTGGGCGAGCTCGACGCCTCGAGCAGGGAGCTCGACGTGACGGCGTCGCTGGCGGCGTTGCTGGAGACGCCCGCCGATTCAGCGCCTATCCTGGTCGCCCTCGCCCCGGTCTCCGAGGCGGTGCCCGAGGCGATCGAGATCGCCGCCGAGCCCTCGTCGGGCGCCGACGTCGCCCTGTGCGAGGTGGAGATCATCGAAGCCTCCGGGCCGATCCGTGTGCTCGCCGATCCGCCGCCGCTGCCGGCCATCCCCAGCCGCGCCCGCGCCAGCGTGCCGCCGCCGGCCGCGCCGCCGCCGCAGGCGCGCGCCGCCGATCCATCGGCGCCGCACTGGAGCGCGCCGGGGCAGCTGTTCGAGCGCGTCTTCGGCGGGCCGGGCGGCGCTGCCCCGGGGCTCCTCGGCTGGCGCCGCACACCCGAGCAGCCGCCGCACGACAGCCACCGCTCAGCGCTCCAGCGCGCGGTTGAGCTCTTCGATCGCGGAATCGAGCTGCGGGCAGGAGGTCATTACGGCGAGGCGCTGCAGGCCTGGGAGCGGGCAGCCACGCTGGCACCCGAGAATCGCGTCTATCAGTCGAACGTCGCCCGCCTGCGCGAGCAGCTCGACGAGCTCCGCCGCGCCGAATGCCGGATCGCCGACTGGAGCGGCGCCATCACTTCTGGGCAACCATGATGGGAACCCTGGGAGGGTTCCCAACCCCTCCCGCTCACGCGATCGTGATCGATCGGCGCGGGTCACGCGATCGTGATCGACCGGCGCTCAGCGATGGGGGAGGCCGACGGGGCAGGAGACGCCGGTGCCGCCGATCCCGCAGTAGCCGTCGGGGTTCTTGGCCAGGTACTGCTGGTGGTAGTCCTCGGCGTAGTAGAACGGCGGCGCCGGAGCGATCTCCGTCGTGATCGCGTCATGGCCGGCGGCGACGAGCGCTCGCCCGTAGGCGTCGCGCGACGCCTCGGCCGCGCGCTGCTGTTCCGGGCCGTGGGTGTAGATCGCCGAGCGGTACTGGGTGCCGCTGTCGTTCCCCTGCCGCATCCCCTGCGTGGGATCGTGGTTCTCCCAGAACAGCTTCAAGAGCTGGTCGTAGCTGACCCGCTTCGGATCGAAGACCACCTGGACCACCTCGGTGTGGCCAGTGAGCCCCGAGCAGACCTCGCGGTAGGTCGGGTTGGGCGTGGCGCCCCCCGCGTAGCCGACGGCGGTGCTGAAGACGCCGTCGTGTTCCCAGAACTTCCGCTCGGCGCCCCAGAAGCAGCCCATCCCGAACGTCGCCAGCTCCATTCCGGCGGGCCAGGGTCCCTCGAGCGGCGCGCCGTTCACGAAGTGGCGCGCGGGAACGGTCATCTTCTCGGGCCGTCCGGGGAGCGCCTGCCCCGGCGCCGGCAGCTTGCTCTTCGCTGAGCTCCACATGCCACGCATTCTGGCGCGCGCGGGCCGCCGGCGCCAGGCGGTCCGGCGCGCGCGCGTCGCCGACGTCGGGTGCCCGACAGGCGCGCCGGGCGTGGCATGATTGACGGGCCGCCCATGGCAGCCCCCCTGCCGCGCTTGCGCGCCGATCTCGACCTGATGCCCTCACCGCTGCCGGAGCAGCCGGGGCTGGTGATCCGCGATCCGTTTCGCTATTCCACGGTGACGCTGGTGGTGCCGCCGTTGCTGGCCCGCTGCCTCGGCTGCTTCGACGGCCAGCAGGACGAAGGCGATCTGCGCGCCAGGCTGGTGCGGGTGGCCGGCCGTCTCACCGTCGGCGAGGCGGCGAAGAACCTGGTGACTGCGCTGCGCGAGGCCGGTTTTCTCGACGACGAGCGGTTCGCCGAGATGCGCGCGGCCCGCCTGCGGGAGATCGCCGCCTCGCCAGAGCGCCCGGCCGCGCACGCCGGGAGCGCCTATCCGGCCGAGCAGGCAGCGCTGACCGAGACGCTGCGGGGCTATTTCGGCGGGGCTCCTCCGGAGGGGCACAGGGCGGCCGGAGAGGCGGCGGACGCCCCGACGCCGGCGCGGGCGATCGCGGCGCCGCACGTCAGCCCGTCCGGCGGCAGCGCCACCTATGCCCGCGCTTACCAGGCGCTGGCGGCCGAGCGCCACGCCGCCGACAGGGTGTTCGTCATCCTCGGCACCTCGCACTACGGCGAGCCCGATCGCTACGGGCTGACGCGCAAGCCGTTCGCGACGCCGTTCGGCGCGGCGCGCACGGAGACCGGCCTCGTCGACGCGCTGGCCGCCACCGCGCCGAGCGCGGTGACCCTCGAGGACCGCTGCCATTTCGTCGAGCACGCCATCGAGTTCCAGGTGCTGTTCCTGCAATACCTCTTCGGCCCTTCGGTCCGGATCCTCCCCGTGCTCTGCGGCGCCTTCGTGGAGGGCCCGCGCACGCGCCGTCTCCCCGAAGCGAGCGAGAGGGTCGCTCGCTTCGTCGGTGCGCTCGGCGAGCTGGCGGCGTGCGAGGGAGCCCGCCTGTCGTTCGTGCTGGGGGTCGACTTCGCGCACGTCGGGCGGCGCTACGGCGACGAGCTCAGCGCGCGCGCCCACGCCGGGCCGCTGGCGGCGGTCGCCGCGCGCGATCGGGCGCGCGCGGCGCGGATCGGTGCCGGCGACGCCGGCGGTTTTTGGCAGCTGGTGACCGAATGCGGCGACGAAGCCGGCATCCAGGGCGACATCCAAGGCGACATGACGATCTCAAATGGTGCGGAACGTCGCCGATCTACACGTTTCTCCGGGCCGTCCCCGAGGCGCGCGGCCACCTGCTCGGCTACGACCAGTGGAACATCGACGACGCCAGCGTGGTCAGCTTCGGGGCCATGTCTTTTTCAACCTCCCTTCCGGAAAAGGAAAGAGCTTGACCGTTGGGCGTCGTGGCTGTCTGATTGCGATGGGCGGGGACCGGCGGGCCGTGGAGCTCCTGGCAGACTTAGAATGAAGCTCGCACCCCAGAGCATTCTCTTTTCTTTCTTGCTGGCGACTTGGGTCGCCGGAGCGCTGCCCGCGTGCACGCCGCCCGTCCGCGTCGGCGACACCGGCATGGGCGGCAGCACCGGATCGGGCTCGGGCGGCGCCCCCACGGGGAGCGGCGGCGCTCAGCCGGGCTCCGGCGGCGCTCAGCCGGGATCGGGCGGTGCTCAGCCCGGGATCCGGCGGGATCACCGGCAGCGGCGGCTCCAAGGGGGGGACCGGCGGCGGCGCCGGTGGGTCGGGCGGAACCGTCGTGACGACGGGCGGCACCGGTGGCACGAGCAGCGGCGGCTCGAGCGGCAGCGGCACTGGCGGCAATGCCAACACGGGTGGCGCGGCGGGCGCGCCCCTCTCGCGCGGGCCGACGCCGCCCGCCGATGGAGCCAACTTTCCGTTTCCGCAGAACCGGCAGATGTCGGGCTGCATCTATCCGACCGCCTACGACAACAACGACGTCATGGCCGCCTACACCAAGTGGAAGGCCGACGTGGTCGTCTCCGACGCTGGCGCGGGTGGATTCCAGCGCGTTCAGCGGACCTCGTCGGACGGTGTCAGCGCGGCGACGCCTGCGGGCTCGACGGTCTCGGAAGGTATCGGATACGGGATGCTGATTGCCGTCTACATGGGCGATCACACTCTCTTCGACAACCTCTGGAAGTACGAGCAGCTCCACCTCGACGCCAACGGCCTCATGAACTGGTCGATCACCTCGGCCGGCACCAACACGCCGATGGAGGCGGGAGGCGCCACCGACGCCGACGAGGACATGGCCTACGCGCTCATCATGGCGGACAAGCAGTGGGGCGGGATGGGATCGCTGTCGAAGACGTACAGCGCCTACGCCCTCTCGGAGATCCAGGCGATCTGGAACCACGAGGTCTACAACTCGAATCTGGCCGGCCCAGGGGACAGCTGGGGGCCGACGGACCTCACCAAGGACATCAACATCTCGTACTTCGCGCCGGCCTATTACCGCCTCTTCAAGCAGCTTGATTCCAGCCACAACTGGGACGCCGTCACCCAGACGGTCTACGACACCATTTTCGGCCCCAACTCCAGCACCCCGGGCGCCCTCAACGCCACCAACAAGAACACCACCAACGGCCTCGTGCCGGGTTGGTGCACCAGCACAGGTGGATCGTCGAGCGCCGGTCCCTTCAACTACCAATACGACGCCTGCCGGACGCCGTTCCGAATCGGCGTCGACTGGTGCCTGAACGGGGTGAGTGCCTCGGCCGCCGCCACCCCGATCAACCCGTCGCGCGCGCAGTCATACGTCGCCTTGACCAGCAGCTTCTTCAGCGGCGTGGGCGCCGCGAACATCGTCGACGGCTACAACATGGACGGCACGATCAATTCGTCGGCCCACACGGTCTCGCAGGGGCAATCGGCGGCCTTCGTCGGTCCGGCCGCCGTCGGCGCGATGAGCAGCGCTTCCAACCAGGCGTTCCTCAACGCCGCCTATAACCTGGTGAAGACCGATACGCTGCTGGTCGGCGGCGCCTACTACGACGAGTCCTGGACCGTCATGTCGTTGCTGATGATGACCGGCAACTTCCTGGACTACACCCAGATCACGCCGGCGACCAACTAGGTCGCGCGGCGAATCAGTTGCGGGCGACGGCGCCGGGCTGGATCGCGCTTCCCTTCCTCGGGGGCCTCGCGCTCACTCTCGCCGTCTCCCTCCTCGCCACCGACTGGCGCTCGTTTGCGCCGACGCCGGTACAATGGGCCACGATCTCCTACCTGGGCGCGGTGGCCTCGGGCGCGGGTTTCTTCCTGTGGAACGTCGGGGCGTCCCGGGTCAATGCGGGAACGCTCGCCGCGTTCAACAACGCGAAGATCCCCCTCGGGATCGCGGTATCCCTCCTCGTCTTCCACGAGAAGGCCGACCTAGGGAGGCTGGTGGCGGGCGGGGCGATGATGGCGCTCGGCGTCTGGGTCGCGGGCGCGGGCAAGGGCCGCGGGGAACCCGGAGTCGTCAGTTGAAGTCGAAGCCCCAGGTCCTCTTCGCGTAGCCGTAGGCGACCGGCTTCACCGAGGCGAGCGGGCCCTCGATCGGGCCCGAGCCGTAGCGGGACTCGAATTCCGCGATCCTCCGGTCGAATTCCGACAGGAGCCTCTCCTTCTCGGGCTGCTGGAGGAACGAATGGGCGATCGAGTCGCGGCCCATCTGCAGGATCTCCGCCCACGAGAGGTGGAAATTCGTGACGGCCGTGTAGTACTCGTCCGTCAGGTTGGAGTCCCACATTCCGCGGTCGTCGGTGTTGAGGCATACGGGCACCCCCGTCCGCAGGTATTCCGGGAACGGGTGCTTCGAGAGGTCGGGCACATAGCCCAGGAGGCGGTTCGAGATGAGGTTGATCTCCACGAGGACCCTGCGTGTCTGCTGGAGGAGCAGAAGCGTGTCGGGGTCCTTGATCAGGTTGACGCCGTGGCCGATCCGGCTCGCCCCCAGGAGCAGCGTTTCGCGCACGTGCTTGTCCGCGCCGTCCATCTCCCCGGCATGAAGGGAGAGGGCGAGCGTCGGGTACCGCGCCCGGAGCGAGCGGAAGGTGGCGAGGAAGCGGGACGGCGGACCATCCGGGTTCTCCTCGATCCCCGCCATGTTGAGCCCCACCCAGAGGTCTCGGTGGCCGTCGACGAAGGCGTAGGCCTTCACGAGCCGGGCCTCAGCGTCGGGCGCAAAGCGCAGGATCGTGCGAAGGAACCGGACCGTCACCCCGGTCGCGACGGCGTCCGGCTGGGACAACCTCTTTTTCACAAAGTCGACCGCCTCCTCGTCCGGGATGACGCTCCCGTCGTTGTCCAGCATCCCCTCGGACACGAACTGCGTCTCCACGTAGGCCACTTGCTCGGCCCCGAAGGACTTCATGTTCTCCACCAGGAGCTCCGTCGCCAGCGGCAGGCACTCGGTGGTCGCGGCGATCCGCGGCCAGATGTTGCCGAAGAACTCCTTCCTGCCGTCCCCCGTCCCGTCGAGCCGCATGCTCGCGAGCCAGGCGGCCTTTTCGTCGGCCGTCAGGTCCCCGAGGGCGACATACTCGGCCTTTGCGGGCCCCAGCGACGCGTAGGCCTTGCTTCGAATCGTGCGGTACTGCACGGCCGGCTTCGCCTCGTCGGCCGTGCCGGCGAAGCGCGCGCACGTGTAGAAGGTCTCGCCCCCGTTCCTCGCGGGGTCGGTGCACACGGCGTAGACCCACTCGGAGCGGTTGGCGCCACCGGAATGGTTGTGGAGGTCGCCGCCCTTCGGCATGTCGTAGAGGAAGGCGTAGAGCTGCGCGGGGGTCGCAAGCGACACGATCTCGTCAAAGCGCTCGCCGAAGTCGGCCGCGCTCGCGGGAGCACAGAGGGTCAGCAGGAGTGCCAGTCCCCGGGTCAGGGTTCTTGCGGGCATGACCCACGCAAACGGCGGTCCGCCGGCCGCGCAAGCCAACTTGGGCCGCCTAGGTGACCTCGAGGTCCGCGCGGGCCGCGAAGGACAGCCTCTCGATGCCGGACCGCACCACGGCGTCGGTCGGACCCTCGACGAGGAGCCGCAGCTTCGGCTCCGTGCCCGAATAGCGCACCAGGACCCGGCCCTTCCCCGCGAGCTCGGCCTCGAGACCCGCAACCGCGGCCGAAAGCCCGGGGAGCCCGTCGAGAGGCCTCTTCTCGCGCACCGTGAGCGCGCAGGTGAGCTGCGGGAACTTCCTCATCGACCGGCGGAGCTCCGAGAGCGGCCGGCCCGTCTCCAGCATGACGCCGACGACCCGCAGGGCCGCGACGAGTCCGTCCCCGGTGGGGCCGAAGTCGGAGCATACGATGTGGCCGGACGACTCGCCACCGAGCGAGGCGCCCGAGGCCCGCATCGCCTCGGCGACATACCGGTCGCCGACGGCCGAGCGCACGACGCGCCCTCCCGCCGCCTGGATCGCGGCGTCGAGCCCCATGTTGCTCTGGACGGTGACGACGAGGGTCCTCCGCGCCAGGGACCCCCGCGCCAGCGCGTGGAGGGCGAGGATCGCCAGCACCTCGTCTCCGTCGAGGACCGATCCCAGCTCGTCGCAGAGGACGCACCGGTCCCCGTCTCCGTCGTGGGCGACCCCGATCCGGGCGCCCGAGGAAACGACGAGCGCGGCCAGGGCCTCCGGGTGCTCGCTCCCGACGCCTTCGTTGATGTTGCGGCCATCCGGCTTGTCGCCGATCGGGAGTATCTCGGCGCCAAGCGCGGCGAGGACGTTCGGGCTCGCGGCGCACGTGGCCCCGTTCGCCGTGTCGAGTGCGACCTTCCATCCCCGGAGCGAGCCGGGGGAAGGATCCGGGAGGCGGCCTCGACGTAGGCCCCGAGGACGGCCTCCCCCGGGAGCTCCTCGTCGGCCCCGAGGGCCGGGATGGAGGCGGAGGGGTCGATGAGGGACTCGATCCGCGCCTCGTCCTCGTCGGAGAGCTTCGCGCCGTCCGGCCCGAAGAACTTGATCCCGTTGTCGGAGGCGGGATTGTGGGACGCCGTGACCACCGCGCCGAGGGCGGCGCCGCCGAGCCTGGCGGCGCGGGAGACCGCCGGCGTCGGGACGATCCCGAGCGCAAGCGCCCTCATTCCGCCGCCCATGAGCCCCGCGCCAAGCGCCCGAAGGAGCGGGGCTCCCGAGGCGCGGGTGTCGCGGCCGATCATCACGTCGCCGGAGCGCACCCCGCGCGACTCCAGCCAGCGGGACGCGGCCGCCCCGAGGCGGGAGACGAAGGCCTCGTTGATGACGGGCCCGCCGTAGGGCCCGCGGATCCCGTCCGTCCCGAAATACGCGCGCTTCATGCCAGTGCGCCCCGGCTGGTGTAGAAGTCCCGGGTGTCGTCCATCTTTCGGAGCACCGCGCCGCCGAGAAGAAGCTCGCGCGCCTCGGCCACGGAGCCCTGGACGTCGGGCCGGGCGCCCGCGACCCAGAGGGCCACCGCCGCATTGAGGGCGATGGTGTCGGAAAGCCCGCTCGGGCCGCGCCCGCACGCGAGCGCGTTCGCGAGGGCGACATTCGCCTCGAGGTCGCCCCCGGCGATGTCGGAAAACGGGCAGACCGGCAGACCGAACGAGCCCGCGGGCCATTCGCCGCGGGTGGAGCGCAGCCTGCCTACCCCCCGAACGAGGTTCGTCGTGGCCGTGGTGAGCTCGTCGATACCGCGCCCCGGCGAGATGACCCCGTGGACCGCGAGGGCCGCCGGCG